>DLYT01000028.1:3715-5548 GCA_003447595.1 Porphyromonadaceae bacterium
ATCACAAAACAGACAATTCAAGGATATTAGCCAAAACAACAATGTGTAAAAATAGAAACTCAAACAGGCTAATATACTTGAATACTCATACAAAAAGCCGGACAATCAACTACGTGGTGACTGCCCGGCTTCTCTCTATCTATATTGATAAGATCACACCAATATAGATCTTATCGGTATGATTTAGTTCAGTATGATCTAGTTCTACAACTTAGCATACGTTCCTTTTTTTACCCTCACAATTTTATTGCGTTTTATGAGTCCTTTCAAATAACGCTTCAACTTAGAATCTGTTAGTTTATAGCTATTCCCCAATCTGTAGAAATCTTGTGTTACAAACTCGGGAGCCATGCGGTCGAGTAATTCATCGTTATACAAAGCTCGCTTCAAATCTTCTGTATGTTTATCGGTAACTTTGTATCCCGACAGCATCAATCTACTATGTTCGAAACAAGTAGTAACAATCGACATGGCTGTTTCAAAGTCTTCATCGGTGCACATGAGATATTCACTCGTTTGCCCTTTCTCGGCTTTTCGAATGGCCGAAAGAATCATTGCTACCCGAAACACCATCACACCATGACGTGCCACCACTCCTTCTTCGAAGCGATAACCGGTCTCTTGCGTCCGTTTAAATTGTGCGCTAAACACGGCATTAAATCGATCCCACTGCGGATAGGTTAAATTGAACTTCGACGGATTGGCACGCAGAAACAAAGCATACTCCATTACCTGCTGAGAAAGACCCATGTAGTGCTGCTCGGGATTTTGGAGATTATTGTGAGGAGCCGGACTGTTCCACTCCATCGCCCCACCAAAAACATAAAGACCAAAGCGGCTGAAGAGTCCGTTTTCGGGACTGTCGAGAAACGATGCAAACTGATTGGGCGTGCCCGAGAGAAAGATCGACAATTTAGGTACTTTGATATGATAGCTATTATCTTCGTCTTTACGAGAAACACCTACATCTTCGTGGTGATAAGCTTTACGGAAGATTTCGTTGAGCTGAGCCCAATCGTTCTTTTGTGTTTTCGTAATGTTGTCGGCCTCCGATTCTAAAATAATCAACCCGTACTCTTTGTTATGCTCCAGTCGGGCAGCAAGTTTGATCTGACTGATATTGGCCGACTCGTGCAGAACGATCGGAAACACTTTTGCCGGTGGTTCCTGAAATGGTGGAAAAGTTACTTTCTTACCCCTTGCTCTTTGCCTTTTCAGCTCTTTGACTTCATCGAGATAGTCGTTGTATTTGCGCAGCTCTTCTGCATACGTATCTACCTCCCGCATCGATTCGGTAAACAAAAACTTCGTCCATGAATCGACCAACCGAAAAGGAAGTGTTGCCTTTCCTTTTCCGCTTCCGGGCTTGGCCACTACAAAATAATAGATGTGAGGTGAATGTCTTTTGTTCTCATAAATACCCGAAACATTGGGCAGGCAACCGCTTAGCGCGGTAAGTGCAGATAACAACATGAGGTCTTTCTCTCTGCTGTTGCGACCACCGGCAAGTGCATCTGATATTACCTGCGGCAGACTACTGTATACCGAATCCGGAATCAGGCTGGTTTTTTCGTACAACTCTTCACCCGTTATTTCGTCATCTTCTGCCAAAGCCGGTACGTTTTTCTCCACCAGAGCTTGCAGCTTATCGGCATCTTTTCCATAGAGTGTTTCGTTGCTGGTATAGCCACTGCCAAAGGCTGCGATGATTTCTCCCATCTTGAAGTCTGCGGTTGTATAGCGACTTTCGGCCCAAGCTTGGGAAATGGGACGTGGAATACCACACTGACAGGCTTTACAGGCATACTTAAATATAAACTCATTGCGAGCTCC
>DLYT01000028.1:5857-11750 GCA_003447595.1 Porphyromonadaceae bacterium
GTGGTCGTATTTACACCTTTTTTTACCACTTCTGTCGCACGAGGTGCTGATGTGGTTGTTGCTGCTTCTGTGGTTGTTGGCACCTTCTCTACTGCTACTGCGTCCGGATTGTAAAACAGCCCATCGGGCGAAGGCAAATAGCAAAGGCGGTTGATGTCTTTTCCGCTTTGATCCACCTCGATGCCGAGTGTCTTTTCCAACTCAGCCGCCAGGTAGCGAAACATATCATCGTGCATCTCGAGGGTTGCATTTACCCGCATAAAGATCTTGATCCCCTCTCCGCTCGGACTCACGGCTACCAAGACAACTCCCGGCACTTGCTTGGCTTTTTCAAAAACAGCATCCATCTTGTCGCTGCTGATGTGGTCGAAATCGAACACTTTCAGACTGCTCAATTCCTTGAGGTGCTTCTTCTGACGGCCTCCCTCAAACACGCCACCGGGGGTAACTCCGGGTAGCATCTTTTTCAATCGGTCAAACTCGGCCTTGTTTCCCTTTTGCAACTCTGCCTGCATGTGATTGATCGCCTTTGCGTGCGCAGGACTTTTTAGCAACATTACAAACTCCTCTAGTTTGATCTTCTCTCCGTGTACATTGAGCACGGATCGAAATAACGAAAACAATGTGTTTTTCATCGGTATATATTTAAGTCGTTACATTTTCGTAACACAACAAAGTAAAATCAATTAATCCGAATAGTTTTCTGAATTTTACCGCTCACAAAAAAGCACCTAAATAACTCTACTACTGCATATTAAACACCACCCTACCATTACAAAAAAGAACCAAACAAAGAGCCCCGGATGATAGACCTAACTTAAAAAAGCTAGATATATCAACCATTTTCCCTCCAAAAAGAAAGCAAAAAGGCTCTTTGTAAAAATCAGAAAATAACCAAAATAATAAAATTTAAACTAAAAACATTTATTCATTGGATTTGAGATACTTAACCAACGAATCGCGTTTGATTTTTTTTTTACTTTTGCTCGACCATTGATACAAAAAGTTACTCCATAGCTTCTTATCATTCACTACATACCTCTTCTCAATGGCCTCCTTGACAAGATTGCTCATCCCGTAACTATTCAACAGCTCAGGAAACTTGACAACCTCCCCATCCGAAGCGATCAATTCGGTGATATCAATTTGCTTCTCGGGCAAGGCATGCCGGTTGTACAATTCGACCTCCATTCTCGTAAATCGCATCATCTTTACCAACCCCTCTACAGTCTCCTTTGGCAAAGGCTCGGGTAAGTTTTCTGAATCTGTTGCATGCTTTTCATGACGCAATTGGTTGCGTTTACTCAACAATGTCATCAGCGACATCACTCTCTTTAAGCTAATAGCCTTCATGTTTTAAATTTAATTAGAAGAACGGAGCAATATTGCTCGCTATTTCTATAATATAGCATAATTCTGATTATATTTATATATTTGCAATGTAATGTACTCTGCTTCTACGTTTGAAGAGAGCAACCTTTAATTAACCAACTTTACAATGAAAAAAATTTTCTTTTTGCTTTTTGCCACCCTCTGCTTATCGTGCCAGAATCAGGATTCGGCAATCCTTGGGGAGAATCAGTTTGCAGTGAAGTTTCGCTATGAAACTTCTGCCGCAGGTGTATTAGACCACGTCAATGCTCTTTTGTACAGTCAAGATGCCCTTCAACACAAGGAGACTAATTTGAATTCGGCCGAAGGGGTATATACGATCGGAACCGGCGGAAAGGTTGTTGATAAAATCGTGTTTATCGCTGGAAATCACGGTTTGGACTTCACGGCTACCCATCCGAGTTTGACCGAATGTAAAGCCTTGACTACGCAACCGGTCGACTTCCAAACCTCGTTTCCGGGTATACACTACACGGCAGAGAAAGAGGCCGGTGACTTGAATGACAACCTGATGGATATCGAGCTGATGCGTTCCGTGGCACGTGTGGATGTAATCAAGGATACGCAGCTTGAGGTTGTGATCGACTCATGCGAAATCGCGAACCTGATCGACAGAAGTTATGTTTTTCCGGGAAATGCGACTCCACTCACAGGCGCAGAGCTGAAGAAACAAAAGCTCGGAGCGGATGCTTTTACCAATCTCAACAATGGAATCGAGGGCTTTGCCTATATTTTTGAAAGCTCGGAAACGGCTCCTGAGGTTACGCTTTACGTTCGCATCAACGGAATCAAAAACAGACTGAAAGCCACATTGCCATCGGTCATTGAGCGAAACAAGAAATACGAAATCAAGATTAAGAGCAACGGTGCGGTTATTTACACCTCGCTTTCGATCTTGGATTGGGGCGACGGCGGAAGCGTAGACACGCAGCCGGGCGGATTTGTTCCGAAAATAGATCTTTCAACTTCGCAATTGCCTGAAGGGGTAGTTGCATCTGAAACGTTGGATACCTTATTTATAGCACCGGATTATTCCGGTGTTTTTGTTTTAGGACTAAATGCCCCGGTAGAAACGGAGGCGAAAGTAGAAAGTTCGCAAATCGGAGTAGCCGTAGTGCCCGACACGAAAAACAGCTATATCGGGAATCAATTTACGCTTACGGTAGAAAGCAGCAAGATCAATCAGGTAAAGACCTTGATCCCGATGATGATTAAATCCAAATCGGAATCTCAATATTACAACAAACAAATCGTGATTGTAAAGCAAGGATATCGCACGTGGTTTAAAAACCTGAGCGCTACCCTATCGAAAGCTTCTGCCTTGTGGAACGATTACAAAGACGGTTACATTGGAGAGGTTGAAGCCTGGAATGGGTATCAAACCTCAGACATAGCTCGCATTGAAACGCTATCGGGCGATGAGCAGTTTGACTGGCTCAGGGTAGTGAGCGAAAATGGCGTGAATACCCTCGAGGGTGGTTTTAAACCGAACGACACGGATGCGACAGGTCAGAATCAGCACAGCGTAGTGACCGTGACCTATACCGACGGTGTGGAAGAGGTATTCACCTTTACACGCAAACGATATGCTTTGCCCGTGATTACGCAAGGTGGAAAATACTGGAGCAAATACAACATGCGTGGCAATTCGAAGAGCTATACCGATCAGATTGGTTTTGATCGTGATATGGACCGCAATACGTTTTACGAGTTTCTGAAAACATGTTCGGACGAAGATTTTATATATTATGCCGGAGCTACGTATAAAGGAAAAAGCACGAACGGACTGTATCTGAAAAGCTGTATTCCCGACGGTGAAACCACGCCCGTACTTCTTTACGAGGGTTATTCGGATATTCCGGACGGACAAGTGAGCAATGGCCCGGCCGACGCGCACTGCCCCAGTGGTTTTGAAATGCCCGACAGAGATGCGTGGAATCACATCTGGTACACGGGAGGACAACTGAATTTGCCTGCCTCGGGGGCTACAAATCCTTACAATTCGAGCGCGGGAAACAACCGCTACGATATACACCGATTTACGCGCAACAATCTTACCATTGATGGGATTGTGGTACCGGAGGTTTCGTTTCTATGCATTACGGACATTCGTAATTATCGGGGCGAAACGATGGTGTTTACAGGTCTGGGAAATCAGTCGGCCGATAAAACAATCACATTGGGACAAATCATTATCCCTGTGGTAACGACGGGACCTACTCACTTTGTGACCGATTTCAACAACAACAGAAGCAGTTATGGCAACCTGAGCGGACCGGGAGTGCATACGCGCACGATTCGTTGTGTGAAATCTCCTGTAAATTATGTGATCAATTAATTACGCGCGATGATGTATAAAAAAACGAACATTCAATCTGTGCAACGCTATCTATTGCTCTCTGTGCTCTCTGTGCTTTTTCTGCTGTGTAGCGGATGTGCATCGGAGGTTGAGGATGTACTCTCTCAGCGCTTTGCACTCTCCTTCAATTTGCAGCTTACGCCTTCGCAGCCTTCTTCTTCGCAGCAGTCCTCATTACACCTTTCTTCTTCGCAGTCTTCTTCTGTAGAGCATACACCTGAGGGGACGCAAAAAGGTGGCATGGACGACCTCACCGTCATTTACCTGCTAGCTAGAAAAGACGGGACTTTCATTCACGAAATTCAATCAGACTATCATAAAGAGTCGGGCAAAATTGTGATGGAGCCACTGCCTACGGGCGACTATCAGATGTATGTATTGGCTTATAGTGAACAACTGCATCAGTCGGGACTAAGAATAAACACGGCAATTGCTTCTACTGAAGACAAGTGGTTTTTCTTTGAAAACGATGAGATCCCTTTACTGTTTGACGGTGCGCTGTACCACACATCTTATGCTTTTCGCGTGAGCTTGGAAACCGAGGAGACCTTCGATGTAAAATTGGCTCCGGTGCTGAGTTTTGTCGATGTGCAAAAGGTAGTACCCTCTCCTTATCTGCAAAATTCGATACGCGATATCCGCCTGTCGATCGATAAACAATATACATTCTATTCTGAGTTTACGGTAGATGGCACGTTGCAGGGAGAGGCAACCTATAAGGGTGAGCAGTCGATCGGCGAACATACAGATTGCTTCTTTATGCCTCAGACTAGCAGCGAGCCTGTAACTATGGACTTTACCATCGAAACGGTAAATCATAAAAACGACGCGTACAGCATGACCGAGACGACGCAACTGGCACTCAATACCGGTATGCGTGTAGCGGTGAATCTGGATCTTTCGAATCATCCCGACTCGAAAAACGGAATGTTATATATCAGCAGAGCGTTTTATGACGAGGAGAATCGTGGACTTATTTTACAAGACGACGAACCGAAATCTATTTTCTACAACGAAGCTGAACGTTCGTTTTATATCCACAAACCCCTTCAGCTGTCGCTAACTGAGAATAACGAATTGATGAGCCGTTTTTATTCTCCGGTTCCTATTCAGAATGTCTCGGTGTGGTCGTCTGACAAAATCTATGGCGAGCGTGTTTTGCTAGCCTATTACGATAGCATTCCGGCTTTCTGTGATGCGCGCTTCTCGTTTTCGAATCAAATGCCTGTACAGGAATTTACCATGGAGTCTAACTCGCGAATACAGTTGACACCGGCAGAGGTACGGGCACTGGCAACTTCGGGCTTGGAGCTGGAATGCAACGATCCGTTCATGGAAAAAATAAAGCAGATTCAAGCGAAATGGTATATCCGATTCAACAGCTTTGGCGGAGATCCCGATGCCTGGAATGGCGCACCTGCGGGCAACTGGATGGGAATACGCCCGGTGCATATCAGAGAGTCGATAGCGATATGGCTGAATGCCGGTTATATGTTTACCCTACCTGAGTACGAACAAGAACTGCTGGCCTATCAAGGACTGATATGGGGAAATGGCGGAGCAACGGACATCGTGGATGTGACCACCATTATTCCGGCCATAACCAGACATAGTGGTTTTAATGTAGGCCTGGTATATACCGGAAATGGCGTGAACGGCTTAGGCGGAGGAAGAACATGGGGTGTAGCGCAATCTGTTTATTTGCAGCACTACAGCTCCAAATACAATGCAGGTGTAATCTTTCATGAGCTGGGGCATTGCATAGGCTACTCCCACAGCAGCGGCATGACCTATGGCCCCTGGGCCGGAGAGTTGACAAGCGGCTTTTACATAAACAACCTCGAAAGCCTCCCGGTAAACTCCCGCAATCATCTAAACTCAAACACCAACCCCAACATCTACTAGTATCACAACAACAAATCACATTTGCTGATACTACGAATACTGCTGCTATTACTGCTCATGCTACTAATACTGCTAATATTAATACGACTAAGACTACTAATACTGCCGGCACAATCTCTATTGGTTTAGATGATTATGCCGGCAGTTTGTTTATCTATAAGATGCAAAAGTCTTTATGATAAACGAAAAACCGCTTGGGCTACAAAAAACAGAACAAATCACATCATTATGACCAAA
>DLYT01000028.1:11917-12578 GCA_003447595.1 Porphyromonadaceae bacterium
AAATCACATCATTATGACCAAACTAAACTGAGCCCTTTTTCTATGCTGCACAATCTTAATTGCAAAAAATTGCTAGGATTACGATCATAAGAAATAAAAGGAAAGAAACAACAGAAGTAGATTTTTGAACGCATCAAAATAGTTAATACATTTGACATAAATAAGATGAAACAATCCTATTGTAAGCATAAATAACATATATAGAGTAAGAGCATACATCGAAATGGATAAAAACTTATTGACATAAATATTATTTTAATGTTATACATTTGGCAAGTATTTTCACTTAACCTACATTTGAAATGTAAAAAAGCCCATAAGGGGACAACCTTATGAGCTTCTCTGATAGACTTAATGTCTGCTACTTTTTTTTAATGTCAAACATTAAACACCAACAAATGAAAAGACGTAGTGACTCATTGAAGGAAATACTAGGAATCATCCTTCTAACAACTCAGATCATCAGTACATGCCTGAGCATTATGAGTTTTATTAATTAACATTATGTTTTAAAACTTCACTCCGGATGAGCTGCAACTCATTTGGAGTGAATTATTTGTTGCAAATATAGTTTATTGTTTTCAACCTGCAAACTTCGGTTTAAAAAAAACTCAAAACACTAATATAGCTGTGAATTACTTTCAAATTGTACCTTTGCTAT
>DLYT01000028.1:12759-13178 GCA_003447595.1 Porphyromonadaceae bacterium
AATTGTACCTTTGCTATATAAGCAACAACGTGTAATATTCCATTATAAGTTTGCAGAACTTACAAAAGACATAGACTATGAAAAAATTTCTGATCAAACATAAATTCACTATAGCTTTAGTCGTCTTCCTGGCTCCTTTTATTTTAGTTATAATTGGAGATAATTGTTCAAGCTATTTGTGGTGGGGAACGAAACCATTATATACTTTTGGTATACCACTAAAGGATGCTTTGACATTATGGATTGCCGTTGGTGGATCTTTCAGTGTTTTATACAACATACATCTTTCACAAAAAAGATTTGATCAACAAGAAAGACAAATACAGCTCCAAAAAGAGCAGATAACACAGCAAATAAACTTACAACTTGAAGAGCAGATTTCGAATAGATATTTAAAGGCTTTAGAATTGCTTTCTTGT
>DLYT01000028.1:13375-13604 GCA_003447595.1 Porphyromonadaceae bacterium
TAATTGCTTTCTTGTCAATCGCATGATTTAGTTATTGGAGCAATATATAACCTAGAAGCAATCGCTAGATTAAATAACTCAGTTCAAGAAATAAATAATAATTTTACTTATCCTATTATAGGACAATTAGCATCGCTACTTTCACTTGACGAAACAAACAAACGCAAGTCATTATTATCCCAAGAGGATATAAGAATGATTCTCGATCTTCTTTTTAATAATAGAAATG
>DLYT01000129.1:0-5886 GCA_003447595.1 Porphyromonadaceae bacterium
TTTAACGAAGCAAAGAAAGGAGAAGTATTTACTGTGCTGGGAGCTATCGAGTGCGAGAACCTGACAACTTACAAGGTGGAAGGCAAGGTTGAGGCGGATCCGGAACTTAAAATATGGGGCGAAGTAAGTAACGGAGCAATGAAGTCTTTCCTTTTGCAATCAGTAGATGACGTGGTAAACGTAAAAATTACCGAGCGTTTTGCGCCGGCTCACCTACGACTTTGTGCTGCGGTAGGCCCGCAAATGGGAACGTTTGATATTTATATAAACGGCAAACTCAAAACGACTCAGTCGTTCAATACCGGGCATTCGGGCATGTCGACTCCCTATATTGATTTGGGCGTTTGTACGCCCGTCGACAATGCTTTCGACATTCAGTTTAAACCCAACAAACTTGTCGGAAATTCGATCTTAGGGCTCGACTTCTTCTTAGTTGAAGAATAAGAAAACCGGATCTTGCATTCAATGAATACATAATTTCTTCTACATATATTTAAGACTTAACTCTATTGGTGTTTTTCAGGCGGTGTGCTTCAGATGATTTTGCCTTTGGCAGATTTCATCGTAGAAGTGCACCGCTTTCTTTTTTATTGGCTCTACGGAGCATGGTTGATACTGGGCTTATTGTTATTTGCCGATTGTTGTAGAATGGGGGCATTACGGGTAGTGATTCGTGAGTTTGTGGTGAAAAGGCTGCTTTTTGAGCTAGATTGTTTGTTGAGGCGGTAATGTGGGAAACAGCATTTTGCTGTGAAAAGTCGCGAGGGTGTAACGGAATATTTTAGAGACTAGTGAGAACTTTCTTTCAGAGTGACGTTTTGTTTGCGGAGAGGCTGTGGTAAAAACTTTTTGCATCGGTCAAGTCGCTCTCGTTGCGTTATTTGCTTTGCGCTGGGCATTGGTAAGGGTAGGAAGGTGTGTGATGGAGTTGAGGCGGATTGTTTTTGCCGACATTCGGATTATTTTCAGTGAAAATGCTTTTTAGTTATAGTGAAGACTGTTTTCAATTATAACGAAGAGTGAAAACAGTCTTCGTGGAGAACGAAAATACTCTTCGTGGTGAATGAAAAAAGTCTCCACGAAAAGATAATTTGGTCTTCGAAAAAAGTAAATTACCTTTTTTCGAGAACGTAATAAGGTTTTTGAAAGAAGTAAGCATGCTTTTTTTGCAAAGCTTACATGCTTTTGAGACGAATCACGAAACATTTGCTCAAAAACTCAACGGGATGCAGCTGAAAAAGCCGTTTTCTGACGGTCAAAAATGAGTAGATTTCTCCAATCTAGGAGCAAAAACGACTGCAAAAACGTAAAAATGAGGCTGTGAGAAGAGCTTGTCGTTTTTGCGAAAAGGTGGCTTATTGTACATATTAAGGCATGAAGGATGTGGCGGAAATGCAAAGGAGTCAATCATAAGAATAAAGGTAACGAGCAGAGGAGTTGTAAAACCAAACAGCGGCAATCAAGGATATTTCCTCGATTGCCGCTGTTGTGTATTTATTAAAGCTGTAGGCTTTTATTTCAAGAACAAAAGCCGCAGCTCAACGTGATTTATTGCAACAAGTCGCGAAGAGACTTAGGCAGATAGAAGGTATTGGTTTTGTCCATATACACAACTACCGAGTTTAGTTTCACTTTGTTTTTGCCTTGCTCTACGATACACGTATACGGGTTGATCAGCAATGTTTTCTTTTTGCCTTTTACCTCAAGCGTAGGATAACCATCCTTGTCTTTCGGCTCGATGATCTTGTATTTGTATCCGTCGAATACGTCGCTGTGTTTTGCAAAGTACTCGGAAGTAAGTTGCGGAAGTTGTCCTTCCATGCCAAACAACGCACAAAGGTATTTATTGATATCCGTGTTGTTCCACAAGCCAAATGGGCGTGTATCTTGTGGGTGATACGAGGCTAGGAAAACGTCTTCACCTGTGTGACCGCCGGTGGTGAAACCGAAACAAGTTTTCGAGGTAAAGAACTCGCTCATAAACGAACTCAACGATTGTTTGTTGGTTCTGTCAGCTTCGGCAAGCGGGCTCAACGGATATTTTTGAAGTTGATAAATAGACTTCAACTCGTCGTCGGTAAGTCTTACACCTGCGTAGGTTTCAAACAATTCCGGAAGTTGAGCCGGAGCAGTTGCTTCAAGCTTTTTCGCAAAACCTTCGGCAGTAAGTTTGAATTGCGAGAACTGGCCGAATAGTTGATCTTTTGTCAGCTTGTCGTATCCGCCACAACGCTTGGCACCGATGCTCAATCCGCTGTTTCCGTGGTCGGGAAGAATGATTACGGCTGTTTCGCCATTGCGTTTCGCAAAATCAAGTGCCACACCGCACGCTTTATCAAAAGCAAGAAATTCGGTAGCCATACCTACCGGATCGTTTGCGTGAGCAGCCCAGTCTACTTTGCTGCCTTCTACCATTAGGAAGAAGCCGTCTTTATCTTTCGAAAGCAAGTCGATTGCTTTGTCTGTCATTTGTGCAAGCGAAGGAATCTTCGTAGTGTCGCGGTCGATATCGTACGGAAGGTCGCGCTCTTCAAACAGCGCCCATGTGCGGTTGTTATCTGCATTTTTGAAACCTTCCATGTCGTTTAGATATACTTCCCAGCCGTTGCTTTTTAGGTATTCCTTGCCGTCTTGTTTCAATAATGGAACACCGCCACCAATCATCACGTCGATGTCGTTGAATGCCATTTGCGAACCAATCACATCGTAATCGCCACGTTTGTAATAGTGCGCTGCACAGTCGGCCGGAGTCGCATGCGTAAATTCGCAAGTAACCACCAATCCTACAGCTTTGCCTTGCTTCAAGCGCGCCGCTTCGAGGATTGTCATCAACGGTTGGTAAGCCATTGCTGAGTCTACCGGATAGATATTATCCTTTCCCGCATCCCACGGATAGGTAGAAACGAAGCCCGTAATGGTAGGTTGGCCTGTCATGTAGCACGATGTAGTGGGAGCCGAGTCGCCGATAGGAGCGTTCGACGAATGCGTGCGCACCGTACCGCTCAAGTAAGGATCAATGTTTAGATTCGGTGCTTGCGGGTTGTTGTACCACTGATGCCAGCGAGCCAACGAAACTGTAGAGAGTGAAGTTCCGTCGGGAATCATCACGATAACGTTTTTAACGGGCTTTACCTTCGATACGTCGGCAGCCTGAGTTCCGGCCGCGGCGCAAAGCAGCAGCAAGAATGTTCCTAATTTTTTCATATTGCGATAAATAAGATGAGGCTTATATCGAATCACAATCATCCGATATAAACCTCAGCAGTTAGAATTATTCAAGTGTAGAAGTTAAGTCTTGTATTTCTTCAGGGAAGATGGTTAGTTTCTCTACGCCTGTTTCGGTAACGAGGAATGTGTTTTCGATTCCTACCGCACCAATGCCTTTGAATACAAACTTAGGCTCTAGTGCGAAGATCATTCCGGCTTCGAGTACATCTTTTGAACGTGGAGTAAGAACAGGGAGTTCATTGATTTGCAATCCCACGCCGTGTCCCACGAATTTTGCCTGCAACTTAGTGCCCATGAAATGAGCTTCGAGTCCGGCTTCTTTGGCTGTTTCGAGCGCGATGTTGTACATCTCGCTGCAATGCATGCCCGGCATGGCCATTGTTTCGATACGCTTTTGAATCTCTAGCGCAGTATTGTGTCCGTGATAAGCAATATCGGGAAGTTTGCCGATCGAGAATACACGCGTCATATCTGTCATATACGGAGTGTAGTTTCCGGCCATATCAATCATTACCGCCATGCCTTCTTTGAGTTCGGTGCCGTTAGCGCCCAACGGAAGAGAAGGGTGCGCGCCGTTTCCGCCCAGTGCATAGTCGAAAGGAGACGGAGCCTCGGCATTATCACCCGCAAGCAAGCTTCCCATGTAAATATCCATGTTGGAACCAAATGCACGGAACAAACCAAGTGATCCGTTTTTACGCATGCGGTATTCGATTTCGTATTGCAGATCAAGATCGGTCATGCCCGGTTTGTAGCACGCACGTATCTCCGAATAGGTTTTGGCATGCTTAGCAGCGCAAATGCGTGTTTGCTCGATTTCGAGCGGAGTTTTCACCATACGTACTTTACGCACAAGGGCTGTTGCGTTGCCGGTTTCTTCGGGATTGAAGATCGATTGCAAGCGAACGAATTCGTTGTATGTAAGCTCGTCGCCTTCGAGTAGTATCTTCTTCGGAAGCGGCATTCCTTTCTTTTCGAGGATCTCAGTGATTTGTTCGGGTTTGCGAATCAGTGCAACGCGCTTGTCTTTCCATGCATCGGGACGCTTTACAAAGAAGATCGGTTCGCCTTGTTGTGGTAGGTAGAAGTAACCGTTAAACATGACGCCGGTTGTGTAATATAGGTTTACGCCGATGGTAAGAATGCAGGCGTCGAAGTTGTTGCGTTGCATGATCGCTTGGATGCGCGACCACTTGATGTGAAAGTCTTGAGGTATAGTATCGATAGATTGCATTAAATTTATGTTTTTATGTTATTGCAAACCTACTGCAAAATATGCGATTATACAACTATTTGCATTGTTGTAATTGAATCTTCACACGATGAAAACGAATTCTTCATCGCAACTAAATAAGAAATCCCGATTGAGAACGCCTCTTTGCAAAGGTGTTTCAATCGGGATTGTTCGATGTATCTAGGTGTAGATTACTTAGCTGCGAGTGTAAGTTCTTCTCCCGGTTTTAGTTCGATCTTCATGATACCCGGTTGAGCTGTGCTGATGGCTGCGTCTTTGTTTGGCGACTTAACCATAAATGCGGCATCTGCGCCAAATGGGTCTTTTACGAAGAACGGTGTTCCGTGGTCTGACTTGAATGTTACGCTTTTGATCTTACCGTTTTCTTTTTGTGCCGAAACCAAAACGCCGCGTTGCGCACGTAAGTCGCGGAACGAAATGTTGTTCCAACTTGCAGGCACGGCCGGGAATATCTTGATCGTATCGGTGTGACTTTGCAACAACATATCTTGCACGCCCGATGCGAAGGCAAAGTTTCCTTCGAGTGTAAACGGACGGTAGGTAAAGTTTGACTTGCCCGACTTCGACTGGTCGCCGTTTACATGGAATGTATTGCGTAAGCAGAAACAGTTGGCAAAGTCTTGCAAAGCTTTCGCCGCGCCTTCTCCGTCCATGGCTCTTGCTTTCATGTTGGCAAACCAGCTGTATGAGTAACCTGTCCACCAGCCCGGGCCAAAGGTTTCGAGTGAAGCGATCGATGCGTCGATAATGGCTTTGTCGGCCTCTCCATTGCTATAGTCGATCAAGCCAAGCGGGTGAAAAGGCATCATGTGTGAGAAGTGACGGTGTGAGGCATCGTACGGATGTCCTTCTGCTACGACCAAACTTCCTTTAGTATCTGTTGTAAATGCCGGCATTTGATTGTATAATTCTTGCCAGTGTGTCGCGTCATTTGTGTTGCCTAATGCCGCGGCCATCTCTGCCGATGCTTTGAAGGCAAACTTCATCAAGCCCAAGTCGTAGTTGGTAATGGTTGGGAACCAGGCAGTGATGCTGTTGTCGTTAAACTCCGGCGACGAACTGATTGGTAAGGTGCGTTCTCCTTTTTCGTTGACGATACTTACTTCTTCGAGGTGAGTGGCCACATCTTTCAAGTAAGGATAAGCCGTAGCCGAAAGGAATTCTTTGTCATCACTGTATTTCCATTGCAAATAGAAGTGCTGAGAAAGCCATGCCGATACGGTAGGGCTAAGCGAATATTGAATCCATCCGCCCATTGGTTTTCCTTGCAGGTCGCACACGCCCGGCACGTTAAGTCCGGATGTTCCAAAGTATTTCTTGGTATATTCTTTATTGATTTCTTTTTGATTCAAAAAAGTATTGAGGTAACCCATTGCTTCGGTCAGGTAATTTCCTGTATAGGC
>DLYT01000129.1:6135-24499 GCA_003447595.1 Porphyromonadaceae bacterium
GGTGGAAGTTGCCCGTTGTCGGCAGTCCATACCGCCTGAAGCGAAATCGGGTAGGAGTTTTCGCGTGCGGTAGAGCCTAACTTATAGATTTCATTGTAGTATTGCTTTTCGATGACCGAATCCGGTATAGAGATCTCCGACTTACTCCAGAAGTTTTTCCACCAATCGTTGTGCGAATTAAAGTCGGCATAGATGTCGCGTTGCAAAGCATCTTCTACCAATTGAGAAGCTTTTTCATCTACAAGCGAAGAGGTGATACTCCATACTCCGATCAATTTGTTGCCTTCTTGTTTCCACTTTACGGCTACTTGATAGGTGAAGTCGTCCCAGCCTTTTTGATCGAAAACGATCTTATTGCCGTCCGTATTGAGTGTCCCTTGTTCGTAGCCAAGGCGTCCGAGACTAAGTCCGCTTACCGAACTTTGATCGCCTTTGTCGTCTGCTTGCTTTTGATATACAGGTGGGATCAAATTCATAGGAAGCGAGTCGGTCAGGTTTTCAAAGATAAACCATCCTACCGGTTGCTCTGCATGTACAAAGGAAAGCATGCGTGTACCGTTTTCCCATTCTACTTCGTTAACGGCTTCTTTTAAGTGAAGTCTGTTTTGCTTTACGTTGCCCAATGCGTCGACGTTAAATTCCAATGCGGCTCCGGGTATCTTAGATGGAGCAGGAAGTTCTTCGTATGGGGCATCGAATTTATCTTGTACCGGTTTGTAATCTTTCTTGCGTACTTGTTCTTGCACGTACTTGAAAGAGAAGTCGGGATCTGACGTAATTGGCGAATCGCGCAAGTCCCACAGATCTACGCGGTCTAGCGACATGCGAAGTTTATTGCCTTTTTCCCAGATCAAGGCGCCGATGATCGAGTTTCCTAAGGGCATGCCTTCGTCCCACGTTGATGCAAGATCATTGAACGAAAGGTCGTATGCATAGTTTGTTGTTTGTATCTGATTCGTATCGGTACATGCATACTGTGTCGATAGCAGCAACAAAGCAACTCCTGACGAAAGAAGTTTGTGATTCATGATTGTAGCTAAAAGTTATTATTGTTAATGCACGCAAAGTAATACAAAAACACATTGCGGTCAAGCCTTTGTGCTATAAAATGTAGCATTATTCGGAACTTGTGAATGAAGCTTATTGTAAAGATGTTGTATTTTTCTTAGTGTAAAGAAAGGGCATACTCGGTTCAAATTCGTAAGTTTGTATTTATACACTTTTTAGATAGCTAACAAATGAAAAACGCAACCATGCGGATAGGAGCCGCATTATTATCGTCATTAGCTCTGTCTGGTTATGCTCAGAGCAAACAGCCTAATATTATTCTATTTCTGGTTGATGACATGGGGTGGCAAGATACGTCGCTTCCTTTCGACGACAAACCAAGTGAGTTTAATAAACTATACGAGACGCCCAATATGGAGCGACTAGCATCGCAGGGGATGAAGTTTACACAGGCGTATGCCAATAGTGTAAGTTCGCCTACACGTGTGAGCCTTTTTACGGGGATGAATGCGGCGCGACATCGTGTTACAAACTGGACACTGGAGAAAGATGCGTCTGTAGATAGTGAGCACAAGCTTTTGTCTTACCCTTCGTGGAATGTGAATGGAATAGCAACCGAACCGGGAATAAACAACACGGTTATGGCAACGACGCTTTCTCAATTATTGCAAGGAGCAGGCTATCATACCATTCATTGTGGTAAAGCTCACTTTGCTGCGCAAACACTTCCTTGTGAGAATCCGCTCAACATGGGATTTGATGTAAACATTGCAGGGCATGCTGCCGGTGGTTTGGGTAGTTATCTCGGCGAACAGAACTATGGGAATAAGGTGGCCGGTAAGCATACATTGCCTTGGGGGGTACCGGGACTAGAGAAATATCACGGTACAGATGTGTTTGCAAGTGAGGCGCTTACTTTGGAAGCATTGGCTGCTCTTGATTCGGCTCAAACGATTGACAAACCGTTTTTCTTATACATGGCTCATTATGCGGTGCATGTTCCGATTATGGCAGACAAACGCTTTTATCAAAAATACTTAGATAAAGGAATGCCTGAAATCGAAGCTGCTTATGCTTCGCTGGTAGAGGGTATGGATAAAAGTATTGGCGATATCATGGACTACTTAGAGAAGAGGAACCTCGATGATAACACCGTGATTTTGTTTATGTCGGATAATGGAGGCTTTAGTTTGGCTCCGCGTGCCGGTAAACCACATACGCACAATAAGCCGCTAAACAGTGGAAAGGGTTCGGCCTACGAAGGTGGTATCCGCGAACCAATGATTGTGAAGTGGAATGGTGTTACAACTCCCGGATCGGTGTGCAAGGATTATTTGATTGCGGAAGATTATTATCCGACTATACTTGAGATGGCTGGTGTTTCAAGACCAAAGACAATTCAAACAGTCGACGGAGAGAGTTTCATCGGTAGCTTAAAGGGAAAAGCAACGGGCAATAAGCGTGCGCTTTATTGGCACTTTCCGAATAACTGGGGACCTACGGGCCCGGGTATCGGAGCTACAAGTACCATTCGTAAGGGGGATTATAAGTTGATTTATTTCCACGAAAACGAGTCTTTTGAATTGTATAATATAGCCAATGATTTGGGTGAAACAACCAATTTAGCAGCAACAAATCCGAAACTTGTAAAGAAGTTGGCCAAGCAGCTTGGTAACCATCTGCGTAGTGTAGATGCACAAATGCCTACGTTCAAAGCAACGGGTAAAGCTGTGCGTTGGCCCGATGCGGTTGCCGCAGCTTTGTAAAGACTGGAATCCAGTATAACTAAAAATAAAAATCCCCTTATTCACTTTGCTCATTCGTATAGAATAGTTTTAGTTGAATAAGGGGATTTATTTTGATTACTTCCCTAAGAAATGATCATTAATCGCTTTTACCTGATGTCTGACGTTTTCATTCACATGCCCGTTTGCAACTTCTGAGATAACAGCACCTTCGGGTCCGGCAAATTGCCAGTGGTGTGAAAGCTTTTCAGCCAACGGTACAAATACGCCTCCTTCTGCAGGAATCACATGTTTTACGGTAACAGCTCCGTTGTCGTGGCATTGAGGAATCTTGATGTCGGTAAATGAAGCAAGATTATCTTCTCCTACACCTACGATATAACTTTTCCCGTTTCGCACCAACCATCCTTCCATCTTTGCAGGGTATTTGCCTGCTTCGATGTGCCAGTGCTCGGGAAGCATTTGATTGGGTAGAAGAAAGAGGTCTTGCAGCATATAGCCATCTTCCAGGTTATTACTATAGCCAATGCATGCGAGTCCGAGCTCGGTAAACTTGCCTGTGCCATAGTCACTAACCCAAATCTTTGCTTTCGTGTCTTCTGCTACCGGGTAGTTGTGGTATGTCATTAACCGGATTACAGCATCTTTTGCTTTATCTTCGTTGAACGTACCATCGGTGTTGTAGAAGTCTGCGTTATTAAATTGCAAACTAGCTTGTTGTTTACCGGATTGTTCGCTGCAAGTGGTCAACGTTGCTGCACATTGCGTTTCTACAGCTTTGTCTTTCGGTTGACTACAAGCCGCAAGAAACGGAACAAGTAATGGTAAAAGGATCTTTTGTTTCATGTCTTTAGATTGTGAATTTCTGTATTATAGTTTTTTCAACCATATATCTCTGAATTGAATAGGTTCACCTTCACTTTGTAGTCCGATGTAACCTTTCTTGTGCATGGATTGTGTTCCCATGTTTTGAACTTCGCCATTGATCTCAACAACGATGGAGCCATTGCGGCAATAGATGTCGGCTGTATTCCATTCTCCGGTAGGCTTCTCATTCGATGGGTTTAGCTTTTCTACGACAGGGAAATCGGGACGTTTTTCTCCCGGTTTCGTTTTAAACTCAGATACATCAGAGCCTCCTAACAAAACAAAGTCTCCTGCCTGACCGGCACAAAGTTGTGCCTCTATTGCATTGGGCCATAGTTTTTCGCCCGGTTGCACAAATAGAAAGATTCCGCTGTTACTTGCTGTGTCTTTCCATCGCCATTGCAAGTGTAGGTGAAAGTTGTCGTACATTTCTTTGGTGTACATGTATCCGAAAGGTGTCCCTTTGATGGTGATAATGCCATCTTCAACGCTAAAGATCTCTGCCGGTTTTGCAGTGGACTTAGTGTCTAGAAAGAAGTTCCAGTTGTTGAGGTTCTTTCCATTGAATAATTCTACTTTTTGTGCTGATACAGATGTAGAAGCAAATAAAACACTTCCTAGAAATAAGGACTTAATTAGTGTATTCATGGTGCCAATAATTTAGATGTAAGATTATGAATTGTAATTGTTTAAGGCAAACATAGCTATTTTTTTGTAATTATTAGCATCACTAAATCGTAAAATAGTTCTTACTTTGAGATACGATTAAATTAAATAAAGAATATCCCCATAAGAATATGAGTATACTTATTAAGCAGGTTTTACTGTATGATAAAGAGGTAGATGTACTAATCAAGGACAATATTATTGCCCAAATTGGTGAAAACATTTGTTGCGACGATTGTGAAATCATTGATGGACGAAAGAAAGCAATCATTCCGGGATTGGTAAATTGTCATACGCATGCGGCGATGACTTTGTTTCGCGGTTTTGCGGATGATATGAAGCTTGAGCCTTGGCTTACGGAAAAGATTTGGCCCAATGAGGCGAAACTAACGGAAGAAGATGTGTATTGGGGGGCAAAATTGGCTTGTCTGGAAATGATTCGCACAGGAACAACATCTTTTCTAGATATGTATCACATGTATGATGCTACGGCGCAGGCTGTAGAGGAGATGGGGATAAGGGGATTTCTGACCGAAGCTTTCTTTGATCATTTTGATTCGAAGATAACTGAAAAGGTGAAGAAGCGCGTTGCGAAATTGATTAATAGACCATTGCTTCATGGTGATCGTATTCGAATGGCTTTGGGGCCACATGCAATCTATACGGTTTCGGGCGAATTGCTTCGCTGGTCTTCTGATGTAGCAAAGGAGCATGATATGTTGTTGCACCTCCATTTAGCAGAGACAGAAGTAGAGGTGCAGAATTCATTAAAGAACTTCGGACTTACTCCCGTTCGTTATTTAAAGGAACTCGGTATTTTATCTCCAAATCTGGTTGTTGCGCACTGCATCTGGCTTGATGATGAAGAGATGAAAATGCTTGCCGATCATGACGTGAAAGTGGTGCATAATCCGAACTCAAATTTAAAGCTTGCCTCGGGTATGCATTTCAAAGCTGATGAGATGCGTAAAGCCGGTATTACGGTAGGTCTTGGTACGGATGGTTGTAGTTCGTCAAACAATCTGGATATGGTAGAGGTTATGAAAGTGGCTTCTCTACTTGGTAAAGCATGGCGCAAAGATCCGGAAGCTATGACCGCTCCGGATGTTTTTGACATGGCAACCAAAGGTGGTGCACATATTTTAGGATTGAATGCCGGAGAAATAAAAGAGGGTATGCTTGCCGATATTGCATTGGTTGATCTGAAAATACCTGCATTTGCTCCAAACTTTAATTTTGTTTCAAATTTGGTTTATGCGGCAAACGGATACTGTATCGACACAGTTATTTGTGACGGTAAAGTTCTAATGCGTAACAAACAGATCAAGGATGAAGATTTAATTTTGGATAAGGCTTCAGACTTGGCTTATAAGTTGATGGAGCGTTGATTTTTTGAACGATTAAATAGCTACGATATGAATACATATATTTATGCCGATTATGTTGAGGCGGCACACTATCTAAAACAACGTATCGATGTTTTACCGAAAGTTGGTATTATATTGGGCAGCGGACTAGGACCGCTTGCTGATGATATCGACAATCCTACGGTTATTCCATATAGTGAGATTCCTAATTTTATGAATTCCACAGCAATGGGGCATAAAGGAAATATGATTTTCGGAACGTTGGGAGGTAAACAAGTTGTTGCAATGCAAGGTCGTTTTCATCATTACGAAGGTTATACGATGCAACAAGTAACATTTCCGGTACGGGTAATGAAGCTTTTGGGGGTTGAGGTGCTTATTGTTTCGAATGCCGCAGGTGGTGTAAACATGACATATCGTTTAGGAGACTTGATGTTGATCAAAGATCACATTAATCTGATGCCTAATCCGCTTATCGGGAAAAATATAGAAGAGTTTGGTCCGCGCTTTGCTGATATGACTCGTGCCTATGATCGGGAATTGGCCTCGCTGATGCATGAAGTTGCTTATAGCAGGAATATGATGTTGCACTCGGGTGTTTATGCCGGACTTACCGGACCTACGTTTGAAACTCCGGCCGAATATGAATACATCCGACGTATTGGGGGAGATGCCGTAGGAATGTCTACGGTGCCTGAAGTTATTGTTGCACGTCATTGTGATATTCGTGTTTTAGGTATGTCTGTGATTAGCAACGAGGCGTTTAATTTTGCAGATGATTTTGTAAATGATGGTAATGATGTTATCAAGGCTGCTAACGAGGCTTCGCTTCGAATGCGCACACTTGTAGCAGCATTTCTCGATAGGTTGTCATAGTGTATATTATATTGGCAAGTTTCTAATTATTCTTATCCTCTGCAACATTCGTTTGGCGCATGTGTTATAGTAGCAAAGATTATTCGTATGAAGCTACAACGATTTACGCCGGATGATTCGGCAATTATACTTATCGATCATCAGATTGGTTTGCTCGAATGTGTTACGAGTAAACCTCATGACGTGATAAGGCAGAATTGTAATGTTGCAATTAAGTTTGCAAAGGCTTATGATTTACCTTTGTTTGTCACATCAGGGATGCACGATGTTTGTGGTGGACTTATAAAGGAAGTGAAAGAGGAGATTGTAGAGTTTCCTTCAAAACTATTTAGCCGAGAAGGTGGTCATAGTTGTTGGAGTAATCCAGAGCTTAAAGAGGCCTTGCTTAAATTGGGCAGACGGAATTTGTTTATGGGAGGATTACTTACGGATATAAATCTGTTCTGGTCTGCTTTTGATGCAGTGCAGTTGGGATTTTCGGTTAAAGTTGTGAGTGGTCTTTGTGGTTCTCCCGAGATAGAGGGTGATAGATTAACTTACGATCGACTATCCAAACTGGATGTTTGTGTTTTAAATGCATCACAAATGATCAGTGAATTAGTTCCTGATTTTAGCTGTGATTATGGTGCGGAGGCTTTGAAAATTCTAATGCAAGATATTATAGCAAAGCAATAAAGAATATTTGATGTTTAGATAAAAAAATCTCTATGTCTCGTTCAGTAGAATTACTGTGTTGACATAGAGATTTTTTGTTTCCAAATAAAGGATCTTTTCATATCGAATTGTTGTTTATTGTTAAAGGATCTCCCAGCTTACTGATGATGCAATACACTTGCATTGTCGTAAGTGTTTTATGTGCCGGACGCCAATTGAGGTCGATGAGTTCATCGCGCAAGTCACGATTGTAATTTATCCATCTTAGCATGGCGATTGCTGCCGCTTTCTTTGATCTGTTTGGTAAATAGATAGTTGCCAGATCTTTAAATCTTAGTTCTTTGTTGCAATACATAATATTAGAAGACTTTAATTCTTAATTACTTGATTTTTTCATAGCCCTAATGTAACCACGATTAATTAATAAACAAGCGATAAAGTGATAAATATTCCATAGTTGTGTAATTTTAATTCTTTGTGAGGGTTGTTATGATAACACTCTTGTAAATTGGTGTTTGTAGTTAACGTATGTAAATAGTTAAGTTCGTTTACTTGTCTGCTTTAAACCAATAATTAAATAAATAATTAGAGATAATATATTTTTGTATCTTCGCTTTTATCGGAGTCTTATTTAAAATAGATAAATAGAAAACACTCATGAATACACAACCATTATATATTAAGCGTGTAGAAATATATGGCTTATGGGGAAGTCGAAATATTAGTTGGGAATTAACCTCAGATGTAAACGTCTTATCGGGAATCAATGGTAGCGGAAAAAGTACTACACTTGAATGCCTTTATACTTTATACAAAGGTACTATTGCTTCCGATTATGTGAGTCGTCATATCAAAGGTATGAAAGTTGTAGCTAATACCGGGCTTTCATTGGTCTATAGAGACGGTATGATTTATAAAGTGTCTGAAACAATAGAGCAAGCGATGCTTCCGGCTGATTTTACATTACTGCATTCTCATCTGGGTATGGATATGATTAGTAGTTTTGATAGGCCACTTATAGGAGCGGAAGATATTCGCCGTTTGTCGGATAATCGAGTTGCAACTGATTTGGATTGGAAAATCTATAAACTGCAAAAGGCTTATTTAGATTATCAGGTGAACCTAGGTAAAGAGGCTTTCTCTATCTTTTCTGATCATAGTTCGGCAGCAGATAAATCTGATAAAGTATCGGCATTGATGCAAAAGAAAGAGACGTTTCTGGATATACTAGATAAGTTGTTTGAGCAAACAGGAAAGAAAGTTGATCGTACAAAGAATGAGATTGCTTTCTTATGCGGCGAAGAAGAGATCCTACCTCATCAGCTTTCGGCAGGAGAGAAACAAATCTTAGCAATCTTACTTACTGTACTTATTCAAAATAATAAGCATTGCATTTTATTGCTCGATGAACCTGAAATATCGTTGCATTTTGAATGGCAACGCCAATTAATCGATTTGATTCGACAACTGAATGGTAATGCTCAAATTATATTAGCTACTCATTCTCCGGCTGTAATTATGGACGGATGGAGTGACAAGGTTACAGAAGTATTCGATGTTACGACACTAATGCCTTAAGTTATGAAGCCCAATTTGAACAACAATCTAAACTCTGGTTATTTTACCGCTTTATCCAAGATGCAGCGTAAAAATTCGATACGTAAGATTTATGCTTATGTAGAGAGTTATGATGATATTGGTTTTTGGGGTAATGTGCTTAGGCGATTTGAAACCGATCAACTTAAGTTTGATATATTTCCTGCTTCTCGCGATACGCTGACTAAGGGGAAAAAAGAGGCACTCAGTCGTTTTAAAGAAGTTGGTGCTTTGCAATCAGGAGAAAGCTTGGTTGTTTGCGTAGATAGTGATTATGATTATTTACTTCAAGATACGACATATATCTCTTCTAAAATAAATAGATCTGATGCAATCTTTCAAACCTATTGTTATTCGATAGAGAATTACTGGTGTATGGATCGGCAATTGGATATTGCATGTATGCAGGCAACGAACAATTCGAGGCGAATATTCGACTTCTCGTTGTGGCTTAAGAACTATTCTGAAGTTATATATGAATTATTTATCTGGTCTGTTTTATTTTATAGAAAAGGAGATAAGAATGCTTTCAAGCTACTTGAGTTTTGTAAGTTGATTAGTATTGGTCATTCTTTTCACATTGCGGATCAGGGTAGGGGGGCTTTGCAACGTCTTCATCGAAGAACGAAGATAAAATTAGAGGAGCTTGAAACTGAGCATGCTTCTTTACTTGAGTTTAAGCACGAGTTAGCACAAGAATTGTTATCGTTGGGGGTGCTTCCTCATAATTGCTATCTATTTATACAAGGACATACCTTGATGGAGAAAGTTGCATTATCGTTATTGCGCCCGGTATGTAATGCTTTGATCAACGAACGCTTGGAAGAGATTCATGAGTTGGGACGAGGGGATGATGAACGATCTAATTCGGAGACTCATTATCGACACTCAACCGCGAATATATACGATGTGCTTAAGTTTAATACGGAGTTTCGAGATTCAGAATTCTATAAGCGTATCGAAGCAGATATACAAAGATACATTGATAAGTATCATTCTTCGGCTCAATAGAATCAAAAATATAGATATAAAAATAGCGACTGTTATTCTTTTTCAAGATAAAACAGTCGCTATTTTATTTAAAGTAGTTCAAGTTCTGCTACGTATAGATAATGATCATCTTCATACAGCTTATTACAAGAGAAGCCTTCTTTTTCGGCCATATCTTTTAATGTCTCAAAGTCTATAAAGATCCATTTGAATGGTTCGCCGATGATCTTTCCATAATTGATCTGATATTCGATTTCACCATAGTAGTCTCCATTTATATTGATGGTAGCACCTCCGTCTTCATCTTCATAAAGGTAAATGATATTAGATGAGTCAAGAATTATGCGTCCACCGGTATTAAGCAATTGTTTTGCTTTTGAGAAAAACAACGGGAAACGATCTATAGATTGTACGATACCAATACCGTTCATTAACATCAAGATTGTGTCGTACTTCTGTGTATCAGACAAAAGAAAGAAATCTTCGAGGCGTGCATCTGTAACATTGCGTTTGCGCATTACCTCTACAGCACCTTCTGATATATCAATAGATGTAACTTCAAAGCCTTTGTTCTTTAACCAAAGAGAATGGCTCCCGGCTCCGGCTCCTGCATCTAAAACTTTTCCTTTGCAATGATTCAGTGCAATGGTCTCGGCTTCGGGCATTTGAGATTCATTTCGGAAAAATACACTAATATCCCAGCGCTCTGTTTCTGCAATATTGCTTTTGACTGTGAATTTTGCATTCTTCTTACCTTCCTGATACGCCATTAAACCTTTGCCGTATGCATCTTTATCGTGAATTATCTGCTTCATTTGTTATGCTGTTTTCAGCTTCAAATTTAGCGATTTTAGACCATATTTACTGTATGTAGATTGATTTTATCACTGATAGAGCTTGTGTAAGTTTTCAAGAATCTCAAGTCTATGCTCAAATGAGCTTGATGGAATACCGCCAAGAAAGATATGCTCACTTACTTCCATCCCGCAGAAGTTGAAGATTCCGGTGTCAGATGTTTTTTTCATAGCCTCGATCATTCCACTTTGTTCATAATACTCATTCGGAGTACCCATTGTATTGATGATCTTTACTTTTTTCCCGTTCAACAAGCCTTCAGCTCCGTGTTCAGTCATTTTATAGGCAAAGTCATAAGTGAAAACTCGATCTATGTATCCTTTCATAATTGCCGGCATACCTGTCCACCAGATAGGGTAAATAAATGTAATCTGGTCTGCCCATTCTACCAGACGTTGTTCATCTTCTACGTCTTGCAGAGTCGTTCCTTGTGCTATCGCTTCGAAGTCGCGATGTCCGAGTACGGGGTTAAACTCCATTTCATACAGATTAGACACAGTGGCTTCTTCGCCATTCATTTCAAGAATGTCTAGGACTTTATCAACGACTGCTCTGCAGAAGCTTTTAGGATTTGGATGTGCGTATACAATTAAGTGTTTCATACGTATTGTTATTTAGATCTATACGAATAACACTGAATATCGTTTTATTGTTTCGATTATGAATGATACGCTTGCAGATGGTTCAACTTTTGAAGTGAAAGCGCCTCCTTTAATGTTTTTTTGATAGCCATGAATGTAAACAAAACTATCTTTGCAACGCAAATTTTTAATGTGTATAAATAAATGGAGAAAAAAGGAAATCCTGCGGTAGTAGGTTTGGCAGGGTTCGGTTTGACAACCCTTTTGTTGCAATTGCATAACTTAGGGTTAATTGGTTTAGGGCCTGTTGTAGCAGCAGGTTTTATTTTTGGTGGATTAGCGCAGCTAATTGCCGGTTTCCAGGAAAACAAAGCAGGTAACAATTTTGGTTACAGTGCGTTTGTTTCATATGGAGCTTTTTGGATTGGACTAGTTTCTATCTGGGTGTTGAATCATTTTGGTATCTATGAATCATCTTCTCACGAAATTGGTTATTTCCTTTTTGCTTATATGCTTTATACCGGTATTATGCTTGTTGCATCTACTCGCATTCACACTGCAATGTTTGTAACATTCTTTCTACTGTTTGCCGGTTTTGCTCTTTTAGTATTGGAAATTTTCTTCTTCCCGGCATTGAAGACTGTTGCTGCAATTGATCTTATTCTTTGTGCTTTCTCTGCATGGTATATGATGGCAGGTGCTATTATTAATCCATTAGCAGGCAAAGAAGTATTACCAATGGGTAAGCCTTTGGTAAAGTAATTTGATCAGAATCGCTTTTAAAATAGAAACCTCCGTAAGCATTGCTTGCGGAGGTTTTTTTATGTGATCTCAATACCTGTAGACACAAAAAAAAGAGAACCTCATTGAGATTCTCTTTTATCGGATTGAGTAAATTACTCAGCAGATTCTTCAGCAGGAGCTTCTTCTGTTGCAACCTCAGTGTTTGCAGCAGCTTCAGCAGCAGCAGCTTCAGCTTTCTTAGCAGCAAGAGCTTCAGCTTTCGCTTTGTTTACTTCTTTCTCAGCTTCAAGACGAGCTTTAGCAGCAGCAGTAGCAGCTTCGCTTAGCTTGTTTTTAATTGCAGCTTTGTTAGAAGATTTTTCTGATACCCATGCAGCGAATTTCTCTTCAGCTTTAGCTGAATCGAAAGCACCTTTCTTAACACCATCAAGAAGGTGTTTCTTCATAAGAACGCCTTCGGTAGAAAGGATGTTTCTAACTGTATCGGTAGGTTGAGCACCTGTTTGCAGCCAATACAAAGCTCTTTCAAATTTTAAATCTATTGTAGCAGGATTTGTGTTAGGATTATAAGAACCAACCCTTTCAATAAACTTTCCATCACGTGGAGCTCTGCTATCTGCGACTACAATTTGGTAAAATGCATACCCTTTGCGTCCGTGTCTTTGCAATCTAATCTTCGTTGCCATTTTAATTAAGAATATTAATTTGTTTGTATTAGCGGTGCAAAGCTAGTAATCTTTTATCAGAATGCAAAGCGTTATTGACTAAAACTTGTGACATAGTAGTGATTTAGTTATTAAGAAAGCTGAATGCGAAGTGTGGAAGGAGGGGAATGGGGTTGGTCAATTGGTGTACGAATATAAAAAAAAGGATAACCAATAATGATTATCCTTTTGTCTTTATTTCGTTGCAAATACCCATGCATCTTTAAATTCGGGTTTCTTTTTCAGATCGAGTAGATATTTATCTGCACTTTCTCTGTTTTGAAACTTATTGGCATATATTCTATACTTGCCGTCTCTTTCTATAATACCCAGCGTTTGTATCTTGGCAGCAGAGAACTTGTCGTATAATTGCAAAGCCTGTGTTTTGTTTGGAAAACTACCCACTACGATATAAAATTCTTTTGTTTTAGAAGGAGTCATGTTGATCATTACACCTTTCTTTTCGTTTGGTAGTGTTGTTGCGATAGCTTTGGTTGTATCTTTTACGGCTTTGTTCTTTAGCTCCTCTTTCTGTTGTATTGCAGGTGGAGTTGCTGTCTTAGCTTGTTTTTGATCAGTATCTTCTTCTATTGATAGTTCTTCCGGTGAAGACGTTGCATTATCAAAAGACGTTGTTTCTTCATCAATTACAACAAAATCAGTAGAAGTGGAATCCGTGATTGCAGTAGAGGACATCTCTTCCGGTTCTGCTATTTTATCAATTAAAGTAGAGAGCTCATCATTGATGCCGGCATAAGTGTTGTGCGTATGTATATCGTTCAAAGCTTTTATCGTTTGCTTTGGGATAATGCTGGCATAATTAGTTTTTAGACTCAAGCTGTCAAGTGTTGGTATTGAGACAGTCACCGCAATTGCAATAATTGCAGCTGCAGCTGCTACCCATTTAAACGCTTTACGCTTGATTGGAATATAGATTGTATCTTGTTCTGGAGTTTCTTCCGGAATATTAAGAAGTTCATTCAATGTAGGAAGACAGATGTTTTCCAATCCGTATGTATCTGCACAGAATGAATATTGATCTTCCGAAGGATAAAAGTTTATGATACCATCCTCAAGTTTGAGTACGCCAAGAGAACTTAAATCCACATTACCATTTTCTACAATGGCATGATTTATTTCTTTAACATCAGCTTCAATCATAGATTTGGCTTCATCAAACGAAGTAGCATACATTTTCATATATGACTCGGTAAGTAGACCGTCGTTGTGTTGAAGGCTTTTATTAAAGCTAATGCATTTTGATGTAGTCGAGAATGTATGGGTTTGACCAATATAGTCAAAGCCTTGTTCTTGAAGAACAAAGCCACCAAGCTTGGGTACAATTACGCAATTGTGATCAAGCAGTAGAGTTTCCAGATGTGAAATTATACGCAACATGAGTGCAAATATACAAATTATTAATGGTATTATTCTCTAATAAGAACGCATTTCTTCTTTAGAAAGAGAAGGTTTTAATTAAAGCTTTGGGAATAATCTCTTTACTAAATAAAATAAGAAGCGTTAAAATTGTTTATACGAATGCGTGCTTTTTTATATTATAATTTTGATATTCGCTCTAATGGGTTTGTATAAAGGGGTATAGCCTTCGTTGTGTAGCATGTCTATGTAAGTAAAATATGTTTTTCAACAACAAACGATATTTGTGGGCCTATAAAAGAATGTGTAGATTTGTGCTGATTAAAAAACACTGATTACAGGAATTTAAAGTTCTGACAAATTTATGAGAAAGTATTTTATTTACGCTGCCAGTTTGCTTTTGTTGTCTACATCTTGTAGCACAAAAACGGAGCAACAACCAAAGCAACATGAGAACTTGGTTCAATACGTTGACCAATATATAGGAAGTGATTATCATGGTCACGTATTTGTTGGTGCGAACGTGCCTTTTGGTATGGTACAGTTAGGGCCTACAAATATCAGCCAAGGTTGGGACTGGTGCTCAGGATACCACTATTCTGATTCTACAATTATCGGATTTGCGCATACGCACCTTAGTGGAACAGGTATTGGTGATTTGGGCGACATTTCAGTGTTACCTATTGTTGGAGAAGTAAAACAAACAAAAGGAACGGCTAATGATTTAGCTTCCGGATATACATCTACCTTCAAAAGAGAAAACGAACGTGTAGCTCCGGGATATTATTCGGTAGTGTTAGATAAATACAATGTAAAGGCAGAACTAACAACAACGAGCCGTGTAGGTGTGCATCGCTATACTTTCCCTAAATCAGACGCATCACACATTTTGTTTGATCTAGGAGAAGGGATTGGTTGGGACCGTCCTGTTGAGACTTTTGTAAAACAAGTTTCTCCTACGAAGATCGAAGGATATCGATTCTCTACCGGTTGGGCAGTAGATCAAAAGATTTATTTTGTTGCTGAATTCTCTAAACCAATGAAGAGCTTCGATGTAATGACTGTCGATGCTTCTTATACAATGGAAGAGGGTGGCAAGAAAGTAACATCGGTAGTGCCATTAAATAAAGGTGTTGCAAACTTCGATACGGAAGCTAACGAAGCTGTAGTAGTAAAAGTTGGTGTATCTTATGTTAGCACAGAAAATGCGGCTGCAAATATGCAAGCGGAAATGACTGATTTCGACTTTGATCGTGTTGCTCAAAACGCTTCAGATGCATGGAATAATCAACTAAACCGTATCGCAGTTGAAGGAAAGAACAAAAGCGATATTCGCAGTTTCTATACAGCACTTTATCACGCAATGATTTTCCCAGCAACATTCTCAGATGTAAATGGACAATATCGCGGTGCTGACGGAAATGTACACACATCAACATTTCCAACCTACTCGGTATTCTCGCTTTGGGATACATACCGTGCGGCGCATCCGCTTTATACAATCATTGCACCAGAAAAAATCAATGACTTTGTAAACACATTCCTTGATATATACAAGCAACAAGGTAAACTTCCGGTTTGGCATCTTGTAGGAAACGAAACAGACTGTATGGTCGGTTATCCTGCATTTTCTGTTATTTCCGAAGCTTACTTGAAAGGATTTAGAGATTACGATGCAAATCTTGCGTTGGAGGCGATGAAGTCTTTCACTCAGCGTGATGAGCGTGGCTTGAAAGAAATCCTTGAATACGGATATTTCCCAAGTGACGTAGAAACCGAATCGGTTGCAAAAGCTCTTGAATACGGTGTTTCAGATTGGGGAGCAGCTCAAATGGCTAAAGAGATGGGTAACGAAGCAGAATACAAATACTTCTTTGATCGCTCTAAAGGCTATGCAAACTATTTCGATCAAGAAATCATGTTTATGCGCGGAAAAGATACAAAAGGACAATGGCGTACACCATTTGATCCGGTTAAGTCTTTGCACCGTGCTGATGACTTCTGTGAAGGTAACTCATGGCAATATACATGGTTGGTTCCTCAAGATGTAGAAGGATTGGTTTCGTTGTTCGGATCCGAAGAACGCTTTATCAACAAATTAGACAGCTTGTTTTCGATCAGCTCAGACCTTGGAGAAGGAGCTTCTTCAGATATTACAGGTTTGATCGGTCAATACGCTCACGGTAATGAACCAAGTCACCACGTTACTTATCTATATGCATACGTAGGTCAGCAATGGAAAACGGCAGCTCGTGTACGTCAGATTACAAAAGAACTTTACTTTGACTTGCCAGACGGATTGTGTGGTAACGAAGACTGTGGACAGATGTCGGCTTGGTACGTATTCAACGCACTAGGTTTCTATCCGGTAAATCCATCATCTTGTATGTATGTATTCGGTAGTCCACTGTTTGATCATGTTAAGTTTGAAGTGAACGACGGTAAAACTTTTGAAGTGATTACACACAATAATAGCGACAAGAATATGTATATTCAGTCGGTGAAACTCAATGGTAAGCCATATACAAAAAGCTATATCATTCACAATGATATCATGAATGGCGGAACGCTTGAGTTTGAAATGGGACCAGAGCCAAATAAATCATTTGGAGCTGCTCCTGAAGACAGACCTCAGTCTAAAGTATATCGTTAATAACAGATAATAAAAAAGGATCAACTAATTAGTTGATCCTTTTTTTATGGCCGTTTCACTCCGGTATTGATTCTATAAGTCAGAAAACAAGTGATATAAGGTTTTGTTATTGATAGTTACCAGTAGATAAGTCGATCGTGATAGTGTTGTCGGCAGGTTTTAGGTCGGTCCATAGACCAAGAGCCGCATTCTTTAATAAGTCGCCCATTCCCGGAGCAATCAAGTTTGCAGCAAATGCCAATGAGTTTATCTTCGAAAGCTCTTCTGCTGAGATTTGTTCGTCGCCCTTGTAGTGTGCAATAATCGCATTAGACGCAAGCGGCTTAATTAGAGCAGCAACGTTCTCAGGCAAAGGCAATACATCGGTAATGATTCCGCCGATTCCTTCTTCAACATACGCTTGTGCGTATTCTTGAAAATTCTTTTCTCCTAAATCATAATTGATACTTTGTATATTTTTTGAAGTAACCTCTGCTTTGGTCTTGCTAAGCATAACCGTACGATATGGGCATGGATAAGTAACCATTGATCCGGTTTCGATATCGTATACATAGTTTGAACCTTTTTCGTGTTTCACCACATCTTGAGCATGGAAATGTCCGGTAAAGACAAGTTGGATTCCTAGGTCTGCAAACTCATTCGCATATGAGCTCCAATCTTGAATGAGGTATTCGCCCATAAGTTTCTCCTGCATGGTCCAATGCTCTACAAGTCCGTGATGCATTAAGGCAATCATTTTTACTCCACTTTCTTTTGCATCTTTAGCTTGTTGGCGAATAAAGTTCATGGTTTCCGGTTTAATGGCACCCGCCGTTACACAGATGTCGTTCTCAAAACTATTCTCCGTATATAAGCAAGCATCGATACCTAAGATCCGTAAATTCTTGAACGGTTGTGCTACGTATGTAAGGGAGGCTTCATCTCTGGCTATTGTTTTTCCGTATCCGAAATTAGAATAAATTGATTCGAACTCTTCTTTTGAAACACTCTTTACACGTTGCTTGCTGTCGCCATCGAACGATACCGCATGTGGATTATTTACGTCATGATTGCCGGGGATCACGAATATTTGCGCTCCTTTCTCTTTTAGCTTTTGCAAATACTTGTCGGCAAATAGTTTGTGCGAAACCTCAGCTCCGTCTTTAGTCAGATCGCCGGGGATTAGAATGATGTCCGGATTTTCGGCTGTAATGTCATTGATTAAGGCATCTAGGATGGCGCCCGATTCTTTTAGCATTTTGCGGTCGTGGTTAATGTAGTCTTCAAAAGCTTTTCCTTCTGAGATTAACAATGATGGAGCCATAAGGTGTGTATCGGAAAATACAACCATTTTAATATTTTCCTTTTCGGTAAGAGGTTTGTCTACTTCTGGTAATTCATTTAGTGTTTCATTGCTGCAAGCAGTTATAAATAGTAGGCTCGAGAATGCAATGAATGAATGTTTTATAAAACTCATTGGTGTATGATTTAATTTGTTTTTTAATACACTGCAAATGTAAATAGGGGCTATTTCAAATAATTTAAAGGAGAATTACATTCTGATGATGCCATGATTACGATTAAAAGTCATGAGTAGTTAATCGTCAGGTCGCCTTCTGACGATTCTGTTATAGTGAAGAGTAAATCGTCAGACCGCCATCTGACGATTCGTTCTTCATAATACTTGAAAATGGTGTTGGTG
>DLYT01000064.1 GCA_003447595.1 Porphyromonadaceae bacterium
ATACCGCAAAGCTGCTGAGTTTGTGCTCGGCAGTGAAATCGCGAAAGTAGCTCAGTTGGTAGAGCATAACCTTGCCAAGGTTAGGGTCGCGGGTTCGAGTCCCGTCTTTCGCTCTCAAGCGTTCAACTCTTTGAGTTGGACGCTTTTTTTATACCTATTCTCAATTCCTTTCTCTCATTTATCGTCTAGTTTATAGACTAAGCCCAGCGTTTTTTGTGTAAGTTTGTTTGCTCTTAATAAGAGTCTGTCAGTAGATTCTTAAGGAGGAACGCATAACTAAAAAATAAAACTTTATGTACGAAGCATTTTTAGAGTTTACTACTTCTTTGGCTAAGGAGGTAGGTGAAATACATCTTTCATACTTCAGAGGTGATAATCTGGGGATAGATACAAAGTCTAATATTTATGATGTTGTAACTCGAGCGGACAAAGAGAGTGAAGAGTATATTGCTTCGAAAGTCTTGGCTCAATTTCCGGATCATAAGATCTTAGGAGAAGAGGGTGGTTATAGAGGCAATGAAAGTGCCGATTATGTTTGGGTGGTAGATCCGCTCGACGGAACAAACAATTATAGTCAAGGTTTGCCGGTGTTTTGTGTATCAATAGCATTGCAATATAAAGGAGAAACAATCGTAGGAGTGGTATATGCGCCATATCTTGATGAGCTGTATACTGCATCTAAAGGTGGTGGTGCATTTTTGCAGAGCAGAATGTGTGAAAAGAAACAGCTGGCGGTTTCTAAAAAGCAAGAACTGAATGTTTCGGTACTTGGTACCGGGTTTCCGTACGACAAAGATGTGAATCCGGACAATAATAGTGAAAACTTAGCACGCATATTGCCAAATATTCGTGGAGTGAGACGTATGGGGGCTGCTGCTTATGATATTTGTTGTGTGGCGAGTGGCTTCTTGGATGGTTACTGGGAGCAGTGCTTGCAAATATGGGATGTATGCGCTGCCAATCTTATTTTGCAAGAAGCCGGTGGTGTAGTTTATTATTACAAGGAAAACAGAGGGATTTCAGAGATTGTGGGGAACGAACAAATAGTGAGTGAAATTCGTAAATATGTGCGATAGGAATAAGGTTGCGTATAATTCGATTGTACGTGACAGTTTGAAGGTATCCATGCCATTGTTGTTTAGTTTGCTATTGCAGAATTTAATCAACGTGACCGATACTATTTTTCTCGGACGAGTAGGAGAGGTTGAATTAGGCGCCTCTGCATTGGCCGGTGTGTTTTATATGGCTGTTTACTTCATTGGTTTCGGTTTTGGGGTTGGGGTGCAAGTGTTAGTTGCCCGGCTCAACGGAGAGCGTCAATATGATAAGATTGGTTCTATTGTGTGGCAATCGTTGATGTTTTTGTCGGTTATGGCAATAGTAATCATCGCATTGACATTACTATTTGTGCCGATGTCTTTTGAGGCGATTATTTCTTCAGCCGCTATTCGTGGAGCAACACTCGATTATTTATTGATACGTATTGTGGGGTTATTGCCTGCATTCTTTACAATCATATACCGTTCGTTCTTTGTTGGTATTAAGCGAGCAAATGTATTGGTATATAGCGCGATTGCAATGACATTGTCCAATGTTATACTTAACTACCTGCTTATATTCGGTGTTGGAAGTATTGCGCCGATGGGGATAAAAGGAGCAGCTTTGGCTTCTGTACTATCGGAATGTATAGGTGTTGTTTTTTATTTGTTGTATACTCGCTTTGTGAATATGTCTGTCTATGCATTCCGCTTTTTTCAGGCTTTTGATGCAACGGTGATACGTCGAATCTTGAATGTTTCGGTTTGGACTATGCTCCAGTATTTTATCTCTATCTTTTCTTGGTTTTTGTTTTTTCTTGCGATTGAGCACATTGGAGAGCGTCCACTTGCGGTGTCGAATGTGGTGCGTAGCTTGGCGACGATGTTGTTTGTTATTGTTTCATCGTTTGCAACATCTACCTCGTCGATGGCTGGAAACGCAATGGGGTCTAATGATATTCCACGGATCTTGCCAATTGGAAAGGTAAATATCATGCTGTGCTCGGCTATATTGGTGCCGGTGTTGGTGATGATTGCTATTTTTCCAGAAGGAACATTGGCTATATTTACAGATAGTGATCAGTTGATTTCCGAATCAGTTTCGTCTCTTTATGTGATGCTTACGTACTTTGTTTTTTCGATACCAGGCTGTATCTTGTTTAATGTGGTGCTTGGGACGGGAAATACAAAGGTTTCATTTGCAATTGAGATGTTGGCAATCTTTATTTATATATTGGTTGTTGGTGCAATTGCAGCATTCAAACCTCCGGTTTGGGTTTGTTGGTTTTCAGAGCACATTTACTGGGTTGCTACATTGCTAGCTTCGGTTTACTATTTAATGAAAGCTGATTGGTGGAAGAAAACAATTTAAAATAAGAGCTGTACAAAGAGTGCGCTCAGTTGAAAAGGTCATCTGTATTTCAAAAGTGAAATATAGGTGACCTTTTTTTACATAAGCATGAGTTTATTGCTTAAAATAAACGATTGATTTAAATCACTTTAAGAATATCTATAGAGGCCAACTATATGTTCTGTGTATCTGTTGGAGAAGTATACGCGAATATACTATTTGTGTTTTATTCGTTAGAAAAATATTTAGCTATGGAAGAGCAAAAGAAACAACTTACTTCGGATGCCGGAAAGCCAATTGCGGATAATCAAAATATCGCAACTGCCGGCAAGATGGGACCGGCTTTGTTGGAGAATGTATGGATGCTTGAAAAATTAGCAGCCTTCAATCGAGAAAGAATACCGGAGCGTGTAGTGCATGCTAAAGGGTCTGGAGCATTTGGTGTATTTACCGTAACTCATGATGTTACGCGATATACTAAAGCTTCTATTTTCGCGAAAGTTGGAAAACAAACGCCAATACTGGCTCGTTTTTCGACTGTGGCAGGTGAGCGTGGAGCTGCCGATACTGAGCGAGATGTACGTGGTTTTGCTCTTAAGTTTTATACGGATGAAGGTAACTGGGATTTGGTAGGTAATAATACGCCGGTTTTCTTTGTGAGAGATCCTTTGAAATTTCCTGATTTTATTCACACTCAGAAGCGTGATCCTAAAACAAATATGCGTAGTAATACGGCTATGTGGGACTTTTGGTCGTTGAGTCCGGAGTCTCTTCATCAGGTAATGATTTTGATGAGTGATCGTGGTATTCCAAAAGGATTTCGGCATATGCATGGATTTGGCAGTCATACATATAGTTTTTTTAATGACGAGAATGAACGTGTATGGGTGAAGTTTCACTTCAAAACACAACAAGGGATAGAGAATTATGCCAATGCAGAAGCGGCTGCAATTGTGGGTAAAGATCGTGAAGCTTCGCAACGCGACTTGTTTACAAATATCGAGAAAGGTAATTTTCCAAAATGGAAAATGTATATACAGGTAATGCCAGAGAAGGAGGCAGCAACATATCGTGTGAATCCGTTTGATCTTACTAAAGTGTGGAGTCATAAGGATTATCCGCTTATTGAAGTGGGCGTATTTGAATTGAATCGCAATCCTGAAAATTACTTTGCAGAGATCGAACAAGCGGCGTTTAATCCTGCTAATAATGTGCCGGGGATCGGATTCTCTCCGGACAAAATGCTTCAAGGTCGCTTATTTGCATACGGTGATGCACACCGATATCGAATAGGGGTGAATTTTGAGAAACTACCAGTTAATTGTCCGCATGTAAAAACGAATAACTATAGTCGTGATGGCTTTATGCGTCCAGACGCAAACGGAGGGTCGAGTGTTAATTATGAGCCAAATAGTTTTAATGGCCCTAGGGATTGCTCCAGATATAAAGAGCCTCCATTGCAACTAGATGGTGATGCGATGGCGTACAATAATCGTTTGGATACTGATTACTACTCACAGCCTGGCGATTTGTTCCGGTTGATGCCTGAGGATGAAAAATTGCGAACAATTTCCAATATTGTTGAAGCTCTTGACGGAGTGCCTGAATTTATACGATTACGTGTAGCTGCGAGATTTTATCTTGCCGATGAGCGTTGTGGTACAGGTATTGCAAATAAACTTGATATATTGCATGAAGCATTAGATGTAGAAGCAAAAAGATTGCTCGAAGATGATAAAAAAAGAGCCGAGTAAAGTGTTGATAGTTGTGCGGTGAGATTAAATAATGGCTCTCTATATAATTCTTATTTGAGTGTGTGAGTTTTGTGTGCAGAGTAAAAAAAAGAGCTGAAAACTATTGTTTTCAGCTCTTTTGCGGAGAGGGAGGGATTCGAA
>DLYT01000011.1:0-1745 GCA_003447595.1 Porphyromonadaceae bacterium
AACTTTACAAGCTACAAGACCATTGATAATGGTCCGCTTCGTACGTCTGTCGTTTTGCAATACGCACCCTATAAGGCAGCGAATGTAGATGTGAAGGAAACGCGGTTTATTTCACTTGATGCCGGAAGTCACTTGAATAAAGTAACAACCACGTATCAGTTCGACGGAGATCCGATTCCTGTAGCTGCCGGACTTATAACCCGCAAGGATGCCGGAAGCACAACCGTAAATGCAGAAAAAGGGTATGCTTTTTATGCTGAGCCCGAAGACGCAACAAACGGTGTGATTTACACCTCTTTGGTGGCCGATTCGCCGGTGCGTGACTTTAAGTTGTCTGAAGATCACTTGTTGATGGTCGGAGAAACACCCTCAAACGCAGGCTACTCTTATTATTGTGGAGGTGGCTGGAGCCAAGGAGGTTATCCTACAGCAGCATCATGGCAAGCTTATCTTGACAACTTTGCGCAAGGCAAACAGGCTCCTATCGAAGTATCGATCCGATAATTTGATTTTCAAACATAACAATCTTGTTGGTAACTATAACCTAATTACCTTTTACACACCAGAGACAATAATCGGGATCGAAGCATACGCTTCGGTTCCGGCTCATGTCTTGCTAGAATTACCTTAAGAAGAATCATGAAAACTTTTCTAACTATTCTTGCTACAACAGCATTTTCTCTGCAAGTATTTGCAGCAGATGCTACAAAAATAGCTTCGATGCAAATGTCGGAAGTTATCAGTCTGGGCCTTGATCGGGCCAAAGAACAATCCATCCTGATGGCTGAAGCCCTAAAAGATAAGCCGGGTCGTTTGCCTAAGTCAACAGATAAAGAGGGCAAACTATCTACATCCGATTCACGTTGGTGGTGCAGCGGTTTCTTTCCCGGAGTGCTTTGGTACACATACGAAGGCACGAACGACCCGGAACTGAAAGAGTGGGCTCGCATGTACACCGCACGTATCGAGCGTGAGAAGTATACGACAAACAATCACGATGTGGGCTTTATGCTTTATTGCAGCTTTGGAAACGGACTTCGCCTTGGCGGTTATGATGCTTACAAAGAAATATTACTTACCGGAACCGAATCACTGAGTACACGTTATAAAGACAATGTGGGTGCGATTCGCTCATGGGATTGGAATCAGAAAGTATGGCAATATCCCGTGATCATTGACAACATGATGAATCTCGAGTTGATGATGTGGGCTGCAAAAGAATCAGGCAACAAGCGTTTTGCCGAAATGGCAATGTCGCATGCCGACAAAACAATGAAGAATCATTTCCGTAACGATTATAGCTGTTATCATGTTGTTTCGTACGATACGATAACGGGTAAGCCGCATAAGAAACAAACATGGCAAGGCTATGCCGACGAGTCGGCTTGGGCGCGCGGACAAGCTTGGGCGCTTTACGGATATACGATGATGTATCGCGAAACCGGCCAAAAACGTTATTTAAATCAAGCAAAAAAAGTGGCCGAATACATCATGAATCATCCGAATTTGCCGGAAGACAAGATTCCGTACTGGGACTTCAACGCACCTCAAATTCCGAATGAAGAGCGCGATGCTTCGGCCGGTGCACTTATTGCCTCTGCGCTGATCGAGTTGAGTCAATTCACAAAAGGTGATTTCTCTAAGAAATGTCTTGATGTAGCCGAAACGCAAGTAAGAGCTCTTACTTCGGATGCTTATTTGGCAGAGGAAGGTACAAATGGAAACTTCATCCTTAAGCATAGTGT
>DLYT01000011.1:2002-11764 GCA_003447595.1 Porphyromonadaceae bacterium
TATTATGTAGAAGCACTAATTCGTTACAAAAAACTATTGGAACAATGAAAGCAATCGTAAAACAACTATTCCTAGGCGCGGCTTTGGTTTGTCAGCCATTGATCGCACTGGCCGACGGTGTATCTGATCGTCAGGTATGGGTAGAAAGTATCGTGAAGATCTCAGATCCGGTCTTGGTAAATCTGAGCAACAATACACTTCGTAAGAACATGCCATGCGAAAGCTTGGATAAAAATAGAGTCGGAGCCACCCACCTCGAAGCCGTAGGACGCTTGTTGTGTGGTATCGCACCATGGCTTGAGCTCGGTCCCGACAATACGCCCGAGGGAAAGCTGCGTGAGAAATACATCAAAATGACTTTGAAAGGTTTGGGCAACGCTGTTGATCCGAGTTCTCCTGACTATTTGGTATTTGGCGGACCGCAATATCAACCGTTGGTAGACGCCGCTTTTCTTGCGGAAGGATTGGTGAGAGCGCCAAAGCAACTTTGGGGTCGAATGGATAAAAAGACGCAAGAGCGCCTGATTACCGAATTGAAGCGTAGTCGTGAAATCAAACCTTGGGAAAACAACTGGCTGTTGTTTGCTTCGATGGTTGAGGCGGCTTTGCTCGAATTTACCGGTGAGTGCGATATGAATCGCCTTACTTATGGTATCAATAAGTTTAGAGACGAATGGTATAAAGGCGATGCCTGGTATGGCGATGGGCCTGCCTTCCATATGGATTATTACAATAGTTTTGTGATTCATCCCATGATTCAAGATGTATTGATGGTGATGGAGAAACACAACATCGAAGGTGCTGACTTTCTTGAAGTGCAAACTCCTCGTTTTGTTCGCTTTGCCGAGCAACAAGAGCGTTTCATTTCACCCGAAGGTACTTACCCTGTTGTAGGTCGTTCGATTGTGTATCGTTTTGGCTGTTTTCACCAATTGGCACAAGCGTCGTTGCTTAATTTGTTGCCAAAGACTGTAACTCCTGCTCAGGTTCGTTGCGCACTTACCGCAGTAATCAAGAATCAATTGGAATCGCCGGACAACTTCGACGCAAATGGTTGGCTTACCAATGGTTTTACCGGAAAGCAAATCGAAATGTCGGAGACCTACATTTCTACAGGAAGTCTTTACTTATGTGCGATGGGATTACTACCTTTAGGTCTAAGTCCGGATGCTCCGTTTTGGGCAGATCCAGATGCAGACTGGACATGCAAGAAGGCTTGGAGCGGACAAAAGGTTAAGGCCGATCACGCACACAAGAAGTAAAAAAGAAATTCTGATCTGCCGCGGCGCAACTTCCATGCAATGCGGATTTACATACAGAACACAACTGCTTTGATGCGATCGTTTCACAGCATCGAAGCACGGGTTAGTTAAGTTTATTGTTTAGTTAAGGTTAAAACCTTCTTTGTCTACTTGTAAAAGAGCAGGCATTGAAGGTTTTTTTCGTGTCCTCAAATCGTTATCTTTGTATCCGTAAAACAGAATAAAACGAACAATATATGCATATATTCTATACACCCGATATCGAAAAGCTGAGTCAGCTTCCCGAGGAAGAATCACAACACTGCGTAAAAGTGCTTCGTCTTACCGAAGGCGAGCGCATTCGTCTTACCGACGGAAAAGGAAACTTCTACGATGCCGAAATAACCTATGCACATCCGAAAAAGTGCGAAGTGAAGATCGTGGAAAAGATTGAGCAGAAAAAGCAGTGGGACTTTGTGATTAAAATGGCTGTAGCTCCCACTAAAAATATGGATCGTATCGAGTGGTTTGCCGAGAAAGCCACCGAGATTGGGATGGATACCTTTACGTGCTTAAAGTGTCGTTACTCAGAGCGTAAAGAGGTAAAGCCGATTCGTCTCGAAAAAATATTGATATCGGCCATGAAGCAATCCCTAAAGGCTCGCATTCCGGAGCTTGAAGGAATGACACCCTTTAAAGAAGTCGTGACAGCACCGTTTGAGGGACGTAAATTCATCGCTTATTGCTCCGATGTACATCCGAAGCGCTTGATCAAAGACCTGTACAAGAAGGGTGAAGATGTGCTGATTCTAATTGGGCCGGAAGGAGACTTTAGTGATGAGGAGGTAGCGTTGGCGTTGGCCAATGGTTTTGAGCCGATATCGCTTGGCGAAAGTCGACTTCGTACGGAAACAGCCGCATTAGCCGCACTTCAAACGGTACATGTATTAAACCAATAAGCGCACGCTCGGTGCGTAGAAATAACCACGCAGCGTGAGTGAAATCAAGCACGCTCCGTGAGTAAAAACAGCGACGCTGCGTGAGCAAAAACGTTCACGCAGCGTCGCTGTTTTCTTTATTCCCCGATGAGGGTACATACGGTAGCTTGGGCTACGCGAATGAGATCGTCGGGATTTATTTCGATTTGCAAGCCACGTTGTCCGGCACTTACATAAATCTTGTCAAAAGCTTTGCAGCTCTCGTGAATGTAGGTGGGGAAGTGCTTCTTCATCCCTACGGGCGAGCAGGCTCCACGAATATATCCGGTAGTAGGCAGCAGCTCTTTCATCAGAATCATCGCACAACTTTTATTTCCCGATACTTTAGCGGCAAACTTCAAGTTCACTTCGTCGGCTCCCGGAATGATGCAAACAAAATGTCCGGTTTTATCACCCTTTAGTACGAGTGTCTTAAATACCTGTGCCACATCTTCGCCTAGTTGTTCGGCCACATGCACGGCACTAAGGTCCGATTCATCTACCTCATAGGGAACTAGGTTGTACTTCACGCCTGCTTTGTCGAGCAGGCGGGCAGCATTTGTCTTATTTATTTTCATACAGATAATGATTTAGCATCCAAGTTGTTTTTACGCAGCAAGTCGTATCCACTAACGCTTTACTCTACATCAATCAGCGAAAGACCGATACGTTTGCGCTCTTTGTCGATAGATACAACCTTGGCACGTACCTCTTGGTTCAACGAAACATATTGCGACGGGTCGTTTACAAACTGCTTAGCCATGTGCGACTTGTGAATCAGTCCATTTTCCTTGATTCCGATATTGACGAAACAGCCAAAGTTGGTGATGTTATTTACAATACCGTTTACAACCATTCCCTCCTTGAGGTCGTTCATCGTACGAATCTCTTTGCTAAAGGAGAAAGCCTTTTTACGGTCGCGCGGGTCGCGTCCCGGTTTGTCTAGCTCTTTTAGGATATCCTGAATCGTAGGTAAACCTACCGTGTCACTCAAGTAACGAGCCGGATCAATTTGTTTGCGCAAAGCTTCGTCGCTCATCAACTGAGAAACCGAGCAGCCCAGGTCTTTGGCCATTTGCTCTACAATGTAATAACTTTCGGGGTGTACGGCAGATGCGTCGAGCGGGTTTGTTCCGTTTTGAATGCGTAAGAAACCGGCACATTGTTCAAATGCCTTTTGTCCCAGACGTGCAACTTTAAGCAATTCTTTTCTGGTTTTGAAAGCACCGTTTTCGGCACGATAATCTACGATATTTTGTGCCAAGGTAGGGCCAAGACCCGAGATATATGTGAGCAAGTGCTTGCTAGCGGTATTTAGATTTACCCCTACAAGATTCACGCAATATTCTACCGTACGATCCAAAGATGCCTTTAGTTTCGATTGGTCAACGTCGTGTTGGTACTGACCCACACCAATTGATTTCGGGTCAATCTTTACCAGTTCGGCCAGTGGATCCATCAATCGGCGACCGATACTTACGGCACCACGCACCGTAACGTCGTATTGAGGAAACTCTTCGCGTGCAACCTTCGAAGCCGAATATATGGATGCTCCGCTTTCGTTGACTACGAACGATGATACTTTTTTATATTGTTTTACCGCGTCGATCAACTCTTGTGTTTCGAAGCTAGCCGTACCGTTTCCGATTGCTACAGCTTCGATTGCATACGAGTCGATAAGGTTCGATAGTTTTGAGATCGATTTACTCCATTCCTTTTGAGGCGCATGAGGGTAAATTGCTTCGTTATGAATCAAGTCGCCTTGCTCGTTGAGGCATACTATTTTACAACCGGTACGAAATCCGGGGTCAATAGCCAGCGTGCGCACTTGTCCCAATGGAGCTTCAAGTAATAACTGACGCAGGTTGTCGGCAAATACCTTGATTGCTTCTTCGTCTGCCTTTTCCTTGCATTTGGCCAAGGTTTCGTTCTCGATAGACGATTTGAGTAATCGTTTGTACGAGTCTTCCATTGCCTCTTTTACCAACTGCGAACACTGATTTCTTCCTTTTACGTATTTGCGCTCGAGTGCTTCCAATGCTTCGTCATTGTCTGCTGCAACGGCTAGTTTTACGATGCCTTCCTGTTCTGCTCGGCGCAAGGCCAAGAAGCGGTGTGAAGGACAACGAAGCAAAGACTCTTTGTGGTCAAAATATTCACGATACTTTTCACCCTCTTCCTCTTTACCTTTTACCACCTTCGACTTAATTTCGGAAGTGCGGTCGTATACCCTGCGTACTCGGTTTCGGGCAAATTCATCTTCGCTGATCCACTCGGCAACGATATCCATCGCGCCTTTCAATGCGCTTTCGGCAGATGGGACCTCGTCGTTGATAAAGCGGTGCGCTTTTCCTTCCGGGTCGTTCTCATTTTGAAACATCAGCAATTGTGCCAACGGTTCCAAACCTCGTTTGCGGGCAAGCTCGGCTTTGGTTTGTCGTTTTGGCTTGAAGGGAAGGTAGATATCTTCTAACTCCGAACTTTCCCATGTGCTTTCGATGCGCGATTTTAAGGCATCGGTAAGTTTATCTTGTTCTGCGATAGAGGAAAGAATGGTTTCTTTACGCGCTTGCAGTTCGCACAACTTTTGATAAGTCGTATCAATGGCTCCGATCGCAACCTCGTCGAGTCCGCCGGTAGCCTCTTTACGGTAGCGGGCAATAAACGGTATTGTAGCACCATCTGTCAAAAGCTTTACGGTAGCCTTAACCAGGCGTTCGGGGATATTTACTTTGCGGGAAAGTATCGGAAGTATAGTATCGATCATAATCTGAGACTTTATATTTGAGAAGCAAAAGTAATAAATTATCACAATTTATTTTTTGATCTCACTTCTATAAACCTTGCATGCTCAGGTTCTAGATTTTTAGTTCTCCTTAAATTCTTTGAAATATCGGATAAAATGAAACGCAGCATGTTAATAAAGCTCTGTTAACTAACATCTTCTTTGATTCCTTGTTTTGTAAGGAAGAAACAGAATTTCTGTCATATGAAAAAGCTAGCACTATTAATAAGTATTCTTACTGTAGTAATATACAGTTGTTCGGATGAAGAAAATACGTTAACACCTAACATCCCCGAAATCGAGTCGGGAAAGACATTGGTTTCTTTTGCGATCGGACATGCCGATGATACCAAATCGGTGGAAGATAATAAGACTGAGATAACACAGTTAATGATGCAGCCGGGATTAAGTTCAGACGTGCAGCCTTTAGCAGTGGAAGTTCAACAAATAGCGACCAAGAGCTACGAGGCTTTGCGCATTGATAGCACTTTGCGTGTTGTAGTCTACAAACGTCGACCCGGTGGAAGTACTCCCGATCCGGCTTTGGATCAATTTATAGCGACCAATACCTATGTCGTAAATAATGAATACAACCTGATGCCTACACTCGTAGATAGTGCGGGTAGTGCTGTGAGTGGAAAAGCAAGCCCGTTGTATTTGATGAATGATACGTACGATTTCTATGCATATACCCCTGCAATTCCCTTATCAAATGATTCGCTGATTAAGATTAACAATGGGTATGATTTTGCAACGGCAATGGCAGAAAATATAACAATCGATGAGTTGAAATCGAATGTTATGTTTCCCAATCTCAACCGTCAAATGGCGCGAGTGCAGTTTACGATTCAACCCGATCAAAGTTATCCCGATGCCAACTCAATTAAAATTGGAGAACTCGGAATGAATTTGTTGCATACCTCGGCTGCTCCCTACACCTTGAAGTTAGGAGACAATATCATAGCTACACCTGATACAACGGATAATCAAGTGATCAAGTCCTCGAAGTTTATTCAAACATTGGCAAACCAAGTTCAAGGAGTTGATTACCTTTTGCCCAAAATACCAGGCTCATTATATGTCTATTTCAATTTAGCAATAAATGGAGTAGTACAAACTTATATAGCTATCATGCCCAATGTTACGTTCAAAAGCGGTTATAACTATTTATATAATGTGCTAATTAAGGAAAATGGATCTACAGCGGTGCAGCAGGCCAACTGCTATATGGTATTACCCAATCAGTCGCTTACATTTCCGGTTGCTCAGGCGGTGAATGGCGGAGCTAATCCTGTAGGGCCTTGGACAGCGTCTGTGTATTGGCAAACCTCTCCATCATTTCTTACGGTGAGTAGTACGAGTCAAAAAAATGGTACGATAACAGTGAGTACAACCGGTACTGGAAATGGATTGGTAGTGCTCAAGCAATATGGACGTATCTGCTGGAGTTGGCATATCTGGGGTACAGACTATAATCCGTCATTAACAACAGGGTTTACGGCATCCGGCAATGTGATTGAAGTAGAAGGTGGTGAGGTGCATCGGTATAATAATGATTTCTTCTCAACGACCAATAAGGTGATTATGGATCGTAACTTAGGGGCTTTGACTTCTCAGCCGAACGATTCGAGTGCCTACGGTATGTTGTATCAATGGGGACGCAAAGATCCGTTTCTGCCTTCAGGGCTGAAAGTGCAGGGAGTTAATACTTCTGTCAATGGAGGACCTGTATTGTTACAAACGTCAATCAGTAATCCGACTGTATTCTACTATTCAGGGTTTATTTATTATAACTGGGCAGTTTATCCCGGTGAGTATTGGGAAGATGATGCGAAGACTATATTCGATCCATGCCCTCCGGGGTGGCGTGTTCCCGATGATGATGTTTGGGATGGATTCACACAAACCAACATTGTTCAAGATCCTTCGGGTAAGGGAATAATATATACACCATCAAAGTCGTTTTTTCCATTTACAGGTCAGCGTGGATATCAATATGGTAACTTCAAAAACGTAGGTACTGCCGGATACCAATGGAGCTCGGATGAGAGTTCGGGTATTATTGATTTTATCGACTACGGAGAGTCCTTCTTCTTTTCGGCTGTAGGGATTAACGATACCTATAACCTGCCAAAGGCATCGGGACTTTCGGTGCGATGCGTCCAAGATTAAAGCACTCGGTATAAGGAGTAGAAGAGGTGTTGTGCAGCATAAGCAAAGCAACTGCATGGTTTTTATTGTATATTTGTTTCGAAACGTTTATTTTAACAATAAAAACTTAGAACAATGAATTCTAAAACAATTCTTTCTACTCCGGCGCATATCAATTGGATTGATTTTGCGCGTGTGGTTGCTTGTTTTTTGGTTGTATTAGCGCACTGTTGTGACCCTTTTGTAGCGCGCTTCGACGATAACCCGGTCGAGTTTCTTTCAGGTGCAGCATGGGGAAGTGCCGTGCGTCCGTGTGTTCCGCTTTTCGTAATGATTTCGGGCGTACTCCTTTTGCCTGTGAATATGGATACGCATACGTTTTATAAGAAAAGGCTTACGCGTATCATCGCTCCATTGGTATTTTGGGGAATTGTAACGCCGATTTTGTATTATGGATATGTAAACAGTGGAGTACAACCAACCAATCTAAATCTTGCAGATTATACAACCTCTGAAATGTTGGTAAAGATCTTGACCTTTCCACTCAACTTCAATTACGACATCATTCCGTTGTGGTACTTGTATATGCTTATCGGCTTGTACTTGTTTATGCCTATCATTACACCATGGTTGCAGTCGGCAACGAAAAAAGACTTGAAGCTCTTTCTTTATATTTGGGGCTTTACGATGGTGGTGCCTTACCTGCAAATGGCAGCGCCGTTGTTGGGCTATAAAGGCAATTATGGCAACATGGGACTGTTTGGGGTGGTAGATTGGAACGCATTTGGTACGTTCTATTACTTCTCGGGCTTTTTGGGCTACCTAGTTTTAGCTTTCTATCTAAAGAAATATCCGTTGGGTTGGTCTTGGGGTAAAACTTGGGCTGTTGCTGCACCGCTTTACATCGTAGGATATTGCATCACGTATTTCGGATTCGTGCTTACACAGAAATATTATCCGGGAAGTTATGCTCAGCTCGAAATCATTTGGTATTTCTACGGACTGAATGTGTTTATGATGACTATTGCCGCATACATCCTATTGCAAAAGGTAAATATAAAGAACGTGCGTTGGGCAAAAGCATTTGCATACGTTGCTAAACTAACATTCGGAATTTACTTGTGTCACTTCTTGTTGGTGCAAATCGGATACGACTTTGTCTATAACACAATCCCTGTAGCACCGGCATTACAAATCCCTATTATTGCGGTATTGGCCTTCACAGCCTCGGCAATTGTGGTGCTATTGTTGTCAAAACTTCCAAAAAGCAAGTATATCATCGGTTAAATCTCTGCTAGCTGTCTCTATTTTGTGTAGCTTTGCAGTAAAATACAGAATATGGTAAACGTAGGACGATATAATACACTAAGAGTGGTAAAAGAGGTAGACTTTGGAGTTTATCTTGATGGGGGTGATGGTTTGGAGATTCTTCTACCTACCCGCTATGTGCCCGAAAATTGCAACGTAGATGACGAGATAGAAGTATTTATCTATCATGATAATGAAGGACGCCTTATTGCGACCACGGCTCGTCCGTATGCGCAAGTTGGCGAGTTTGATGTGATGGATGTGCGCAATACTTCAGCGTTGGGAGCTTTCCTTGACTGGGGAATTATGAAAGATATTCTAGTTCCTTTTGGCGAGCAAAACGGAAAAATGCGCGAAGGCGGTTCGTATTTGGTACATGTGTACCTTGACGAGAAAAGCGGACGTGTAGTGGCTTCGGCTCGTATTGGTCGCTTTTTGAGTCAGGAAGCACCGGAATATCAATACAACGAAAGGGTTGATCTGCTTGTTGCCGAAGAATGTGATATGGGATACAAGGTAATCATCAACAACAAGCATTTGGGATTGCTTTATCGCAACGAAGTGTTTACGGTGTTGATGAAGGGAGATCGTCTGTTTGGCTACATTAAGGAAGTGCGCCCAGATGGTAAGATTGACGTATCGATGCACAAGCTTGGCTATGGCAAAGTAAGCACGGTTTCTGAACGTATTCTTGAATCACTGCGCGAAAACGATGGTTACTTGGAAGTAAACGACAAAACAGATGCCGGTAAGATTTATGCGGTATTCGGTTGTAGCAAGAAGGCATTTAAGCAAGCATTAGGTTCATTATACAAACAACACTTGATTCGTTTCGAAGAAGACGGTATCGAGTTGGTTGATACAGAAGACGAAAGCGCTGATTAAATAACCGCAAGGCATCGTGAATAAGTATAAAGGAAACTGAAAATAGTTCACTGAAATGAAAATAAAGATAGTTTCTTACAATCTTTATTATCTTTGTCTCAATGAATATAAAAAATAAGAGAATGAAGAAGTTACTATTATTCATGACGCTGATCGTAATGGCGGTTTCCGCTAAAGCTCAGCAACGAGGCGATATGTCGGTAGGTACAAGCGTAGGTTACGGTTTTGGAAATAAATCGATGTATTGGGGTATCGACTACAATTATAGCATTACGGATGCGTTTCGTATTGCACCGTCGTTTACATACCAATTTAAGAACCACGGGCGTAGTGCCGCAATGATCGATGCAGACGCGCAATATTTGATTCCGCTTACTGAAATGGTTGGTTTTTATCCGCTTGCAGGATTGAGCCT
>DLYT01000011.1:12026-13609 GCA_003447595.1 Porphyromonadaceae bacterium
GATATTATTTCGGTAGGAGTAGAGGTGAAGTACAACTTTATTAAATCGTTTGATCAAGTAATGGCCGGTGTGCGTTTGGCATATCGCTTCTGATCATACGACAAGTAAAGCTTAAAATAAGAAAGCTTCGAAATACAATAAGGGGCTGGCTAAAAAGCAAAAAAGAGTGTTTCGCATTGCGCGAAGCGCTCTTTTTTTGTTGAGGCGGATTGGTTTCGTTTATGAAAAAACGTGGTATATTCACGAAATAAACCATGCAAGGTTTTTGTAAAAACCTAGTAAGCTTTTTACAAAAAGTAAACGAGCTTTTTTTGTAAACCTTGCATGGTAGCGGCGCAAAGTATTCATGGTTTGCAGACGCAGAATATTGTCTCTTATTTTGTACCTTTGTGCTTATGATGGCAAAATACGATTTAATTACAATAATAGGGCCAACGGCTTCGGGCAAAACCTCTTTTGCAGCAGCGTTGGCAGCCGATATGCACTCGGAAATACTAAGCGGCGATTCGCGCCAGGTGTACCGTGGTATGGATATTGGGACTGGAAAAGATCTTGCCGATTATGTTGTGAATGGTGTGCAGGTGCCTTATCATCTGATTGATATATGCGATGCCGGCTACAAGTACAATGTATTCGAGTATCAGCACGATTTCTTCAAAGCATACGAAGATATTAAGTCTCGCGGTATACTTCCTGTTTTGTGCGGAGGTACCGGATTGTATGTAGAGTCGGTACTCAAAGGGTATAAACTGCTCGAAGTTCCGGAGAACAAACCGTTGCGTGAAGCTTTGCAAGATAAAACGTTGGTAGAACTGGAGGAAATGCTCGCAGGCTACAAAACGTTGCATAACAAGACAGATGTCGATACGGCCAAGCGTGCGATTAGAGCAATAGAGATAGAAGAGTATTATAAAAACAATCCGGTTGTAGAGCGTGAGTTTGATCCGCTCAACAGTCTTACGATTGGTATTTCGATAGACCGTGATCTACGTCGCTCTAAGATATCAAAACGTCTTCGCGACCGCCTCGATGAAGGAATGGTAGATGAGGTACGTGGTATTTTGGCGCAAGGAGTTGCTCCCGAAGATCTGATTTACTACGGATTGGAGTATAAATACCTGACGCTTTATATAACGGGGCAATTGACTTTCGACGAAATGGTGTCGCAACTTGAAGTTTCGATACATCAGTTTGCGAAACGACAAATGACGTGGTTTAGAGGTATGGAGCGCAGAGGTTTTACCATTCATTGGCTCGACGCGCAAATGCCTACCAACGAAAAAATAGATGCGGTGAAAGAGCTGCTTTCCAAATAAGGATAAAACAAGAAACGATATGAATAAATTTCTAGACAAACTAAAACATACCGATAGCGGCAACTTCTTTTTGATGGCCGGTCCGTGTGTGATCGAAGGCGAAGAGATGGCAATGGATATTGCCGAAAAGATTGTTGCAATCTGCGATCGCCTCGAGATTCCGTTTATATTCAAAGGGTCGTATCGCAAAGCGAATCGCTCGCGTCTCGATTCGTTTACAGGTATTGGAGATGAGCAAGCGCTTGAGATCTTGAAGAAAGTAGGCGA
>DLYT01000011.1:13885-17892 GCA_003447595.1 Porphyromonadaceae bacterium
TTATTGGTTGCTGCTGCAAAAACAGGAAAAGTAGTAAACATCAAAAAAGGACAATTCTTGTCGCCGGGTGCTATGCAGTTTGCGGTACAAAAGGTGGCTGATGCCGGCAATGATAAAGTAATGATTACAGAACGTGGTACAACGTTTGGCTATACTGACTTGATCGTTGATTACCGTGGTATTCCCGAAATGCAATCGTTTGGCTATCCGGTAGTACTGGATGTAACACACTCGTTGCAACAACCAAATCAAACCAGCGGTGTTACGGGTGGTTTGCCTCGTTTGATCGAAACCGTAGCAAAGGCTGGTGTAGCGGTTGGTGTAGACGGTTTGTTTATCGAGACACATCAAAACCCATCGGTAGCTAAGTCGGATGGTGCAAATATGCTTCCGCTCGATCAGCTCGAAGCATTGCTTGAAAAATTAGTTGCGATTCGCAAAGCAATACGATAACATAAAAAAAGCTCCGACTTCTTCACAAGTGAAAAGATCGGAGCTTTCTTTATATATAAAGGATATGTTTTATCCGTGTGTACTTATCTTACGAAGTTGATCTTCATCGATGATTTTGATCTTACGACCGTCGATGGTAATCAGGTTTTCCGTTACGAAGTTTGATAACGTTCGTATCGCATTAGAGGTTGTCATGTTAGACAAGTTTGCAATGTCTTCTCTTGCCAAATAAATACTCAAGGTAGCACCGTCTTCTTCTACGCCATAGCTCTCTTTTAAGAAAAGAAGCGCTTCGGCTAGTCGGCCGCGAATGTGTTTTTGAGTTAGGTTTACTGTGCGTTCGTCGGCAATACCTAAATCGACAGAGAGTTGCTTGATAAAGAATAGCGCCAACGTGATGTTGCTTTTCAATATTTCTTCAACTACAGTCATTGGTATCAGACAAACGGTAGAGTTTTCAAATGCAGAAGCATTGGTCACATAGTTTTCTTGGGCAAAAGCAGCGCGATAACCAAAATATTGTATAGGTTTGATCATGCGAATGATCTGATTGCGACCACCCACACCTTCCTTGAATATTTTTACTTTTCCGCTTAGAAGACACATCATGAAACGAGGCTCTTCTCCTTCGCTATATATCAACTCGTTTTTCTTGAAATGCTGAATAATTGAGTTGTTGCGTAGGATTTTTCTGTCGTCATCGGATAGTACTCTCCAAACATCCGATAAACTGGCAGATAAGTCGGTTATTTTCTTTTGATATATTATCATATCTGTTATAAAACATAGCTCTAAAGCACAAATGTATATCTTTTTATTCTAAATCCATCTGATTAGATCTACAAAAATGCTATATAATCGATTCTTAATCACAATAAATACAAAGTCAACGGTCTTTTATGTTTCTTTTTTCATAAGCACACTATAAATAAGTAATCATTTTAAGACGGAAAGACAAACCTTTTGGCTTCTTTTTTTTTATACTTGTAGAAAGAAACCATTTTGGATGAAATATACGTGTAATTATCGAAATATAATATGTTTGATCTTCTTTTTTGCATTCGCATTTGTCTCAATGTCGCTCTCGGCATCAGGCAAGAAGCGAGTTGTGTTTAAGAAAACGAACAAAGCAGACTCCATCATGCGAAATGTGATTAAATTCTCACAACACTATCCTTCATTGATATCTTCGTATGATGCAGAGGTTTATATTAAAGGCAAATCTGAGATTCTGAAAAAGAATATGTTGTTTCATTACATCCCCGAGGTGTATACTTATGACAAGAAAAATAAGCTTTCTTTTTTTGAGTTGAAAACAGACCTGAAATACACATCTCCCAACACATTTGTTCATGATATTAAGGCTGTGAACGGATCATCGGCGGTGCGAAGAAATCAACGTGCCGACTTATTACGTTATATCAATGTGAATGTATATAATCCTGTTGCCTACGACAATGAGGTTATCATGCCTCTTTGTAAAGATGCGTTTAAGCTTTACCGGTTTACGTGTATGAGTGAATTTGAAAAGGATGGATATACGATTTATCAAATTCGTTTCGATCCCAAGATTTGGAGTCAGAATTTGATTCGGGGCAATTTATATGTGGTGGGCGGACTGTGGACGCTTTCTCGTATCGAAACGTATGGTAGAAAAGAGTTTGCGATATTTAATCTGAATATTGATTTTGGAATGGATAGCAAAACCTTTTTATTGCCTCAAAAATCAAAGTTGAATCTTCGCTATGTGATGCTGGGTAATATCGTCGAAACCGATTACCTCATTAGTTATGATTATAAAGATGTAGTGCGGGTGGAGACAGAGGAAGAAACTCGTAAGCTTGACGGGGATATGTATAACTTGTCGGATAAATTTACCATTCTTACCGACTCTGTTCCCATCATCGAGGATTCATTGTATTGGAGCAAGATAAGACCCGAGCCGCTTGACGAGGAGGAAATTGGTATATTGCAGAGAGAAAAAATAAAAAAGGAAGAAGCCTTAAATGATACATCTAGCACCAAATCAAAAATAAACGATTATTTAAAGGTTACAGATAAGATAATCAGTACATCGAGTTTTGACTACCAAAGTACCTCCTTGAAGTATTCGGGTATTTTGAACCCTGCTTATATGGGATACTCTAAGGTTAATGGTATTTCGATAAGACAATTTATTCGGGTTACAAAACACTTTAAAAATGATCAGGCGTTTGTTTTTAGACCGGATGTCGGGTATGTATTTGGTCGAAAAGAGCTGTTTTTTAGGGTTATTGGTGATTGGATGTATAAACCCGAACGATTTGGCCGACTTACCCTAAATATAGGGAATGGTAATCGTATTCACAGTACAAAGATTGTAGATCAAGTACGACTAATACTAAATGACTACCAAGAGCAGCTGCCCGATCTGGATCGGTTTAATTATACCGATTATTACGCAGATCTGAGAAATACCTATGAGTTGTTCAATGGGTTCGAATTGCGTACGGGGATTATTTACCACAAACGTTTGCCGATCAATCGTGTGATTGATTCATTGCAGGTGTATAATCCCGATCCTGACGCGCCGATTAAGTATAAATCAATTAGGCTTCATAATTATACAGAGTTTACTCCGGTTTTAGGGTTTTCTTGGACTCCAAGACAATACTATCGAATGATGGGACATCGCAAAGAGTACGTGCGGTCGAAGTTCCCAACATTGTCGGTAGAGTATGCATTGGGGATTCCTCGTTTTTTAGGAGCAGATGGAGATTATAGTCGTTTAGAGTTTGATTTGCAGCAAACTATCGGATTGGATCGTTTACGCTTTTTGAGCTATAGAGTAGGAGGAGGATGGTTTTTGAATCAGAAGTCTGAATATTTTTCCGACTTCCGGTATTTTGCGAGACGCAACTTCCCCGAGTCGTGGAATGATAACATAGGAGGCGTATTTAACTTGCTTGAGAGTAAATGGTACAATGCTGCTGATTCGTACTTTCAGGCTCACCTGATGTATCAATCTCCTTTTCTGTTTTTCTCGCGCTGGAAATTTTTATCGAAGTATATTACCTCCGAGCGTCTGTATCTAAGCCATCTTTATATGCCGGTGCTTAAGGCGTATACCGAAGTTGGTTTTGGAGTCGGTAATTACATCTTTGATGCCGGGGTTTTTGTCAGCTTTGAGAAGGCAAGATATCAAACGATCGGAGCTAAGATTAGTTTGCAATTGTTTCACTGATTCATTTCAGAATCATCAGACTCCTTTTCAATAAGTCTGCCAATCATAATGCCGGTAAGGGCTTTGTTGTTTTTAGTATAAGCATCGATGGTTGTTGGATTTACAACCACCTTTTTGTCTCGGGTCGATGCATGAATGAACGTTAGTTTATCCTCATCCCAATACGTAACACCCATGTGTGAAACATCAAGTCCGGGAGTTGCGGAGGTAAATAAGACAACATCTCCGGTAGCAATCATATCACTTACTTTATCGATATGTTCTTTGGGGATATAGTAATAACTGCGTTCGTTGATGATGTTTTCCTGCTTTTTTATTGCGTCGATGTCGG
>DLYT01000109.1:0-2862 GCA_003447595.1 Porphyromonadaceae bacterium
GGTAAAACTCCATTCTACTCCGCAAAAGTCTTGCTGCATACGTAAGTCTTCTTCGACCAAAAATGAAAACTTTTGATAGATGGGACCGCTTAGTCCGACTTTCCATGCCGTATTGATCCCTTCGCGAGCATACAACTGAGCGGAATTTAGTAAATAGATAAAGGATAAAAGAGCTAGCAAATTAAGTTTTAAGTGTTTCATGAAATAGATATTATAAGCACATTTGTCATTTCGAATACAAGTTATTTATAGGCAAAACGTTTTCGTCGAAGACGTGAAACAGTCTTCATTGAAAACGAAAATATGTCTTCGATGAAAACAGAAAACAGTTTTCAATGAAAACGAAAATCTCCAAATAGGAGGCAGCCTACATGTATTCGAGTCTGCAAAAGTAACATCATAAAACAAAAGGCCGGTAAAAGAATTGAGAACTTTTACCGGCCTTTCTAAAAGAAGTCCCTATAATGTTGAGATTTTATTCAGCCTTGAGTGTATTAACGGGATTTATTCGCGCAGCGTTGTAACACAATGCTATAATTGAAAGCGATGTAATTGCTGCGATCAATAGGATTGCGATTACGAACCAAAGCGGATTTACATACACTTGATACGGATATTGCTCGAGCCAATTTGAGATAAAGAAATAAGCAACTGGCACAGCGATAACAGACGCAATCGCAATTTGAATAAAGAATCCACGTTGCAACCTCCAGATAATATCTTTAATAGATGATCCGTTTATACGACGAATGGCAATCTCCTTGAGCTTGAATCGGATGTTAAAGAATACCAGTCCGTACACGCCCAATAGTGAAATGAAGATCGAGATAAAACTAAGCAACAGAATAATCTTTGATAGATTCGCTTCTTTGGGATACATCCTGTTCATCGTTTCATCTAGAAACTGAATCTCCGGCTCCTCCTTGGTAAACTTCTGTACCGTACTACGAATGTAATCGAGCGTAGCAGGTAAATCTTGTGAGTTTACTTTTAGGAACATATTGCCTCGAAGCCATTGATCATCGCTACACACCATTACCAATGGTTCAATAGGGGTTTTAAATCCGTTGAAGTTAAAGTCTTTTGCTACACCTATGATTTCGCAATCCTGACGGAAGGCTCCAATTTTTTTGGTTAGAGGGTTTTCCATTTGATAGTTGTTGGCAAATGTTTCGTTCACAACGCATACGCCTTCTTTGGGAGTTTTAAAACCTTTCATCGTTTCTCCTAGCTTTAGTTCGATACCAAAGAACTCTAGGAAATTGTGTGATACCGGCCATGACTTTACTTGTATCCGAATACCTTCGAAATCTCTTCCCCATCCCATATACACGCCACCCGGAATAAATTGAGCGAAAGCTTCATCCGTTATATTGGGGTTCTTTAGCAATTCATCTATCATAGGTATTGGTTGATTGTAATAAATCTGAGTAGTCGTGTCACTATGAAAATAATTAAAATAAACTACGTGTTCGGGATTTATTCCCCACGATTTGTTTTGCATGTATCTATGCTGTGAGTCTATCAATACTCCAATAATCAATACGGTTATTGATATGGCAAACTGAGCAGTAAGCAATATTCTGCGAATCAATATACCATGAGATGACATAGCAAAAGAACCTTTAAGCACTGTTGCAAGCGGGAAGGATGTGGCATAATAAGCAGGATACAATCCGGTCAGAATGCTGAAAGCGATCAAGCTGCAACCGATTGCGGTAATTAGTTTTATATTATAACTGATATCGAACGATGCGTCGAACAAGCGTATTAAATCTGTTTTTCCAAAAGCATATAAGAAACAAAGACTTATCGCAAACGAAACAATTACAAAGAATACCGATTCAAAGATGATGCTGGTTTGCTGTGCATTTTTACTTAATCCGAGAACTCGTTGCGTGTTGAACATGCGCATGCGGGCCGGAGTTAGCGCAATTGCCAGATTAAGCAAGTTGGCAAGCGCGATCAATAACACTAAAATACCCACAGACAGTAGTGTAAGTGTTGTTGTCGGGTTGCCAAGTCTGATTTCAGGAAGAGGAGATAAGTAAATATCTTTTACGTTGTCTATTCCTACTTTCGAGCGTTCTCCTTGATAAATAAGCGAAGAGTCGATAGGCATTCCTTCTCCGTTAAGCTTTGAGTTGACCAGATCTTTTGCTTTCGGATCAATAGAGATAAAAGCTTTATAGTTCCACTGAGTCCAACTATTGTCTAAGATTTCTGTTAGGCATATAGCTTCACCATGCGCACTGTTGTTACGAGGAATGTCTTCAATTACAGCATTAACCTGATATGCATTTTTATTGAGAGATTTCCCAATACAGTCTATAGTCCCGAACAGTTTTATAGCACTTGACTTAGTCAATAACAGAGTCTCTTTACGTTGAGCTATATTAGTTGTATCTCCTGTTATGATTGTCGGATTGATGATTGGAAGCAACGAGTTTGTACCCCACAAACAGCTAAGATTAATTTTATTCGCTTCATTCGTATTATCATCATCCGAAAATATTTGATTGGACACCATTGCCATACCAATATGTTCCACTTCCGGAATATTTTCGGTTAATTTTAGATAACGTGGACAAGCTCCGTATTGAGTATACGTTTTTGTTACCGGATTATATAAACGCAGCTGAAATACCTTATCACTGTTGGGAATAGACGAGTTATACCCATAGTCGTAATTGACTTGAATACTGACAATAAGGATAACTGTAAAAGCCAGAGACAATCCGAGGATGTTTAGCAGAGCTACAACCTTATGCTTTTTCAGCAGGTGGTAGAAGTTTAAGAGAATTCGTTTCATGATATATGAGTTTTATTTTATTCGCTTTTGAGTGCATTGATAGGGTTCTC
>DLYT01000109.1:3131-5418 GCA_003447595.1 Porphyromonadaceae bacterium
CTTGCAAAAAGATACCATGAAAGGGAGATCTTTTCACTAAACTGCTCGAGCCACAATGCGGCAAGGTAATAACTGGCAATGGAACCAATCACAACAGACGGTAACACAAACTTAAGCATGTCAACCACAAAGATGCGTTGCACATCGAGAAGTTCGCCGCCGTTTACTTTGCGAATGGCAACTTCTTTGCGGCGTCTGTTCATTTCGTCGTTGGTATATCCTACAAGGCCAATCAATGCAATTAGCAATGCAACGATAGAGCCAATGGTAACAGCGTCTTTGAATCGCTTGTCGTTTTGGTACAAGTATTCCATCGAAAGCGACCAATTGTAGAGCGAAACATCGCGGTGTGTAATCAAGCTCTGAATGGTTTGTTCTGCTTGTTGCAAAGCTTCGGGAGTGAGTTCGTGAAACTTGATAGTAAGTACATTTGCCGGTTCCTGCTTGTAGAATGTAACGGAAGGTCTCATGTCTTGGTTCGAGATTGTGTTGAGGCGGATGTTTTCATACACACCGCAAATGGTGTAGTAGGGGCCTTGCGAATAGGTTGTGTGCTCGGATACTGCAATTTCCTTTCCGATCACATTGTCCCAGCCCATTACATCTTTAGCTCGTTTGGCGAACGCTTCATCTACCAATATTTCCCGACTATTATTAACCCCCTCGGTAAAACTTTGTCCTTGCACAATATGCATCCCCATTGTCTCAATGTAGTTATTGGATACATGGTACATGTCGGCAATGTTAAACAGTTCTTTATCAGAACCAGGTAGTAAAACGTTATTCCCCGATGGAGAGTTGAAAGGAAGTTGGCTAAGTGTGGTCACACTACTAACCTCGGGTAGTCGGTATAGTTCTTCGATAATCTTAGTTCTAGCCAACGAATCGGTTCCACTCAGAAACGTATATGCAAGATTCTTATACGAATATCCCGGATTATCATTGATCATCCGATCGTATTGTTTTGTTACCACAGCAAGCATGGTCAAAAGAAATACGGATGCTGTGAGCTGAATAAACATAAGTATTTGTTTCCATTTGCGTCTGTTCTGTCTGTGTTGTCTAAATGCCGCGGCGATAGGAGCCTTTACATAAAGAAACCCAACCGTAACTCCGGCAATAAGAAACAAACCTAGAAATATGGAGAGTAGTAGAAGAACCGCATTGACCGAGAGCAGCTCTTGCAAAGGAACGCCAAGAAGGTTCAAAATAAAACCTCTTAATACAACTAGCAATAGAGAAGCGAGAAGCAAAGCGAGACCAAAGTGAATTCCGGTTTCAGCAAAAGCAAGTCGGTAGATATCACGAGCTTCTGCACCGTAACACTTTTGCACGGCAATCTCTTTTGTTTTATTGATAATGATGGAAATAACGATCAATATATAGTTCATCAATGTCGTTGCAAGCAAGGCAAAAGCAATAAAACCAAGAATATAATTCATGCGTCGCACGCCATCGTCTGCCATGTGTAATGACAAAAGGGGATGAATTGTATAATCAACTTCAACTCCGTTCTTCTTTAAGTCTTCGAGAGGTAAGTATTTTGCGCACATTGCCTTTATTCCATTCGGAACATTCGCGACGTTTGCGTTTGGTTTTAATTTGACGTATCCTTTATAGCGCTCATTGCCAAGCCAGTTCATTGAACCGTCCCAAGAAATAGACTTTAAAGTAGGCATAGAGGCAATCATTTCAAAGTTAAACTGTGAATTGATTGGCAAGTCTTCAAAGACACCGGCAATTGTAAGTTCTAGGTCCGGTCTATCAATCATCGTCAAAGTTTTTCCGATCACATTGCCACCCATTTCGTTTGCTTTCGATTGTGAAATCATTACTTGCAAAGGTGTTGATAAGATCTCTGAGGGATTGCCTATAACAACATTCCATCCGAAAAGATCAAACAAACAAGAGTCGCCAATGATTGCTCCGTATTCATACTTCTTACCGTCTTCGGTTTTCATAAGCGGATTGCCCATCCACGTAAAGCGTGTAGCCGTTTCCACCTCTGGTGTAAGTTCTTTAATTCCTACAACCGTACCACCACTAAGTTGTGAATATTTACTTGTTTCGTTTTCTTTTATAGCAGAAATATGTACTTCATAGATCCTTTCTGCGTCAGTAATGTAGGTCTCGTACGAAGTCTCAAAGTAGACTTTAGCAATCAGGATAAGACCAATGGCTAGTCCTACGCCAAGAATACCAACTTTCAATAAGTTGTTATTCTTGACAATGTAGCTAAGCTCCTGATTGGACAGCTCCAGGTCTTGAGGCAGGAAATATGTCCCCT
>DLYT01000047.1:0-1755 GCA_003447595.1 Porphyromonadaceae bacterium
AATGACAAAAGGGGAACCGACTCACGTCGCTTCCCCTTCCTTAACTTAAACGCCAAAACTAAATCTAAACAAAAAACACAAATAATGACAATATTGATATTATTAATCATTTCTATTTTTTGTAGCACCTTTCTTATCAGGATTAGCCATTTTACCGCGCATTAGCATCGCTGCAAACTTAACTTCTGCCCTTTGGTATTTAAAGAGTTTTGTGGGTGAAAGTATCTTCTCAAATTTCTTGTAGTAGTCCTTTTCCAGTTTAATCTCTTGCATCTTCAACTCAAAGTTCTCGTCGATGAGTCGTTTGTATTCCGCCTCCGAAACATCTTCAGATTTGGAGTGAACTGCTTTACGCATTTCACGTTTATAAGACTTCCAAAGTTCAAATTTTTTCTTTTGCAACTCTTCACTAAGAGGTATAAATGTAGCTGCTTCTTCAGGAGTAAGTCCCATTTCTGCGGTAATATACGCATTACGTTTTGCCCAAAAAGATTGGTCATCTTCCTGCATCCTTGGTCTCGGTCCGTGAGCATTTTGCCCCAGTACCGCTGTCAGGTTAACTACAAGAGCAAATATAAGGAAAAATATTTTATTCATGCAAACAATATTTAATTTTTTATTCAAAAAAGTTGATCCCCGTGTTCAAAACAGCACCTCCATAACTCTCTTCTATGTATTGAATATACACATCTTCTTCGCTTTGTTGATCCTGAAAATCAACAACGTTAATACCTGATGCCGCAATCAAAGTACTATCGGTTGCTGCCGACTTAGAGACCACATCGCCACCCACCAAAATTTTTATAAAAAATATCAATCCGGCAAACATTGCAGCCATATACAACCACGGTTGCACACGTTGAAATAATGATACTTTCTTAGCTTCGGGAATTTCCATTTCTGGAAGCATATTCATCGTACGCTCGGTAAGATGCTCAAAGTATCCTTCGGGCACTTTAAAGGAGTTCCCTTTACCGAATTGCTTGTCTTTATCTTCGAATGACCCCATATGAAACTATATTTATTTTACTATTTGACAATTAAAAAAGGAAATGGTTTAATCTTTCTCCGAAAGTTGATCCTCTATTTTCTTTACGGCATGATGATACGAAGCCTTTAAAGCCCCAACAGAAGTACCCAGAATATCAGATATTTCCTCGTATTTCATTTCATCGTAATAGCGCATATTAAAAACGAGTCGTTGCTTTTCGGGCAAGGCAAGTACGGCTTTCTGAAAACGCACCTCTGCCTCGTCCCCATCGAAATATTCGTCACTCTGCAACTGTTCTAGCAAAAAGTGGTCTACATTATCGATCGAAACATTATTTTTGGCTCGTTGTTTATTCAAGAAGGTGATGCATTCGTTTACCGCAATTCGATACAGCCAAGTAGACAACTTCGATTCCCCTCTAAAGGTTTCGAGGCTGAGCCAGGCTTTTAAGAATACGTTCTGAAGCAAGTCGTCGGCATCTTCGTGGGTAAGAACCATTTTACGGATTTGCCAATAGAGTTTTTCGCCGTAAATGCTTACCAATTGAGCAAAGGCCTCCCGACGCGTTTCTTCATTGCGCAAGTTGTCGATTATATCGTCTTCACTAATGTTTCGCATTTAATCTAATTTGGAGTAAATATAAAAAAAATAGTATCTACATTCGCATGCTTACAAATTAAGTAATACACTATGAATATCGAACCTATAAATATTGAGACTATCCTAACCGCATTTGGTTTAACGATGATTGCCGGATTATCTAC
>DLYT01000047.1:2159-4377 GCA_003447595.1 Porphyromonadaceae bacterium
GAAGATGAGAACCCGCACGAAGTACATGTAGTAGAAGACATGCGCAAGAAATCGTCGCTCAAACGTACCGGTTTTATGGTAGCACTGGCCATCGGTATCCACAACTTTCCCGAAGGGATTGCCACGTTTACCTCGGCACTCAACAGCATGGAACTTGCCATTCCCATCACCTTTGCCATTGCGATACACAACATTCCCGAAGGTATTGCCGTAGCTGTGCCGTTGTATCAAGCAACGGGCGACAGAAAGAAAGCCTTTTGGTACTCTTTCCTTTCGGGCATGGCAGAACCCATTGGCGCATTGATCGCTTTTGCGTTCTTACTTCCGTTTTGGAATCCGATTATCAACGCCTTCGTACTAGCTGCCGTAGCCGGAATCATGGTATTTATTTCGCTCGACGAACTACTACCAAGTGCCGAAAAATACGGAGAGCACCACCTATCCATCATTGGGGTAGTAAGCGGAATGGCCGTAATGGCAGTGAGTTTGTTCCTCTTTATATAACAGAAAACAAGCATCAAAATACAAAATGTCCCGATAGTCTGCTACGATTATCGGGACGTTGTCGTTATATAATCTTGCAAGTAGGTTTAAATATCATTTAAACCAGTATTTGATAAGTATTGGATTTAGCTCCGTGTCAGACTGCAATAACTCGTCAAATAGCTTTTGCTGTTCCTCGCTAAGCATCTCCTTGTTTATTCGTTTTTCAAGATCAATCCATTGACAAGGCATCAAAGCATATTCATCTGTAACTATAAATGCTTCGCCTCGATAAGAGTTAAACCAAACATCCTCGTCGAAGTCCGCTATATATTTTGCTTTACCTGTTTCTTTATCATAGATAATATTGCTCTTTGACTGATTTGAAGCGTCGCGAGTCAAGGATGCAAAGACATATTTATCATTATGCCTTACCGCATGAATCATGTAGCCAAACTGATTAAACATCTCTTCTACAAGTCTCGGAAAGTCTCTTTGAGATTCTTTTGATAACGTCACAGTCCTGCCTTCTGTAGCATATTTCCCAAAATCAAACTCAAAGGCAGTTTCCAAGCTATCTTTCCCCATCTTATATACAACCGGGTGAATAGGTCGGAAATAAAACCATTCGCCTTGATATTGATATGCACCAAAAGAAAAACGCCCCAGATCATAATCCTCTTCAAACTCTGTGTGCAACAACTTTCCCTCATCAAGATTATAGTAAATAATTTTCTCTGGAGCAAAATCAGATCCGAACACATATATCTGACTGTCTATAGCCGCAATTGTATGCACAACACTGAAATCTGGATAAGTAACCTTTTTAGTTTCGATGTATTTACCTCGTAAATCATACAAATGCACCTTACCATACGGATTGAGTATCTCCAAGTTCCCTGAATAAGGACTGATATTAAAATCCCAAAAAGACAAGTATTCGCCCTCCCCCTGTCCTCTTTTATCGATCTTATAAAGAAAGTTTCCCTCTTTATTATACACAAAAAGAATTTGTTGTACCGGATCAAACGTATAATAGTTATCTTGATGGATAACCATTTTAGTAATCCCAACAATAAGAGCATCAGACGTAGTTTCCAACGGAATCAATTCAATAGAGCGAAAGTAATCAAATAGCGAAGCCTTCTCGGGCTTATCCAAGTCGACGGAAATAACATTGTCACCCTGTGGTTTCGACGTACACATGGTAAAACACATCACAAAAAGCAAAAAGAATACGTTTTTCATTTTTCTTATTTTCTTTATTTATCTGATTAGCNNTTCGGGACCTTGACCCTGCCTCCCGATTGTCCGAATAAAGCGGCCTTTGCGATCAAATAAGTATACTGTTTTGCAATACTGATCCCGAACTATGATATGCGTTTCGTCCGTATCAAACATAACTCTATCACCAATCACGCAATCGTCGGTAGTCTCTAACGGAATGTATTCGATAGACTCGACAAACTCGTTTAATCCTGCATCGCTCATCTCCATCTTTTCAAGATCAATCTTGATTTCAATTGGCTTTTCTTGTGCGAAGCCAATAAAACTGCAAAAGATAAAAAACAGAACATATCTTTGTTTCATAATGTGTATAGATTCTATTGTATAAGATTATTAAACGAAAGTTCAATCCAGCTTACTTGAGGTTTACAATCATCAGAACAGGATTGTCATCGACGGCCAACGTGTTGCACAATGACTTGAATCGATCAACCGCAGCTTTCGGTCC
>DLYT01000047.1:4539-8842 GCA_003447595.1 Porphyromonadaceae bacterium
CGATCAACCGCAGCTTTCGGTCCTACGGGCTTTATGTTTGACAAGTCTTTTCGTTCGGCAAACAGCTCGGCATTGTAGAACGTAGTCCATACGTTGTTGTCTTGCCGTACATCAAAGTGAAAGGAAAAATCGAAACCACCATTGTAATCATTGGGGATCCCTTTCGACGAATTAAAATGCTTTACTGCCCCATCTCTTTTATCAACAAAACAGTATTTTATCTGCTGCCTGTACAGATAAGCAAGCAAATAATATAGATCTGTTTCATACAACGAATAGAATCCCAAATGATTTGCTTGCTCTCTTAGGAAAAGATTGTAATCAGATTTCATTTCCTTTGTATATGCGAGTTTGCCCGCCGTTATTATGCATTTTGGAACTACCCTATAATCTGCACCAAAGGTGTATAAGGTATCATTCATCGCATTATCTTTCATACAAACTTGTCCCTTATAACGATATTGACTGATCATCGAAGGAATTCCGATGTATGCAACCTCTCCCGCTTTCACTTTCGTATCTAACGGAACAGACTGCACTGCTCCACGGATAAAGAGCCCTTGTTTGCCCGATATATCAAATAGCCGATAGATCGGATACACTGAATCACCTTTTACCGAACCGGGAAAGCAGGAAAACAATCTGGACTCATCTATTTGCAATTGAAAGTCCGGCCCCGTATGCAATGTTGATGTTCTTAAAAACTTCCCTTGCAGATCAAAAAACTTTATACCAACGATGTCATTTATAATGATTAAGTTCTTCTGCTCATCAAGCTTCAGCCCTTTTATCGATATAAACTCTTCGGGGCCTTGCCCGTGGCGGCTAATGGTGCGAAGAAACTTTCCTTTGCGATCAAACAAAGCCAATGTTTTTCCCTGCCGACAATAAACTAGAATATACTTCTCCGATATATCATAACTTCCTATGTTGCCGATCAAACACTCGTCGGTGGTTTCGAGCGGAATGTATTCGATTGAGGTAATCAGATTACTCAACTTCAAGTCACCCGTCTCTATCTTCGACGGCACAATCTCAATGGTCTTTAAACCATCTTTTGCCTGCAAAGAGGCGATGCTAATACTAGCTAACAAAGCAATGCATAAGGTTTTCATACTAGTCTCTTTTCGTGGTTGGTTAACACATTTAACAGCCCACAACATACTAATTATTAATACAATACACAACACCTACAAGTAAATAAACAGCAAATTATTTATGCTTATTGTATTCTTTTTCTTTTTTAGGATTCGAGGGTGTTTGATGTAGAAACCAGCCTATTTGCTTGAAAATAGTCGTTTGGGAGCTAGATGGTTGTAGTTTGTGAAGGTTTTGAAAGTGACAGTTTGCCGGTGATGGATGGGCTTGAATTGACAGGCATGGAAATTGCTCGGCGGCAACTTCTTTTTGGGGTGTCGGGATGATCTTGAAAAGGCGTGATTGATAACATTTTGTATTGGCTCAACTCCGTGTGCTTGGCTTGGCGGGTATCGGTGCGGACAACGAGACGCACACACGCTTGTGCGTGCATTGAAGGCAAAAGTTTTCAGTGAAGACAGTAAATTGTTTTCACGAAGAGTGTTTCGCATTACCGTGAAGAATGTTTTCACTCTTCGTTATAAATGAATTTACTCACCGCGGTGACTAAAAATAGTCTTTGCAAAACGGGGCGGCCGTGTTTACCAAACGCTTAGCCCCTTTTGAAAAACGCCGGGCAGCGATTGGGAAAAAGGAAACGACCTTTTTTTGAGAAGTAAATGAGGTTTTTGGAAGAAGTAAGCATGTTTTTTGCAAAAAGCTTGCTTGGTTTTGACAAGTTATCAACAATATGTTGATAACGAGGCCGGCAGCCCCACTTGAAAACGCGGTTTTCTGAATGCAAGAAATCTATCGAAATCTGCAATCTAGGAGGGAAAATCACCGAAAAACCGGCTTTGCAAGCTACAGGAGGCCTGTTTGCCGTATGCCGCGACGCCGGCTTATTGTAATTTACGGAAGGGCGAATAACGGGTTATAAAAAAAGGGATACCCGAAACGGATATCCCTTTTGCCTTATCATGTGGTGTGAATTACATCATACCGCCCATGCCACCCATTCCCGGGTTCATTGGAGCAGCAGGAACGTTTTCTTCCTTCTTATCTGCGATAACACATTCTGTTGTTAGGAACATACCTGCGATTGAGGCAGCGTTTTCCAATGCAACACGTGTTACTTTAGCAGGGTCGATAACACCCGCTGCGTATAGATGTTCGTATACATCTTTGCGTGCGTTGTAACCGAAGTCACCTTCTGTTTCTTTTACTTTTTGTACGATAACCGCACCTTCTTTACCAGCGTTGGCAACGATTTGGCGAAGTGGTTCTTCGATTGCACGTTTTACAATCTCGATACCTGTAGTTTCGTCTTCGTTTTCGCCTTTCATGTCTTCCAATACTGCTGTAGCACGGATGTAAGCGATACCACCACCAGGTACTGTACCTTCTTCAATTGCAGCACGTGTTGCGCTCAACGCGTCGTCTACACGGTCTTTCTTTTCTTTCATTTCCATTTCTGAAGGAGCACCTACATAAAGTACGGCAACACCACCCGAAAGTTTTGCAAGACGTTCTTGAAGTTTTTCTTTATCGTAGTCTGAAGTTGTTTTTTCGATTTGCGTACGGATTTGAGCAATACGTGTATCGATTGCGTCTTTGTCGCCTGCACCGTTTACAACTGTTGTGTTGTCTTTGTTTACAGTTACTTTCTCTGCTGTACCAAGCATATCCATTGTAGTGCTTTCAAGCTTCAAGCCTTTCTCTTCCGAGATTACTACACCGCCTGTAAGTACTGCGATATCTTCAAGCATTTCTTTGCGACGATCGCCAAAGCCCGGAGCTTTAACCGCACAAATCTTCAAGCCTGCTCTCAAACGGTTTACTACCAAAGTAGCCAATGCTTCGCTGTCGATGTCTTCTGCGATGATCAACAACGGACGACCGCTTTGTACTGTTTGCTCAAGGATAGGTAGCAATTCTTTCAATACAGAGATCTTCTTGTCGTAGATCAAGATGAATGGATTTTCAAGATCTGCTTCCATTTTCTCCGGATTCGTTACGAAGTATGGAGAGATGTAACCACGGTCAAATTGCATACCTTCTACAACGTCTACAGTTGTTTCAGTACCTTTTGCTTCTTCTACAGTGATAACACCTTCTTTTTTCACTTTGCGCATTGCTTCTGCAATAAGAGCACCGATCGCTTCGTCGCCGTTTGCAGAGATTTTCGCTACGTTTTCGATCTTGTCGAAGTCGTCACCGATCTCGATTGCTTGTTCTTTGATGTTTTCAACAACTTTAGCAACCGCTTTGTCGATACCGCGTTTCAAATCCATCGGATTTGCACCTGCTGTAACGTTTTTAAGACCTACGCCAATGATTGCTTGTGCCAATACAGTTGCAGTAGTAGTACCGTCACCCGCATCGTCGTTTGTTTTCGACGCAACTTCGCGTACCATTTGAGCACCCATGTTTTGGAATGGATCTGAAAGCTCAACTTCTTTCGCTACAGAAACACCGTCTTTTGTAATGTGAGGAGCACCGAACTTTTTCTCGATGATTACATTACGTCCTTTAGGACCTAGTGTTACTTTTACTGCATTTGCCAACTCGTCTACACCTTTTTTCAAAAGGTCACGAGCATCCATATTGAATTTAATATCTTTAGCCATGATGTTTTCTTTTTAATGTTTACAAATAGTGATTAGATAATTGCCAAAATATCAGATTGACGCATGATTAGATACTTCTCGCCGTCTAGTTCGATTTCAGTACCAGCATATTTGCCATAAAGGACAACGTCGCCATTCTTTACAATCATATCTTCGTCTTTCGTTCCGTTACCTACAGCAACAACTTCGCCTTTAAGCGGTTTTTCTTTTGCTGAATCTGGAATGATGATTCCACTAATTGTTTTCTCTTCTGCAGCTGCTGGTTTGATCAGCACTCTGTCTGCTAATGGTCTGATGTTCATGATAGCTTATCTTTATTTTGTTTATTAATAATTTGAATTGTTAATAGCCGTTCGTTTTTTGAGCGACTACGTTTAATCTATTACCAATATTATGCCAAATTGTTTTTGTCACTTATACGCTGACAAGATTTCTTTATAAATGTAAATAAATATGACATAACTGACAGGATGGCTTTATTCATGCAGTTTCTGTGTCAGTTGTGCATGCAAAAAAAGCGAAAGCCTCCTTCGCAGTATGTGCTGCAAAGGAGGCTTTTCGTCTTATTTATTTTATATTAACGTGAGTTCGGTATA
>DLYT01000080.1:0-4185 GCA_003447595.1 Porphyromonadaceae bacterium
AGATCGCATTCGTGTATAGCCTCAAGACAAGACTTGTCTCCTAGCAGTCCATTCATCCCTATCGGATACGGATTGTCATAGTCTAATAGATGCTTGCCACGATAGGCCCAACCCACAGGAGCTTTTATCTTTCGTGCGAGGGTCATTACTTTATCATGCGCACCCTCACAACCCTTTCCTCCAAAGATTACAATCTTGTCTGCCGCATTGATCATAGTTGCCATGTCTACAATCTCATCGTGCGACGGCATGATGATAGACTTTGAGATATGAGGGATGTATCGTGGCTTGTCAAACTCTGTTTCCATACTCATCATATCTTCCGGTATGATGACCACTGAGACGCCTCGCTTCATAAATGCGGTTTGCATGGCCAATCCTAAAATAAGCGGTAGTTGCTCCGGTGTTTGAACAGCTTCGCAAAAACAACTACACGGAGTAAAGATGGTGCGAATGTCTACTTCTTGGGCAGCATTTAAACCTATTTCGTTTTGTTTTACCTGACTTGCGATAAAAAGCACCGGACTTCCGTTGCGATGTGCATCGTAAAGACCATTGAGGTAATGAACAACACCTGCTCCGGTAGAGCCTAAACACAACCCTAAACATCCACTATATTGCGCATCGGCACCGGCAGCGAATCCGGCAGCTTCTTCATTTGTTACACTAATAAAGCGAATATCGGTTTGCGCTAAAGAATCCATCAACACATCAACTCCGTATCCAATCATGCCGTATGCACGCTTCACATTAGCAGCTACCAATGTTTGAGCTATGATATCACTTACTTGTACTTTCATCTTCGTTGTATAATTACAGATTCTTATTCTTATTGAGCAAACATTGGTGTAATTCAGATACGGCAGCCACCCTTACGTCGAGCAGATATGCTTCTGTAGAATTGAGTAATTCATCTAAAGCTTGCTCCAGTTCCTCTAATTGTTCTACACGACGCGCTCGAATACCTAAACTCGTTGCCACTTTTGCAAAATCCGTTGTTGTCAGTGCCGTATTGATCGGTGTTTTTCCTCGCACCATTGTATTCATCGCTGCCAAATCATAGGTTGCGTTATTGAATACAATCATTTTCACGTCAAACTTCTCTTGTACAACCGTAAGTAAATCTCCCAGTAGCATGGATAGTCCGCCGTCTCCGCACAATGCAATTACTTTACGATCTACAGTTGCGCTTCTTACTCCCATTGCTGTGGGGAGTGCATTTCCTATCGATCCGTATTCTGCCGAATGAAAGAAACGACGTTTGTCTCCTGATGAGATGTATCGTTCCATCAAGATCAATGGCGTACCGGTATCGGCACAAAAACAAGTATTGAATGGTGCTTTCTTGTCTATCAAAGAAATCAAATACTCGGGCATAATCTTGCCTTCTTCATTTGTCTTCTTTTCGGAATTTGCGACGTATTGCTTTTGCTTGTCTTTATAACATTGACAAACTTCTTCTGCAAAGGTCGTATCAAATTTTTCTTTCAAATAAGACAATAGCTCGTATATGGTATCTTGCACCTCTCCTTTATAGCCGTAGTCGATCCAGTGTCTACGTCCTATTGCCGAACCGTTGACATCGATTTGTATAATCTTTGCATTGGTATTATAAATATGCCCACCGGCATTCCCGACTCCTAACAACAGTAGGACTTCGCACTTTTCTATTGCATCATCTACACTGTTATTCCCCAATTTACCCACACAGCCTATCGCGAGTGGATTGTTGTGATCGAGGTATTCCTTACTACGATAACTCCATCCCAATGGAGCTTTTAATATGCGCGACAACTCTTTCACCTCCGAACGAGCATATCTACACCCTTGCCCTCCAATAATCGTAATCTTTGTTGCCGCGTTGAGAATATCTGCAAGCTGCTTGATTTCCGCCTCAACAGGTTTTATAACCGGACAGCAATAGTGAGGTACATATTTTTGCTCTTTGGCTTCGGATGCTAATGTCTTCGACGAAACATCTCCCGGTATTATTATCACAGCTACCCCTTTGCGTGCCACGGCAGTTTGCATAGCGATTCCCATGATACGAGGAAGCTGCTCTACCGACTGCGCATACTCACAAAAAACACTGCAATCGGCAAAAAGTTTCATCGGATCTGTTTCTTGCACATATTGTGTACCAATCTCATCTTTTGGTATATGAGTAGCTAAGCACAATACAGGGGCTCCATTGCGATTGGCATCATAAAGCCCGTTGATTAAATGCAGTGCTCCCGGTCCGCATGAACCGATGCAAACCGAAAGTTCGTCCTTCATCAACGCCTCTCCTCCGCATGCGAAACCGGCTGTTTCTTCATGCCTCACATGGACAAACCGAATTGAGCTTTTACAGACTGCCTCGGTTATGAAGTTTGCACTATCTCCTGTAATACCCCAGATACGATCTACTTTCGATGCCAATAGTATATCTTTAATTAAATCACCTGCGTGCTTCGACATATATTACTTGATTTATGATTTAAGACTTACGCATCCAAACTAATTGCTCTGCTCGACGCCATAAATATTGTATCGGCGCAACCAAGAAATGCATCAGTTTGGAGTATGGAAATAAGATAAATATAAATAGTCCACCCAAAATGTGTAGCTTATGAATTAGGCTCATTTGCGCCATCACCGATGCGGCATCGGGCTGAAAGGTTACAACTCCTTTGGCCCAAGTATCAAGCATAAAGTATTGTTCGGGAGGAGAAACTGCCGTAATTGCAGTAGACCATACACCTAAAAAGATCTGAACTGAGATCAATAACGATATGAAGATATCGTGAACTGAACTATTATCATGTATTCGCTCGTTGGTGAATCGACGAATAGTCAGTGTTACGATACCGATAAATGCACATATTCCAAAGAAAGAACCCATGGAGATGGCCAACATTCGCTTTGTATCGGGAGTCATAACCAACTCGTACAACCAACGCGGGGTAAATAGTCCGAATATATGTCCTAACAATACAAATACGATACCATAGTGAAAGAGCATAATAGACCAGTTGAACATTTTATCGTTCGACAGCAGCTGCGTTGACGTTGCCTGAATGGTTTTAGAGGCTTTCACAAAACGGGTAATCACACCAAATATGAGCAATCCGATTGCTATATGTGGTAGGTAGTTGAATAATGAGTTGTCCCAGAAACTAATCATAATCCATTTCTTTTTATTCGTTTATAAACGCTCGTTGCTCATTGAGCAGACAACCGTCGCATGCTTTTTTAATTTCATCCGAATGCGTTACTGCCTTAAAAGGAGTAGCTACCCCTCGAGATGCAAACGCTAGAATGATCTCTAAGAGTTCGGCATACTTACTATTGCCTTCTTTTAAGCTTTTTGTAATCTTTTCGACTACTTCTTTTACTTCAGCCAAATGATTACATGCACTTTCTTCTGATTGTGTTTCTCCTAAGAACTCTAGAAAAACAGGCAAATAGTCGGGCAATTCAGAGTCTGACAGATGAAGTCCTTCATCCTCATACATCATCTTTAGATTTACCATCGCCATCCCTCGCTGACGAGAGTCGCCATACACATGATCAAATAGGTATAAAGACGTAGCGGGACTATAATCAAACACCTGCGTATACTCTTGTTGCCAAGTTAATAAGTTCTCTTTTTGATAATGATCGATGAAATCGTTCAATCGCTTGCGAGACTTACCATCCAAGTTGAACTTATGATCTACAACCTCTTTGAAGGAAGGCATTAATGCTTGGATATTGCTTGTTGGATAATCGAGCAGAAGCGATACCAACTTTAATACTTTTGCCATACTATAGTCCTCCCATTAAGTTTTTAGAACGTTCTTTCCCATGTGGGTGATCAAAACCACTTTCTGATCTCACGGCAAATGTATCGTGCAAATGATCGGTACGCATTGTTGGTATTACAAAACGCTCTTCGTATGGAGCCAAAGCCAAGTATCTGTACATCTCATCAAACTGCATGGACGATAATCCGACCTTCTCATACATCGAATCGTCGGTGTTGTTATCAACCAATCGACTACGCATACGATTACGCATTGCTACAAGTTTAAGCATTGCTTCCTTTACAGGCTTCTCATTTCCTGCACAAAGCATGTTTGCTATGTACTTAATCGGAATACGCATTTCTTCTACACTTGTTAGTTCTTGCGAAGCTTCTTGTTGTTCCATCTCATATACGAC
>DLYT01000080.1:4487-11627 GCA_003447595.1 Porphyromonadaceae bacterium
GCTTTGCTGCTTCTATAAAACTATGAGGAATACCCTGAGCTAATGCTTCTCGACACACCGCCTCATCGTGAGGATCTAGAAATATATTCATTTGGGCCTCGTACAACTTTTCAGGATCTTCGGTTGAAGCATATTCTTTGATGCGCTCTTCGTCGTAAAGCATCACACCGATATAACGAATACGTCCTACACATGATTCGGAACAAATTGTGGGTTTTCCATTTTCAATACGTGGAAAACAGAAGGTACATTTTTCGGAACGTTTACGCACCCAGTTGAAATAGCTTTTCTTGTATGGACAAGCACTCACGCATTCGCGCCACCCTCTACATTTTTCTTCATCAATAAGCACAATTCCGTCTTCATCTCTTTTGTAAATAGCACCCGAAGGACAGGCTGCTACACATGCAGGATTGAGACAATGTTCGCACAATCGTGGAAGATAATACATAAACGAACGTTCGAAGGCTTCGAAGTCTTTGGTATCTATTCCATCCAGATTCTTATCCGATGATCGGGTACTAAATGTTCCCCCAAGATTATCCTCCCAATTGGGGCCTTTCTCGATCTTCTCCATTCGCTTACCGGTAAGAATAGAGAAAGGACGAGCTGTAGGCGGAGTCTTGAACTTTGCGCTACTTTGTAAGATCGAATAGTTGAACGTAAATGGTTCATAATAATCATCGATCGAAGGCATATATGGATTGGCAAAAATAGAAGACAATACTTTTATTCTTGATCCTTGTCGAAGTCTTATTCCGCGCTTGGTACGCTCCCATCCTCCTTTGTAATGTTGTTGGTTCTCCCAATTGGACGGATAACCTTGACCGGGTTTTGTTTCTACATTATTAAACCAGGTATATTCAACTCCCTGACGAGAGGTCCAGACATTTTTGCATGTAACCGAACAGGTATGACAGCCTATGCATTTGTCGAGACTCAATACCATGCATATTTGTGATTTGATTTTCATCTGTATCGTATTTACATTTTATTTTACTTCTTCATCGCCCCATTCTACTTTTGCAATTCTTCTGATGATTGCAATTTCGTCACGATTGGCTCCAATGGTTCCATAATAGTTGAAACTATAAGATAGTTGAGCATATCCTCCAATCATATGGGTTGGCTTAGGACAAATACGTGCTAATGAGTTATGAAGTCCGCCACGATGTCCGGTATGTTTACTCAACGGCATATTGATAAAACGCTCTTGATTGTGATAAAGAATCAAGGCGCCTTCGGGGATACGTTGCGAAACAACTGCCCTACACATGGTTGCCCCGTTATCGTTAAACAATTCGACCCAATCATTGTCTTTGATGTTAATCTTGGCTGCATCGGTTTCACTAATCCAAACAACAGGTCCTCCTCTACCAAGAGTCAACATCAGCAGATTATCAGACCACATGGAGTGAATGGTCCATTTGTTGTGTGGCGTAATCACATTGAGTGCTAACACTTCTTCTTTTCCATCAATCTGAGACATCAACGAATTAACTGCTTTTGTTGAGATTGGTGGCTTATAAGTAACCAATGCTTCCCCAAACTCGCGCATCCATAAATGGTCTTGATAGATCGATTGTCGTCCTGTTAGTGTACGCCAAGGAATCAGCTCGTGTACATTGATATAACTAGCATTGTAACTAACTTTTTCAGACTCCATACCACTCCAACAAGGAGACGTTATGGCTTTACGAGGCTGTGCAACCAAGTCATCATAACGAATCAGTTCATCAGATCTTCCTTCGGCTAAGTGGGTATGTTTTCGCCCTGTTCGCTTTTCGAGATTTTCCCATGCTTTCATGGCGACCTCTCCATTGCTTTCTGGAGCCAAAGTCAAAATCGTTTCGGCTGCTTGAATATCTGTATTGATTTGAGGTAACCCATACGACTCTCCTGGCTCGGAAACGACAAAGTTCATCGCCTTAAGCATTTCTACTTCTGCTTGGGTATTCCAACTAATTCCTTTCGAACCATTACCTTTTGCCGACATAAGTGGCCCTAGCGAGGTAAATCGCTTATAGGTTTCAGGATAGTTGCGCTCAACAATTGCTATGTTTGCCATATTCACTCCAGGAGTTGGCATTTCTCCTGTTTCACGCCAATCTTCAACATCTAGCGGCTCTGATATTTCAACTGGAGAATCATGCTGTATAGCTTGCAAAACCACGTCTTTTTGTTTAGACAAGTGACCTTTACATAATTGTGAGAACTTCTCGGACAAACCTTTAAACAAGTCCCAATCTGAACGTGCTTCCCAAACCGGATCTACAGCCTGACAGAATGGGTGTATAAATGGGTGCATATCAGTACTGCTGATATCATTCTTTTCATACCAAGTTGCAGCTGGAAAAACAATGTCTGAATGCAATGCAGATGTAGTCATTCGATAATCAGCCGTTACAACAAGGTCTAATTTTCCATGCGGTTCTTCATCAACCCATTTCACTTCTTTAGGCAATGCTTCTCCTCTGGTCTTCAAATTCTCGCCACCGACTCCATTTTGTGCGCCAAGTAAATGCTTCATAAAGTACTCCATACCTTTGGCACTACATCCTATCAAGTTTGAACGCCAAATAAACAGATTACGTGGTGAGTTTTGCGGATTATCCAGATCTTCACTCGCCATCGTAATTTCCCCACTGTGTAGTTTTTCTCTTACCCAGTCTTTCGGATCTTTACCTTCGGCTTCGGCTTTCGGTACAATATCGAGTGGATTTATATTTAATTCTGGAGAACACGTAGTCCAACCCAAACGTTGAGCTTTAATATTACAATCAATAAGCGACATTCCACTCCAGCGCTTTTGATCGGCCAATGGTGATAATATCTCATTTAAACCAATTCGTTCATAACGCCATTGGTCACTATGCATGTAGAAATAGGAAGTCGAGTTGACTTGTCTTGGCGGACGTTGCCAATCAGAGGCAAAGGCCAATACTGCCCAACCAGCCAATGGTCGTATCTTTTCTTGTCCTACATAGTGAGACCAGCCTCCACCAGGCTTTCCTACACAGCCACATAGTACCAATAAGTTTATTGCACTACGGTAGGTCATATCCGAATTATACCATTGATTTACTCCTGCTCCAATAATAATCATAGACTTGCCTTCTGTTTTTACCGCATTATCGGCAAACTGGCGTGCTGTGGTAATTACTTGTTGCATTGGCACTCCTGTTATTTGTTCCTGCCAATGAGGTGTAAACGGTAAATCTTCGGCATATGAACGTGCAGCATTACTATCTCCTAATCCTCTATCTACCCCGTAATTTGCAAACATAAGATCGAGAACGGATGCACAATAAATCTCTTCTTTCCCAGTGTTTACTTTAACAACCGGCACTTTGTGCTCGATTGTATCCGCATGCTGAGTTGCGTTGACAAACGGATTCTTGTACTCGGCACCTCCAAAAAATGGAAATGTTACAGTCAATATATCTTCTCGCTTATCCAACACTGATAAAATAGGATCAAAATCTGCTCCTGTACGTACATCTTTTAATTCGAGATTCCATTTGTTATCGCCATCCCATCTAGAACCAATCGTACCATTAGGTATTACCAACGATCCTTCTTGATCCATCATCAAGGGCCTCCAGGCTGCATTCTTTTGCATTTGCATGGAGTCGTCAAAGTCTGATGCGCGCAACATCTGCCCACAAACCCATTTATCTTCTCGCTTTTCAAGTTTTACGAGAAAAGGTAGATCTGTGTATTGTTTCGCATAATCTACAAAATATGGAGTTTGCTTATCTGCATAGAATTCTTTTAAAATGACATGCCCCATTGCCATACCTAATGCCGAGTCTGTACCTTGTTTTGGCCGCATCCACATATCGGCAAACTTGGTCGCATCGTTATAATCTGGTGCCACAACCACCACCTTGGTTCCTTTATAACGCGCTTGCGTCATAAAATGGGCATCAGGAGTACGCGTTACCGGTACATTCGAACCCCAAAGCATCAAAAACGTAGACGTAAACCAGTCTGCACTTTCCGGCACATCGGTTTGTTCGCCCCATGTTTGAGGTGAGGCCGGTGGTAAGTCACAATAGAAATCGTAAAAACTAAGACATGCTCCGCCAATCAAGCTTAGATAACGTGTGCCCGATGAATAGGAAACCATGGAGAACGCAGGTATAGGAGTGAATCCGGCAACTCGGTCCGGTCCATATTTCTTTATGGTATAAATGTTGGCGGCAGCTGTTATTTCCAATGCATCGTCCCATGATAAACGAATCATTCCACCCAAGCCCCGTTCACTCTTATATTGATTGCAAGTGGCTTGATCAAGCATTACTTGTTCCCATGCTTTAACAGGGTCGGATTGTTGCTGTTTTGCTTTTTTATAAGCATCGAATAAAGACGCTCTAATCATTGGGTGTTTTATTCGGGCCGAACTATATAAATACCACGAATAACTTGCCCCGCGTGGACAACCGCGTGGTTCATGGTTTGGAATATCTGGACGTGTACGTGGATAATTCGTTTCTTGAATTTCCCAGGTAACAACGCCATTTTTAACAAAAACACGCCATGAACATGAGCCAGTGCAATTAACACCATGCGTTGACCTCACTTCTTTATCATGGTGCCAACGTCTTTTATAAAATCGTTCCCAAGCTCTATTTTCGGCTGTCACTTCAACGTGACCGTCTTTTGTAAATTCGCTTTTTCGGTTAAAATATCGTAGACTGTCTAGCATACCGATTATTTTTTAATGGTTAATGAGCCTTTGTGACTTGTTTGGCTTTATAGCGCATCAACCACAGATATAGAATGAATATATTTATTATCGCAAGAACTATAAAAACAAAGAAACCTCTCACATATCCAATCTGACCGTAGATAGATACGATCCATCCCATTATAGGAGGTATTACAAACCCTCCAAAAGCTCCAAGTCCGCCAACCCATCCCGAAGCTCCACCTACAGCGGTTGGTACATAGGTTGGTACAAGTTTAAAAACAGCTGCGTTATTAAATCCCATAGCAATTGCCATTAAGATTGCAGCAATAAAAGCTAAAACTGTATGAGTAGTAAATGTAAGAAGGATGGCTGCTATTAGCATAATGTACATTGAAATCAAGCACAGTCTCTCTCCTCCAATCTTATCGGCAATACTTCCTCCCGGTATTCGTATTGCTGAAGCTAAGATTGAAAAACCGCCAGTTAACATTCCGGCTGTCAAAACAGTGTATCCATGAAGTTTGATCCAATAGGTAGGAAACCATGCTGTCAAAGCAAGAAAGCCTCCGAAAGTTGCAAAATAAAGAACAACTAATGCCCACGTATTGACTACTTTGGCCGATTGAATTAGACTTTGCTTGGCGGTTCCTGAAGGAAACAGTTCTTCCCCTTTGCCTTGAGCTATTGATTTACAGTCTTCTTTCGAATAACCTTTTTTCTTTAATTGAAAATACCAGGCATTCACACCTATAAATGCAAATAGGACAACTCCTATGGCTAGAAAAATAGTCCATGCAACATATGCTGATATAAATCCGTATTTATGTAAATAGAGAGGTAGTATAAAAGAAAAGAAGCCAGGTGCCAGATTACCTATACCTGCATAAACGGCTAAAGCTAATCCTTGTTTTTTTTGAGGAAACCAATAGGAAGTCATTGCATTACCTGGCGAAAAAGTGGCAATACCGCAACCACTTAAGCATCCGAACAACAATACTAACCAATAAAGATTCTTCATATTGTCTGGATATGCGGTATTGAGAAGAAACGTAATTCCACCTAAACCAATTAAGGATATTAATAAAAGAATAAAAACGGGTTTCTTTCCGCCATTATTATCTACCCACGCTCCAAAAGGTATTCGCAACAAAGAACCGGACAATGAGGGTATCGACACGAGAAAACCAACCATTGCAGGTGTTAGATCCATTGCACTCTGAAAGTTTTGTGCCGTCGGTCCATAAAGCGCAACCGCTGCAAATCCAAAAAAGAAGCCTAAAGTTGCTCCAATAAGCCCTTGTTGTGGAGATCCTTTTAATGATAGGTTATTCATAATAGAGACTTTTAATTTATATAAACTCTAAAGAATCATTCAAATCTTCTTTACGATTGATATTTGTCAATCGATATTGATCGATACTATCTATTTCACAAGCTTTTGAACAGACGCTATCCAATAAACTTTTCATACGATAATTATTCATTTGCAGCATTTGCTCAATTATTGGTAAACATTGCTTCGAGTAAACACCTGGAAATGGATAAATATTTTTTTTATCGTTCGTGAAATATATAGCATCATTTGTTATCGTGCGCGCCAAAAGATATTCGATCATTTGCTTTGAAACAAAAGGCATATCACATGATAAGATTAGATTATATTGAGTTGTTGTATTTTTCAAACAACTATATATTCCCCCTATAGGTCCTTTCTCATTTACAAGATCTTCAATCATGGATATATTCAGAGATTTATACTCATCCTTTACCCCACTGATATATATATGCTGACTATACAGGCGTAGTAAATCTAAACTATATTCAATCATCGGTTTTCCATCTAATAAGGCCAACGCTTTATTACTTCCAAAACGTGAGCTTTTTCCACCAGCTAATACATAACCAGATATAGATACCATTTTAGATGAATATATTTGTCAAGATTACTGCAATAATCAACAATGTATACGATAACGCCGGCTTAACAGACTTTAGATACAGACTCTTATTCTTTAGTAAAAATATAGCAGCTGTTATCACAACTAGTCTGCATATGCTCTGAATGAAACACGATGGAAGCTCTGCAATGAAGTTGGCAGAATTCACTGCCGGATTGTAATTTATAAATTCATGACTTATAATCCTCCAGCCATAGAACACGACTTGACTAATGAACAATATAAATAAGGCTGATAGATATGAAAGATATACTTTACTGCCTGGAATCAGTTTCCCTTTAAGCAAAACCTCATAAACAAGATAGAAAGAAAGTCCTTCTAAAACTATTGATATTACTGGATTAATAACCCAAAAAGGAGGTACTGTGCCAATGATAAGATTTGTCGATTTAATTATCGCAGCTACCAAAGCTACCATAAAAGCAGAACTTGCTTTTTTCGTATTTTGAACTGCAAGCATCATGATAATCGTTGCGATGGAATATA
>DLYT01000080.1:11824-19213 GCA_003447595.1 Porphyromonadaceae bacterium
AAATGAAGTATATGAAGAGACCAACCTAATGTTGCTTCTATAATACCCCAAATACTGCCTAAAAGGATTATTGAAGAAAATCGTTTTAATTGTGTTGTAGTGCTGTAAAATCGTTGTTCCATATGAATCTGCTTTTCACAAGTAACAACTCTACAATAGAAGAAGTTTGATAAAAGTCTGTGCTTTTTACAATTTAGATTAAGATATAAAAAAAGGTCATCTATACTAGATGACCTTTTTTAACTAAGGGTGAAAGACGGGGTTCGAACCCGCGACCTTCGGAACCACAATCCGACGCTCTAACCAGCTGAGCTACATCCACCATATTTGCTTTTAAAGAGAGCAATACTCTTTTTCTTCTGGGGGTGAAAGACGGGGTTCGAACCCGCGACCTTCGGAACCACAATCCGACGCTCTAACCAGCTGAGCTACATCCACCATTCAAACAACCTCGTTTCCTCGATTGCGTTGCAAAGGTAAGCATTTAATTTAACCTTGCAAATATTTTTATTAGTTTTCTGCGATAATTTATTTATAAATTATCTTCTTTCCAGCTAACAAAGTGTTTCTCAATAAAGAAACAATAGTCATAGGACCAACACCTCCAGGTACTGGCGTTATAAAAGAACTTTTCGCAGCAACTTCATCAAACTTGACATCTCCCATCAGCCTGAATCCACTCTTTGTTACAGACGAAGGAACTCGAGTCGTACCCACATCAATTACAACTGCACCATCTTTAACCATATCTGCTTCTACAAATTCAGGAATACCTACCGCAGCAATTAAAATATCTGCTTCTCTACATATTTCCTTCAAGTTCTCAGAACGGCTATGACAAACAGTAACAGTACTATTGCCTGGATATCCTTTTTGCATCATCAACTGAGCCACTGGCTTTCCTACAATATTGCTACGTCCTATCACGACACAATGCTTGCCTGAAGTCGGAATATTATATCTCTTTAAAAGTTCTAAAATACCCGCAGGCGTAGCAGATACAAAGCATGGCAAGCCTATTGACATACGCCCGACATTGACTGGGTGAAAACCATCAACATCTTTCTTATAATCGATCGCTTCAATGACTTTCTGCTCTGATATATGTTTGGGCAATGGTAGCTGTACAATGAAACCATCAATATCTTGATCTTTGTTCAATTCATCAACTTGACGAAGAAGTTCTTCTTCTGAAATATCTTCTTGCAGACGAATTAGTGTAGACTTAAAGCCCACTTCCTCACAAGCCTTGACTTTATGAGCTACGTATGTTTCACTTCCCCCATCATTTCCTACAAGTATAGCTGCAAGATGCGGAGTTTTCCCACCTGCTGCTATTATATCTTTAACTTCTTGTGCAATCTCTTGCTTGATAGCGGATGAAATTGCCTTTCCATCAATCAACTGCATGGTTTTCATAACTTTGATTTTTTATTTATCTTTTACCGAATCCTGGGAAACGTTTCATTCCAGATTGTGCACCAGAAAACATTTTCATCATTTTTCGGGTTTCATCAAACTGTTTAATCAGACGATTTACTTCCTGAATATTCGTTCCACTTCCTTTTGCAATACGTTGACGTCTTGATCCATTAAGAATGGAAGGATTACTTCTTTCCTCTGGTGTCATTGAATAAATAATTGCTTCAATACTTTTAAATGCATTGTCATCAATATCGACATTCTTCAACATCTTTCCAACTCCAGGAATCATAGCTGCTAGGTCTTTTAAATTACCCATCTTTTTGATTTGTTGGATTTGTGAAATAAAGTCATTAAAATCGAATTGATTTTTAGCAATCTTCTTTTGAAGTCGTTTAGCTTCTTCTTCATCGTATTGTTCTTGAGCACGCTCTACTAAAGAAACAATATCACCCATACCAAGAATACGGTCAGCCATACGCTCAGGATGGAAATTGTCAATAGCATCAAGCTTCTCACCTGTACCTACAAACTTAATTGGCTTATCAACAACTGAACGAATCGAAAGAGCTGCACCACCACGAGTATCACCATCTAGCTTAGTCAATACGACTCCATCAAAATCTAGACGACTATTAAATTCTTTCGCAGTATTTACAGCATCCTGACCCGTCATTGAGTCAACGACAAACAAAATCTCATCCGGATTTAAAGCCGATTTAATCGCAGCGATCTCATTCATCATCTGCTCATCAATAGCTAGACGACCAGCCGTATCGACAATAACGACGTCATTGCCTTTTTGTTTAGCTTCACGAACAGCATTCAATGCGATCTCAACAGGATTTCTACTTTCCAAGTCTGAGAAAACAGGAACATCAATTTGGTCTCCTAAAACGCGTAACTGCTCAATCGCAGCAGGACGATAAACGTCACAAGCAACCAATAATGGCTTTTTGCCTTTCTTGGTTTTCAACATTTTGGCTAGCTTGCCTGAAAATGTTGTTTTACCAGATCCTTGAAGACCTGACATTAATATAATAGAAGGATTGCTATTAAGATTTAGTTCTGCTACTGTTCCGCCCATTAATCGTGCCAACTCATCGTGCACAATCTTCACCATTAACTGACTTGGCTTCACACTGTTTAGAACGTTTTGCCCTAATGCTTTTTCTTTTACTGTATCAGTAAATTGCTTCGCAACTTTATAGTTTACGTCGGCATCAAGAAGTGCTCTGCGTACATCTTTCAATGTCTCAGCTACGTTAATTTCCGTGATTTTGCCTTCACCTTTCAGTAGCTTAAATGAACGTTCAAGCCTTTCACTTAAATTCTCAAACATATTTATATCTTGTTTTTATTATTTTTTTCTGATTTTACAAAGGTACATTCTAGAATGCAAATTCACAAGCACTAAAAAAGCCCTTATTTTTTTTCAAAAACGGTGTAACTCAAATACTATCTATATTCAAATAACAAAAAAAGAGCTTGTTTTCCCTCTACTACTAGAAAGAAAACAAACTCTTCTATAATGCTCTTAACAGCGATATTTTAAATAATTCGATTTGTAGCTGTATCTGGAAAAACAACTGCAGGCTTAAAAGTTTTAGCCTCCTCAAAATCCATCATTGCATAAGACATGATAATTACCACATCTCCAGGCTGTACACGTCTAGCTGCTGCTCCATTCAAACAGATAACACCAGATCCACGTTCTCCTTTAATAATGTAAGTTTCTAGACGCTCTCCATTATTATTATTTACAATCTGAACCTTCTCATTTTCAATCAAGTTTGCAGCATCTAATAAATCTTCATCAATCGTAATACTCCCGATATAATTTAAATTCGCCTCTGTTACTGTAACTCTATGAATTTTAGACTTTACAACTTCAATATACATCTTAATTAGTTTGATTTATAAGTAATGATGTCGATTAATCTGATTTCTCCGCAATACACGGCAATACAACCGACTATAAAAGATGAGTCATCCCATGATGTTACAGACTGCAAAGTATCGCCATCGACAATATCGAAATATTCAACCTCAAAAACATCATTTTGATTTAATGAATCAATTACGTATTGTTTTACTGCTGCTACACTGTGACTTTTAATCATGTCAGCACTCTTTCTTAAAACCTTTTGAATAGATGGAGCTTCTGCTCTTTGCTCTTTTGTTAAACGAAGGTTTCGGCTGCTCATTGCAAGACCGTCATTTTCACGAACAATTGGGCATGCATGAACATTTACCGGCAAGTTTAAGTCTCGTACCATCTGACGAATAATAGCTAACTGCTGGAAGTCTTTTTCGCCAAAATATGCATTATCTGGCTTCACTGCGTCAAACAATTTACTTACAACCTGAGCCACGCCATTAAAATGTCCTGGACGAAACTGTCCTTCCATAACTGTAGACAATGTCCCGAATTCAAAAACTCTCGTGTCTGGTTCCGGATACATTTCATCATCAGATGGAGCAAAAATCAAGTCACAACCTGTAGCTTCAAGCAACTGACTATCTTCCGTTAGCATCCTCGGATACTTCAACAAATCATTTTTATCATTGAATTGAGTAGGATTGACAAAAATGCTCACCACATTAAATCCATTTTCCTCAACACTCTTTTTCACCAAACTAACATGACCATTATGCAATGCTCCCATAGTTGGAACAAAGCCGACCTGTTTTCCTGCAGCTTTTGCCTCTGCAACACACTTTTGCAACTCTGCAATAGAACCTACAATTTTCATTGACATTGTTGTTTTAAAACGGTGCAAAGCAAATAAATTATTGCGGGAATTAAAAGAATTCTTTCCAATTTGTTGGTAATTAACCTCTGAATATGTCATAAAACACCTATTAAAATGGTTTAGATCAAAAGGATTAGACGTTATTTTTGATAGCATCTCGTAAATAATTCGTATCTTTGTGACGAAAACATTTTATAATTTCGATTCGAATGGATGCTAAAAGAATATTATTTATAACGCAAGAGATCACTCCTTATCTTCCTGAAACTGAAATTTCCGGCATTAGCCGAAATCTGCCACAAGGCATACAGGAAAGAGGTAGAGAGATCAGAACATTCATGCCAAAATATGGAACCATCAACGAACGCCGCAATCAACTTCATGAAGTTATTCGACTTTCAGGGATGAACCTTATTATTGATGACACAGACCACCCTTTGATCATTAAAGTAGCATCTATACAAGCTGCAAGAATGCAGGTGTATTTTATCGACAACGAAGACTTTTTCCAAAGAAAACATACAATCGCTGATGAAAACGGCGTTGAATTTGAGGATAATGACGAAAGAAGTATTTTCTTTGTACGTGGAGTCCTTGAAACGGTAAAAAAACTTCGTTGGATACCAGACATGATTCATTGTCATGGATGGATGTCAGCTTTAACACCTTTATATATCAAAAAGGCTTATGCTGATGACCCGTTCTATAGCAATACAAAAGTTGTATATTCAGTCTATGATAATGACTTCAAAGCTCCATTTAACGATTCGTTTGCTCAAAAACTAATGTTGAATGGTGTAGAACAAAATGATTTAAAATCAATTGAAGGAGAAAAAACATTTGCTGCACTAAATAAACTTGCGATTGACTTCTCTGATGGTGTAATCCAAGGTAGCGAAACAATTAACCCAGAAATTCTAGATTATATTAAATCGAAAAACGAGATTCCATTTCTTCCGTATCAATCTCCAGAAACATATATCGATGAAACAAACCGTTTCTACGATGTAGTATTCGGAAACAATCAGTAAGACAATGAAAAACAAGTTACTACTTTTAAGTTCGTTATTTTTAATCCTCATCGGATGTAACGACGACTTGAGCGATGTGGGCACTTCAATGCAGCCCGATAAAGATAAAATAACCAGCTTTGCTGATACTTTTGACATGAAATCTAAAACGATTCAAGTCGATTCTATTTATGCAAAAACAATTGATGGACTACTAGGGAACTTCACAGATCCGGTATATGGTCAATTGAAAGCTGATTATGTATGTCAATTTTACATCCCAGACGAATACAAATTCCCTGAAAAAGTAGTAAATGCTAAAATTGATTCAATTGATTTGAAAGTCTTTTACAGATCTTGGATTGGCGACTCTCTTACACCAATGCAAGCTACTGCATATCTTGTTACATCTCAATTAAAAAAGGATTATTATACGAATATTGATCCGAAGGAATTCTGTGACATGAACACGGTATTAGGCAATGCAACTTATACATCATATGATCGCACTGTTCCTGATTCTGTTCGAAACAATTCAAACTTCGTTCCTCATTTCACAATGAAGTTTCCTCGAGAGCTTGGTCAAAAGCTCTACGACGAATCGTTGAAGAACCCTTCTATTTTTGAGACTCCTGAGAAATTTGCAGAATACTTCCCTGGCATATATGTTTCAAACACATTTGGTGATGGAAATATTCTAAAAGTAGAACTGACTCATATGAATGTATATTATAAATATGAGAAGACTGTAAAAGGCAGCGCAGGACAAGACTCAACTTATATTGCAGACGGAGTTACGATCTTTAATGTTACACCGGAGATTATTCAGTTGAATCATGTTGTCAATTCTGATCTCAGCGAACTACTTGCTCCAAACAACGAATACACATTCTTGAAAACTCCAGCTGGCGTTTACACCGAAATGGAGCTACCTCTTCAAGAAATGTACAAAACACTTGAAGGACGCATCATCAATGAAGCATCACTTAAAGTAAAAGTAACAAACAAGGAAGACTATAAATATGCTTTAGATCCTCCGTCATATCTGCTTTTGATCGAACAAGATTCTATTAAAACATTCTTTGAAGATCAAAAACTACCAGATAACAAATCATCTTATCTGGCAGCATTAAGCAAGAATGAGCTTTCTTACAATTTTGGTAACATTGCCACATTGCTTCAAGAAAAGATCAAAGAAGAACCTAAAACAAACCTCAACTACGTGCTTGTACCTGTTAGCGCTTCTATAAGCCAAACACAAGGAACAATCCTGTCAGTCAAACACTACTTTTATCCTTCTGGTGTAAAAATTAGAAAAGACAAAGACTACATGCAGTTGAAAGTGATATCAAGCAAGTTCAACAGAAATCAATAACACTAAAAACCTTCCCTTTCGGAAGGTTTTTTTTATTCTTAGAATTTATGTCAACATCTATAAGTAAAGCAATCAATACATATTTAGCACAACAGCACATTGAAAAGATGAATCTAAAAGCTGTTTTATTCGATATGGATGGAGTGTTATACAACTCGATGAGATATCACACAAAAGCATGGAAAGAAACCATGGACAATATTGGGATATCGAGTACACGTGACGAATTTTATTTATACGAGGGAAGAACCGGACGAAGCACAATCAATTATTTATTTGAACGTGAAAAAGGACGAAGCGCTACTGATACAGAGAAAGCCGATATTTACGCCATAAAATCAGCCCTATTTAATAAGTACAACAAGGGGGAAACCATTAAAGACACCGATAAAGTATTAGCGAAAGTAACATCGCACAATCTTCAACCGGTATTAGTTACCGGATCGGGACAAGACACTCTTATTAATAAACTAAACACCGACTATCCGGGATGCTTTAGAAAAGATATGATGGTTACGGCACATGATGTTCAACATGGCAAGCCTAATCCGGAACCCTACCTGATGGGATTAAAAAAAGCAAACTGCCAAATCAACGAAGCTATTGTCATCGAAAATGCACCATTAGGAGTAGAATCAGCACATAAAGCACGACTATTCACTATCGCAGTAAATACAGGACCACTCCCCGACAATATACTACTTGATGCAGGAGCGGATCTTCTATTTCCCAACATGGCATCACTCGCCGAAGCTTGGGACGAAATCATGCATGCATTCAACAATAGATAACCTGCTCAATACAAATAAAAAAAGAAGAGCGAATG
>DLYT01000080.1:19433-24494 GCA_003447595.1 Porphyromonadaceae bacterium
CATTCGCTCTTCTTTTTTTATTTCACATAGTTTGCATCATTCAAGAAGTTGAAGCTCTCCGTAACACTCGCTACAGGATCGTTTTCTGAATAACGTTCCACCTCAACATAATAATCTTTAATGTTATTCGCATACATCTGATCGAAAATCGGTTGATAGTCCATTTGTTTACTACGACCAATCTCCTTTTCATCTTTAATATGCAACACCTTCATTTGGTCAGCATACTTCTGCATATACTCTACAGGATCTGCACCACCTTGAGCTACCCAGTATACATCCATCTGGAAGAACACATGATTCTTACTCGTATTATTTAGCAAGTAATCATAAATGCGCTGACCTTCTACATTTTTAAATTCGAAATCATGATTGTGGTAACCAAAAGCCATACTTGCAGCAGCGGTCTTGTATCCAACCGTATTGAAGTAATCGCAATAAGTCTTCAAGTCGTCCAAAGTTGTTTGATCGTTTACCGGCATCCAAGGTTGAATCATATATTTTACACCCAACTCATTGTGTGCATCAATCGCTTGATCCCACCAGCCCATAACCTCAGCTTCTTTCTCTTTATTGTATGCTTGTCCCACGTGCGAACTCGTCACTTTCATTCCCAAATCGCTCACTATCTTCTTCAATTCAGAAGGCGCTAATCCGTACATCTTACCATCATTATATCCGGCAAGCTCCAAGTTCTTATAACCCATTTTAGAGACAGTCTCCAGAGTTGTTTGAATACCTTGATCTTTCACCAAGTCTCTCAACGAATAGAGCTGAAGTCCGATATTTTTGCTCGATTGAGAACAAGAAGAAAATAAGTTTGATGAAAAAGCCGTACCGGCAAGAAGCATAGACGCATGCTTCAAGAAATCTCGTCTGTTTTGCATAGTATTACGTATCTAATTGATTTAAGTTCTTCACAAATATATAAATATATTTTACAACAAACCATTATTTTTGTCAATTTACATCAATACATTCCATATATATGTCCTATATTTACGCAGCCACAAATCAATAACATACATAATACCTTACTTACAAAACATGAACACACAAAGTAAATTATCAAGGAGAGCCTTTCTCAAAGGAACCGCTCTAGCTGCCGGAATGGTTGTACTTCCGGGCAATATGTTTGCATCCTTGGCAAACTTCAAATCAGCAAACGACGAAATATCTTTAGGTTTTATAGGACTGGGACAACAAGCCATGTATCTACTCAACGGATTTATGCAAATACCGGGAGTACGCGTAATTGCCGGTGCAGATGTCTATGATGTAAAACGCGATCGTTTCAAAAAAAGAGTAACCGACTTCTATGCTTCGAAAAACAAAAAATCGGATGTAAAGGTATACGAAAGATACACTGATATCTTGAACAGACCCGACATCGACGCTGTAGTGATCGCTACACCAGACCACTGGCATGCAATCATCGCAACCGAAGCATGCAAAGCCGGTAAAGACGTATACCTGGAAAAACCTATGACATTTACAATCTTCGAAGGCCAACAGCTATGCAAAGCCGTGCGTAAAAATAAAAGCATCCTTCAGGTTGGTAGTCAGCAGCGCTCCGATTCAAACTTCCAACATGCTGCCGCATTGGTACAATCGGGCAAATTAGGTAAAATATCAAACATCAAAGCTTATGTAGGAGCCCCTCCTACTCCATACAACTTACCACAAGAAACGCTTCCGGGCGGTCTCAACTGGGATCTTTGGTTGGGCCCTCTACCCACCTCTATCCATTACAACAAAGAACTGAATCCGCCGGTATCACTTTCTCCAGAACAAAACGAAGCCTTTTGGGGCGGATGGCGCTGGTACAAAGAAATGGGCGGAGGCTTCACGACCGACTGGGGAGCGCACATGTTTGACATTTCACAATGGGCATTGAACAGAGACAAAAGCGGACCTTCGAAAATTATACCAGCCGGATATAACGACACCAAACATCTTACATTTGTTTACGACGATGGTATTCAAATCACGGAAGAACAATTTGACGGAGACAAAAAGGGAGTTAAGATTTACGGAGACAACGGATGGATCCAAGTATGCCGCGGAGAGTATTTAGCCTCTGACAATTCATTCCTACCTCCGGCTACAACAAAACAAGAAGGACCATATGAAACGCGTATCCCACATCAAACCAACTTCATCGAATCGATGCGTTCTCGCAAAGACCCTGTAGTTCCGGTAGAAGTAGGACACAGCAGTTGTACGGTTTGCACGCTTGGTAATATCGCTTACGAACTAGGTCGTCCTGTAGAATGGAACCCAAAGAAGGAAAAGTTTGTCAACGACAAAGAAGCAAACAAGCTATTACACTATCAATATCGTGATGGTTACAAACTAAGTTAAACCATTTTCATTTCGATCTATACAACAGAAAAGGGAATACCTGTGCACACAGTATTCCCTTTTTATATATCCCTGCTCTGAAAGAGGTTTATTACCATAAAAAAAGAGTCCTCGCATGCTTGCGAGAACTCTCAATCAATATTCTGTACGGCCAGTTCTTATAACAAGACGCCGACTGTATCTATTACTTTTTCAGTGTAAATGATTTGCTTCCGATCAAGTTACCATCGGCAAAGATATCTACGCGATAAGTACCTTCCGAAAGAAACTCTTCGATCTTCCAATACATCGTTACCGCAACCTCTTCACCTTCATATTCTACTTGGCGAGCAATCGAATAGTTGATATCCTTGTTTTCAAAACGGAATACATCCGAACGGCTTTTGATCAACACATCATCATCCGGCTTCATAATACGAAGATAAATAATCTTCTCTCCGGCAGGAGCTGTAATATTCTTAGCGATGTAGAAATTGAAAACAATCTCCTCCATTTTTGAGATCTTGTCTGTTTTCTTCCCGCGCTTATTTAATGTTTGAATCGTAATACCGGTAGCATCAAGCTTTGAAGCTAAGGTTACACGTTCTGTAAGTTTCTCTTTTTCCTTTACCAGCTTTTGTGCCGTTTGCGTTACTTGCTGATATTTTTTCGTTACGGCAACGTTTTCTTCTTTTAGCTGTTGATTCAAATTGTTAAGAGAGTCGATCTGAACTACGTAATGGCGCATTACTTTACGCAATGTTTCCAACTCTTTTTTCAACTCTCCTACTCGTTTAGAGTTAGTAGCTTTTACCGTTTTCAACTCTTCCAGCAAACGTTGCACCTTTGCTTGCTCTGTTGACAAAAGCGTATTCAATGAGTCGTTACTCACACTAAACTTATATCCTTCATACTGCAAAGACAATTCGTTATACTCGTCTTCAAGGGTTTCCTTATCCAAATCAAACTGTTGAACCAAATCAGACATCTGTGTCTTTTGTTGCATAATATAATATGCTCCACCGGCAACAACCAACAATAAAATTACAACAATCAAGATAAGCAGTGACTGCTTCTTGATGTCTTTGTTTTCATTCGAATCTAAACTCATATCTTACTTCAAAAGAATTTATACGTTTCATTATTAAAGACAAAAATAATAGGAAGGTCGTATTAATATCCTTTCACCCATTAACATTTATAAATTTTTAAGTGCAAGAAGGAATTTAAACTTCATTTGAGAATGATACATGAAATACAAGTTTCCTCTTTCTCTTTCATTCGAAAACCAGAGGAGGTATATCTTTCTCATTAGGGCTCGAAACAGACATTACATTCTGATAGTGCAAAGACTCAAAACCAACCTTAAGAAGACTCAATGGCTAACATTCTGATATATATTTATTCTTTTTGTTTATTTTAATACTATCAGGGTGCGAATTCAATAAAGAAATATTTCTGTATTCAAACGAACAACGTATATTTGCGTAGAGAAAGTAGAAACTATTTTCTTAACAAATCATAGAATAAACAGTAAATTATTATGGCAAAAGTAACGGTTGTAGGCGCTGGTAACGTAGGTGCTACTTGTGCAAATGTTCTTGCAGTTAACGAAGTTGCAGACGAGATTGTATTGTTGGACATCAAAGAAGGTGTAGCTGAAGGTAAAGCAATGGACATCATGCAAACTGCGCAATTGATGGGATTCGACTCTATCGTAACAGGCTCAACTAACGATTATTCAAAAACTGCTAACTCTGACGTAGTTGTTATCACTTCAGGTCTTCCTCGTAAACCGGGTATGACTCGTGAAGAACTTATCGGTGTTAACGCTGGTATCGTTAAAACTGTAGTTGAAAGCGTATTGGCTCACTCTCCAAACGCAATCTTGGTTATCGTATCTAACCCAATGGATACTATGACTTACCTTACACTTAAAACAAGTGGACTTCCTAAAAACCGCGTAATCGGTATGGGTGGTGCTCTAGATAGCTCTCGTTTCAAATATTTCCTAAGCCAAGCGCTTAACGCTAACGCTAACGAAGTAGAAGGTATCGTAATCGGTGGCCACGGTGACACTACTATGATTCCTTTGACTCGCTACGCTTCTTACAAAGGTCTTCCAGTTTCTAAACTTCTTAGCACTGAAGAATTGAACAAAGTAGCTGCAGACACTATGGTAGGTGGTGCAACTCTTACAAAACTTCTTGGTACTTCTGCATGGATGGCTCCGGGTGCTGCTGCATCTTTCCTTGTTGAGTCTATCATCCGCGACCAAAAGAAAGTTCTTGCATGTTGTGTATCTCTAGAAGGTGAATACGGACAAAACGATATCTGTATCGGTGTTCCTGTAGTTATCGGCCGCACAGGTTGGGAAAAAGTTATCGACTTCGAATTGAACGAAGAAGAAACTGCATTGTTCGAAAAGAGCGCTGCTGCTGTACGTGCTACAAACGAAGTTCTTAAAGAAATCAACGTTCTTTAATTGAAGTTCTTTTGACGGATACGCTTTTCTTTTGAAGCGTATTTGCATCGATCATATTTTACATAAACGGAGTGTCTCTATCGAGGCGCTCCGTTTTTTTATACCCTTAATTCAGATCACGCCTCTCAAGATCGAAAAATGAGCGGCATTAGCAAGAGCGGCAAACTTAGTGATAAACGAATCGTTTGATGCCCATCGAACAATTTAATTATAACGAAGAATGAATCGTTTGA
>DLYT01000080.1:24750-28512 GCA_003447595.1 Porphyromonadaceae bacterium
AACGAATCGTCAGGTCGGCACCTGACGATTCGTTTCTCTAGAGGTTTTAAAATAAACCACTAGAGAAACAAAAAAGAAGCCTGCATTGTGGACAAACCACAAACACAGGCTTCTTTCTTTATAAACACAACAATAGAAAAGGGCAGCCATAACGACTACCCTTCCTTCAAATTATTCATTTTTTGCGTTACCGTTTTCGGCAAGATTGAACTTGATCGGAATCAAAAGTCCTACCAATTGAGGCTCGCCATCCATCATGGCAGGTGTCCAATCCGGCAAAGAATTTACAATACGTAATGCTTCTTTGTCTAGTTCGGGAGATACACTTCTTACCACCTCTGCATCGGAAACTTTCCCCATCTCATCTACAATAAAACGACACACTACAATTCCTTGAGTTTTGTCTTTCATTGCTTTTTTCGGATACTTTAGATTCGCAGCAACATATTTTTTCAACCCTTGCTTTCCCCCCGGAAATTGAGGAGAAGTGTATGGTGAAGCAACTGTATCGGCAACCGACACTTGTATAGGTTCTTCAACATCTGCGCTTACCGCAAATGCTTGCTGTGTAAAAAAACAACTCGCTCCTACAATGGCAAGCGAAAGAATCCTTTTCGACCAAATAGCATTTATCAACATATTATATTCTTAATAGATTAAACAAATCTTCCGGTTCAAAGCAATGTTCAGCTTTTACAAACCTTCTTTCTAACAATCAACTCTGGATTGTGGTTATATAAAAGCTCAAATAAATTGATTAAATCTCATTATTTTAACACCCCAATCTCACCTCGGTTTTTATTTATACTGATCACTAAGATCTAGCAATTCTACTTTTCTAAACTCTACCGGATGCCCTTCCGATTGCAAAGCAATGCGACCTTTCGAGATCGGTGTACCCGCTACAAAACCCGGATCAGGCGATACATTTCCACCACCATAGGTCATTTGCGAATAGGTAATAATGGTGTCTCCGTCGATAATGTGATGAGCAATACTATCTCCCAACATAACCATCTCCATCGTTACCCATTGATCGCCATGATAGGTCTTGGAGGTAGAACTGGCACAGTGCCCATTGTATGGTTCTTTTTCAATAAACACCTCTGTTCCGGGTGTACATAGATTGCCGGTAGAGCGTTCATTGACTCCATCTCCTCCTAGCATTTGCGCCTCGAGCGAAACAGGAAAATCCTGATTCAAATCCATTGTCTCCGGTGCCGGACAATGCAGCATGGCGCCACTATTGCGTATAGCCCATCCGGGAGCACCTTTTAGCTGATCTCCCGTAAAGCGGTACTCTACACGGAGTTTGTAATGAGAATAGTCTTTGTTTGTATATAAGTGCCCGAATCGATTATTAAACTCATCGTATCCGTCGTAACAAACCTTCAAGATTCCGTCTTCGACACGAAAGGTGTTTGCAAAGTTCTCGCCCGAGGGATAGCCCGTTATCTTAGGTGTCCATCCCGAGAGGTCTTTCCCGTTAAACAACTGAATCCAGTTTTCTGCCTTTGTCGAGGTTTCGTCTTGTTGTGTGCTTTGTTTCGTGTTGCAAGCGCAAAACACAGTTGCAGCTAGCGTACACGACATCAGTAAGTGTTTCATGTATGAATAAGATTAGGTTAAACAGATCGTCTTAACTGTAACAATCTGTCGTATTATTGATTTCGATTGTCTGCACCCCACATCAGTTTTTCGCGGAGTGTCATGTAAAACGTATGGTTGTATCGCTTGATTACTTTGGTAGTAAACGGCGCTTTTGAGACTTTTATTTCGATTCCGGCTCTGATTACGGTAGAGCGTCCGTCGAGTGCTACCAGAAAATGATCGCTTCGACTCTCTACATCCATCGTAATCTTATAGGTATCGGGAATTACCAACGGACGCACGTTTAAACTATGCGGCGCAACCGGACTCAATACAAATGTATTGGCCTGTGGCAAGATGATAGGTCCGTTTACACTCATCGAATAAGCTGTAGATCCGGTAGGTGTGGCAATTACCAACCCGTCGGCTTGATAATCGGTCAGGTAATCATCGTTCAAGAACGTTCGTATCGTGATCATCGACGAACTGTCCCTTTTGAGAATAGCCACTTCATTCAAGGCATAATGATAACCGCTGATAGCATGATCTTGCGACTCCACTTTGAGCAGTGTACGTTCTTCAATCTTATAATAATTTTTGAAGAGTTCGTCCAATGTATCTTCTATTTCATAGCTGCTCACATCGGCCAAGAAACCAAGTCGCCCGGTATTGATACCCAAGATCGGAATCCCGAGTTTGCCGATGCGCGTAGCCGTGCGCAAAAATGTACCATCCCCTCCTACGCTAAGTACTACATCAACTTGAGGGAGTACATCTGTAATCAACCCGCTGATTGAGGGGCGAAAATCAAATGCATCTTCAATAAAATTGGCAAAAAGAGCATCTACATATACTGTAGCTTCCAGCTCCTCGAGTTTGGAAAAGATACGTCGAATCTGACTTTCTTTCTCAACCTGATATTCGCTACCAAAAACACCTACAATCATTTCTATATTTTGCTTATAAGTTCATATAATAAAGAAGCTCGTCCATGCGCTTCTTGAGTACATCGTCGACCATACCTTCTTTCATAAAATAGTAAAGCAGGTTGTAATCGAATCGCTCCAAACTCCTGATCACAGGCGAAGCATCCTCGAGGTCGACTTTTAGTGATACAATCATTTTTCCGGTCAATGTAATCTGATGCGATGTCAAACTCAATATATGCGCATTATTCGACTCTACGATGCGAGCCAAATCGGTCAAAGAATAATCTTGCGGATTGATCTCTAAAACCAAAACCGTGCCTTCTGTTGCAACTTGGCACACTTCGGCCACCGCTTCAATTACTTTCTCTTGCGTTACACACCCTTGATATTCTCCTTGATCATTAACCACCGGCAACAACGTAAGTTCATAATGCGACATTAATCTCAATGCCTCAAAAAGATGCTGCTCGGGAGCTATCGCCGGCGAAAAGTGCTGTAACTCCAGATGTGTTGAGATTGACTGGGGAGTATTCAGCAAATCCTTCTCAGACAACAGACCTTTGTAAGTTCCATCGTCCACAACAGCGAGATGCTTTACTTTCAACTCATCCATCATGCTAATTGCATGCTCACTTGTGTCAAAACTTTTTAACACTGGAATATGTGTCGTTATAAAATCTTTCACTAACATTGTTCCGTATATTGCTTGAATCCTACTACATTTGCAGGAGATATGATACAAAAATGAAAAATTATTTCATTATTATCATTATTAATTTGTCTATTTTTAGATAATAATCTGTTATATAAAACAAACGAATAGAATAATTATAATGACTAAACTAAGCGTTAACATCAATAAAGTAGCCACACTTCGAAATGCCAGAGGTGGAAACACACCTGATGTACTGGCGGTAGCCAAAGATTGTGAGTTATTTGGAGGAGAAGGGATCACGGTACATCCACGTCCCGATCAACGTCATATAACCTACAATGATGTATATCAATTAAAGCCTCAAATCAAAACCGAGTTCAACATCGAAGGGTATCCGTGTGATGAGTTTATCGATCTTGTTCTAAAGGTAAAACCACATCAAGTAACTTTAGTTCCCGATGCACCTGATGCAATCACATCAAATGCAGGATGGGATGTTGCTTCTAATTTCGAACTACTTTCCGAACTCGTAGATAAGTTCACATCGGCCGGAATTCGCACCTCTATTTTTGTAGGCACAGACCTTGA
>DLYT01000080.1:28754-38409 GCA_003447595.1 Porphyromonadaceae bacterium
TATGCAAAAGAATATCCCGAGTCGCCGGATAAAGCTGTTGCTCCTTTTGTTGAAGCAGCCAAACTAGCACGCAGCCTCGGTTTAGGTGTAAATGCCGGACACGATCTTAGTCTCGAAAACCTGGAATTTTTCTCAAAGTCTATCCCTTGGCTAGAAGAGGTTTCGATAGGTCATGCACTTATCAGTGATGCACTTTACCTTGGTCTTAAAGAAACAATTCGTCGCTACAAAGAGTGTTTATTGTAAACACTAAATTTGTATAATCAAAAATTTAATCAACATTAATAATAGACATCTGAAAAGTTTAAAACTATGAGCATGTTATTGTCACTTCAAGCGGGAGTACAGTCTGTAGGCGGTGCTGCTGAAAATATGCCCGAATTTACCAATGTTGCGGCGCCTACTGAGGCTCAACTAAACATACTGGAACTAGCCATGAAAGGTGGTTGGGTTATGGTAGTACTTTTGGTGCTTTCTGTATTAGCTGCATATATCTTTATTCAACGTGTATTGATTATTAAAAGAGCAGGTAAGCAAGATGAAACTTTCATGAATCGTATCAAAGATTATATTACCGACGGTAAAATCGATTCGGCTCTTAATCTGTGTCGTTCTACCAATACTCCTTCGGCTCGTATGATTGAGAAAGGTATTTCTCGTTTGGGTCGTCCACTCAATGATGTACAAGTAGCAATCGAAAACGTAGGAAACCTTGAAATCGCAAAGCTTGAAAAAGGATTGCCTTGGATTGCAACTACTGCTGCCGGTGCTCCGATGATTGGTTTCTTTGGTACTGTAACCGGGATGGTTCGTGCATTCTTTGATATGGCAAACGCTGGTAGCAACGTGGATATCACCTTGCTTTCATCGGGTATCTACGAAGCTCTTATCACAACAGTAGGAGGTCTTGTTGTTGGTATCTTTACCTTGTTTGCATACAATTATTTAGTTGCTCAGGTAGATGAAGTTGTGAACAAAATGGAAGCTAGTACCATGGAGTTTATGGACTTATTGAATGAACCTGCAAACTAATACCGAATTAAAGTATGGCACTAAAAAGACGTACGAAGGTAGATCCAAGCTTTAGTATGGCTTCAATGACAGATATCATTTTTCTGTTGTTGATCTTCTTCATGATTACCTCTACGGTGGTAATCCCGAATGCTATTAAAGTAAATCTGCCTCAATCAAAAAAACAGACATCTGTAAAGCCGCTTACACGTATTACGGTAGATGCTAATCTCAACATTTATGTGGCGTATGGCAAACAAAAAGAAAAGGTGGTTACTTTTGATGAGCTTACTCCGTTTCTACAAGAAAGTCTTGCCAAAGACCCTGAAATGTATGTAGCCCTCTACGCCGACGAAGCTGTACCTTACAGAGAAGTCGTGAAAATTTTGAATATTGCAAACGAAAACAATTTCAAGATGGTTTTGGCAACGAAACCTTTACGTAAATAATCGATAACCATCAAAGATGATTTAGCGTGAAATTAAATAAAGACGACATATTCAGCCTTTGCGTTTCGATCGGTTTTCATGCCGCGCTACTCGCTCTGCTATGGTTTATGGTTTTGAAAACCGATACTCCGGAAGAAGAAGAGGGTGGCGTACTTGTCAACTTTGGAAATATCAATACTGCGGCCGGATCTTTTGAACCTAAAAATACCGGGGAAGTTCCGGAGGTAACACCTCCGCCTCCTGTTCCGCCTACTCCTATGCCAAAAGCCGAAGAAGAAGTTGTGACACAAAACAACGAAGAAACAGTGGCTTTAGCAGAGGAAAAAAGGAAAAAGGAACAAAAGCGTAAGGAAGAGGAAGCGAAACGTAAAGAAGAAGAGCGTAAAAAACGCGAAGAAGCTGAACGCAAGCGCAAGGAAGAAGAGCAAAAGAAAAAACAACAAGCTATCAGCAACAAGGTCGCAGGAGCATTTGGCTCGGGCACAAATCCCGGATCAAGTCAAGGTGATGCTGCTGAAGGTGCCGGCAACCAAGGAAGTCCTTTTGGCAATTCAGACCAAGGAGCAAACGAAGGTGTTGGTGGTTACGGCTCTTTCTCACTCGACGGACGCTCGATCGGCTCTGGAGGTTTACCTCGTCCTGCGTATACGGCACAAGAAGAAGGCCGTATCGTTGTAAACATAACTGTAGATCCTAAAGGAAATGTGATTTTTGCGGAAATCGGAAGAGGAACCAACATTGATAACAGTTCGCTACGTAAGTCTGCTCTTGATGCAGCTAAGCGTGCAAAATTCAATAGCATCAGTGGAACCAACAACCAAGCCGGAACAATTACATACCGTTATACGTTAAGATAAAGATATCAGATTACAAACATCCTAAATTAAAAGATAGATGGAAAAAGTATTCGTATTTCTTGCTGACGGATTTGAAGAAATTGAAGCAATAAGCATCATTGATGTGCTTCGCAGAGCCAATATCCCAACACAAACTGTTTCGATCACAGGCAACAAACATGTACATGGTGCTCATAAAATACCGGTACAAGCTGATATTCTGTTTGACGATGCAGACTTTGAAAGTGCACAAATGCTCGTATTACCCGGCGGAATGCCCGGCGCGGTAAATCTCGATGGGCACACTGCGTTAAAAGATAAGCTAAAACACTTCCACAGAGAAGGCAAATATGTTGCAGCAATCTGTGCAGCTCCTTTAGTTTTAGGTGGTATTGATTTGTTGAACGGAAAGCATGCTACATGTTATCCGGGCTTTGAACACACACTAAAAGGTGCTCGATACACAGCGGAACCGGTAACTGTAGATGGCAAAATCATCACAGGCAAAGGTCCTGGCTTTGCTACTCATTTTGCATTGACTCTTGTAGAAGCAATTGCCGGAGAACTAAAAGCAATTGAAGTGGCTAAAGGTATGCTATTAAAAGATTAAGGTCTATTAGACATTATAAGAAAGCTCGATTCTGTGAGAAATCACGGAATCGAGCTTTTTGTTTATATAGATCTTTCACTACAAAAGATGCTGAATACAATACGATGCTTCTTTATTTGATATACTTACTAGCATAATAATAAACCGATGGAGATATTTCGCTTTCTGTTCTATAGCGATTAGAAGCTGTAACCACATAGAAAAAGCCTTCTTCTCTCGACTCATCGAGCGGAATCCATATTTTATTGCCCATTGCTCGGGTTATTACAATATTGGCAGCATCATTGATGTCTACGGGTTCAGCCTTTGACCGATATACTGTAAACGTGAGATCTTTCTTTTTGTAATCAAGTAGCATATCCCACTCTAAGCACAAATCGGTACCATCTTTATAGGCTTTTACAAGTGAAGGCGCCGAAGGTGCTTCATTATTGAGCCATGAAAGCGGAGGTAGCATTGCCGGGTGTTTATAATAGTTGGACTGTAACTCTTTTAAAATCCCTTTTGTATTTGACAGAAGATTTCCACAACGGAAAAATGCAACTCCGGCTGTTCCATAATATCTACCGTAATCAATTTGATCCGTGATAATATTTACACTCCAGTTAGCTTCTTCTTTGTTCATGCGATATGCCCCAAGTCCGGGAATAACAAATCGCCCATTCGAATCTTCGACCCAATTATCAACAAATGGAAAGAACAGGTGCTCTTTATAATACATCATCGGAGCGATAAAGTCGTGCTTTCCTTTTGTAATCCAATCTTTCGGATCTTGGTATACATCTTCATAAGCTGTCCACCCGGCATTCGGAACTTTAGGTATGCGACTATATTTGCCAAGCGGGGCACTACTTACTTGCACCCAAGGTTTTATCTGTTTCACATTGTCATAAACTCGATACACAATGTTATTGATGTTTTCTCGTCTCCAATTGCTCAGTGATTTTCCTTTTCCATATTTCTTAAACGTATCACTATCGGGAAAACCTTTCGCCTTCTCCGGATAACGAATGTAATCGAAGTGGACACCGTCTACATCGTAGTTTTGTACAAGCTCGCGCACCAAACGTGTAAGATAGTCTGAAGTCCCTGGGTTTCCCGGATCTAGAAACCACTCTCCATTATAACGTTTACAGATTGATGGATTCTTTTTTACGACAGAAGAACTACCCAGTTCCTTTACATGCTTTTCGGTTCCCAATGGAAAGGTTACCAACCAAGCATGACACTCCATCCCTCGTTTATGACACTCTTCGATAGCAAAAGCCAGAGGATCATACCCCGGAGCATTACCCGCTTTTCCGGTCAATGTTTTACTCCATGGTTCCATCGCTGAGCGATAAACAACATCTCCTCGTATACGAGATTGAAAGAAAACAGTATTGATATTTATTTTCTCAAGCTCATCTAGAATTGAGCAAAGTTGTTGCTTTTGCTGTTCTATCTTGGCTGGAGATGTTACCTGTGTAACAGGCCAGTCGAGTCCGTATATTGTGCTTAGCCACACGGCTCTAATTTCATACTTGGGTGCCGCAATTAGCGGAAGTGCCCACATCAGTGTTACTAATAAAATTAACCTACGAATCATTGATATAGTCAAATTTGGCGTAAAAGTACACCAAAAAGAATTATATGGTGTACTTTTGCACGAGTAAAACAAGGGATAAAAAATGATTGATCAGATTACCATAGACAAGATACTAGATGCAGCCAATATCGTTGATGTTGTCTCTGAATTTGTAACGCTACGAAAACGGGGAATCAACATGGTTGGTTTATGTCCTTTTCACTCAGACAAGACTCCGTCGTTTTACGTTTCACCTTCCAAAAATATTTGTAAGTGTTTCGCCTGTGGTGAAGGTGGTACGGCTGTGCACTTTATAATGAAACACGAACAGCTCTCATATGTTGAAGCTTTAAAATTTTTAGCAAAAAAATACAACATTGAGGTGCAAGAAAGAGAACTCTCTGAATCGGAACGAAAAGCTCAAAGTATACGAGAGAGTTTATTGATTGTAAACACCTACGCACAACAATACTTCTCAAAAGTCCTACACCAACATCCGGAAGGTAAGAGTATCGGTTTATCCTATTTCAAAGAACGTGGTTTCAAAGATGAGATTATCGAGAAGTTTCAACTCGGTTACAGCCTTGAACAAAAAGATGCATTCTACCAAGAAGCGATCAAGGCTGGCTACAAAAAAGAATACCTCGAACAAACCGGCCTTATTATTGCAAAAGAAGATGGCTATGTGGCCGATCGCTTCCGCGGGCGTGTGATGTTTCCTGTACATACACTATCGGGAAAAGTGGTTGCATTTGGTGGTCGTGTATTGAGGAAGGACGAAAAGACTGCAAAATATGTAAACTCTCCCGAGAGTGAGATATATCATAAAAGTAGAGAACTCTACGGATTATTCTTTGCGAAACAAGCGATTGTAAAATCGGATCGATGCTTTCTTGTTGAAGGTTACACCGACGTTATCTCGATGCATCAATCGGGTATCGAGAATGTTGTGGCTTCATCTGGAACAGCTCTTACACATGGACAAATCAAGCTAATTCATCGTTTCACGAATAACATTACCGTGATTTACGATGGCGATGCTGCCGGTATAAAAGCAGCACTAAGAGGTATTGATTTATTATTGGAAGAGGGTATTAACGTCAAAGTGGTATTACTTCCCGAAGGCGAAGACCCCGACTCTTTTTCTAGAAAGCAAAGTGCTGCATCCTTTATTCAATACATTGAGGATAACCAATCGGATTTTATCCGTTTCAAAACCAATCTCCTAATTGGAGAGGCAGGAAATGACCCGATCAAACGTTCGCGACTGATCAGTGACATTGTGCAAAGTGTTGCTGTGATTCCTGATAATATCGCCCGCTCTGTTTATATCAGAGAGTGTAGTGTTATGCTCGAAATCGACGAGGCCATCCTAATCAATGAAGTAAATAAGATTCGTATCACTAAAATTGAGAGGGAAAATGCGACCCGTCTTCAAAACAATCGATTTGCCGCAAATCAACCTACAGCAACTCCAAACTCGTTAATGGGAAATGACACGTATGGTGTTATTCCTCCCGATATACCTTTGCCTCCGATGGAAGAAGCTCCGCTTCCTCCGGCAGATAATATGGGAATGCAGAGTGCTCCTAAACAAATGGTAAGATCTGCTTTTGATGGATATGAGCTCACCCTTCTTAGATATGTGGTTCGTTATGGCGAAGTGATTCTGTTTGACTATATTGACGAAACTACTGGTCAACGAGTTATTTACCATGTCGCTGATTACATCAAGTTTGACTTGGAAAGAGATGATCTTCACTTTCAAAACAACTTATATAAAAGCATGCTTGACGAGGCAGCAAGCAAAATTAATGATGAGCATTTCATTGCGAATCGATATTTCCTGGCACATCAAGATCCCATTGTAAGTAAACTTGCGGCTAATCTTGTTAGCGATAAATATCAATTAAGCAAGTATCACACGAAGTACCGTGAAATTGAAAACGAGACGGATCGATTATCTTTGGTTGTACCAAGAGATATTATTGCTCTCAAAGATGCTTATATCACCAAAGAGATTAAAGATCTGCAACATAAATTGAAAACGATACAACAGTCTGGCGATATGCAGGAGATTCTAAATTTAATGACATCTCTTAATAAGATGTATGAAATTAAAAGTTATCTTGCCAAAGAGTTGGGCGAACGGATTGTCTTCAACTCAAATAAATAGAATGATACACACCTTAAATTATATAGTACATGAATTTTGTAGAAGCAAATGATATTGTAAAACAATATGCGAATCATTTGGCCCTTAATAAAGTGAGCATACATGTTCCTAAGGGTGAAATATTCGGACTTCTGGGACCCAATGGTGCCGGAAAAAGCACATTAATCCGAATCATCAACCGCATCACAGCTCCCGATAGTGGAACCGTTTTAATAGATGGTAGACCTTCGGTCCAAAATGATGTGTATAAAATCGGATACTTACCGGAAGAACGCGGACTGTATAAGAAAATGAAAGTGGGCGAGCAAGCGATATATATGGCTCAACTCAAAGGCTTGGATTATTTCACAGCAAAGAAAAGACTGCAAGTTTGGTTCGAAAAGTTTGATATCATGCCATGGTGGAATAAAAAGCTAGAAGAACTTTCGAAAGGAATGCAGCAAAAAATTCAGTTCATCATTACCGTTATACATGAGCCCGAACTATTAATTTTTGACGAACCTTTCAGTGGTTTTGATCCTGTAAATGCAGAACTCTTAAAACAAGAAATCCTGGAGTTTAAGAAACAAGGCAAGACTATTATTTTTTCGACTCACAACATGTCATCGGTAGAGGAAATATGTGATGAGATTGCTCTTATCAACAAGGCTAACGTTGTTCTCAACGGTAAAGTGTCTGAAATCAAGCAACGCTTCAAAAGTGATATTATCAACTTAAGCATACAAGGAAATTCTTTCACGACAACATCTCCGCTATTTGATGTATTAGCACAAACACAACAGGGCGGTATCATGAACCTGCAATTACATAAAAAACCGGAGACTAGTAATTCTGCAATTATCAATTCGCTAATCGAGAACTACGAAATCATCCGCTTCGAGGAACTCCTTCCTTCTATGAATGAAATTTTTATCGAAACGGTTTCTCATCAAAAATCTAATAGCTGAATCTCATGAGTAAAATTGGAATAATCATTAAAAGAGAATACTTAAGACGGGTCTCTAAAAAGTCTTTTCTTCTACTTACATTTCTAACTCCACTACTTTTTGTAGCTCTCATTTTTGGTACATTCTTTTTGTCGAGTGTAAAAAGTAATGATACCCGAAACATTGCAGTCATTGATCAAACCGGAGAATACTTTAAACTCTTCAAGAACTTCGATAATTACGTTTTCGTTGATACCAATCAAGATCTTGCCGATTTTCAAAAAGATGGCACAGGAAACTATTATGCGATTGTTAATATAACAGGGAATTTACTCGAAGCTCCTTCTAATATTGGGATTTATTCCAACAAGCAAATTCCGAGTGATTTGAAAGGCTACATATCAAATACACTAAACTCGTATTTGACCGATCTCAAACTAGAATCATATAATATCCCCAACTTAAAACAAATCATTGCAGATTCTAAAATCAGAGTTGACATACAAACTATAAAATGGGGAGGTGACGGATCTATTCAAAAGTCATCTACAGAGATAGCATCAGGTATAGGAATCGCTTTTACGTTCTTCATCTACTTATTTATTATGCTTTATGGAGCCATGGTAATGCAAGGTGTTATTGAAGAGAAAACAAGTCGGATCATCGAAATTATTATTTCATCTGTAAAACCTTTCGATTTAATGATGGGAAAGATTATTGGTATCGGATTGGTGGGCATTACTCAGATGATATTATGGGCCATTTTATCTCTAGCGCTTATGCTTGTGGGACAAACTGTAGTTGCTTCAGGTGGAGAAGCAGTATCTAATACAGGAGTTTTTGATTTTATATCATCCTCCTTATCAGCAATCAACCTTCCCCTAATTTCATTCATGTTTATACTCTTTTTTATTGGCGGATATGGATTGTATGCATCTATATTTTCTGCAATTGGGGCAGCGGTAGACAGCCAAGAAGATACACAACAATTTATGACACCTGTCACCATCTTAATGCTTTTTGCATTCTATGCGGGAATGTATAGCATGGAAAATCCGGATGGTCCCTTAGCATTCTGGGGTTCTTTATTCCCATTAACATCACCAATTGTTATGATGGTACGATTACCTTTTGATGTGCCTTTATGGCAGATAGGGCTTTCTTTAACGTTACTTTTTGCCACTTTCATTTTAATGGTTAAGCTATCAGGCAAGATCTATCGAGTGGGAATACTAATGTATGGAAAGAAACCTTCGATCAAAGAGATTATTAAATGGATTCAGTATAAATAAAAATAAGCCGGTAGAATCGTTTATAAACTTTCTACCGGCTTGTTTTTTATAGATAAAAAAAAGCGATAAGAAAAAATCTTATCGCTTTAGATCGTTGTCTCACGAGGATTCGAACCCTGACTAACAGAACCAAAAACTGCTGTGCTACCATTACACCATGAGACAATCATTATTACGGTTGCAAAGGTAGGCATTATTTTTAATTCTGCAAGCTTTAAGACAAAAAAATTCACTTTTGAACCTTTATTCTTGAATTGTTGTTTTGTTTATGCTTGTCAGAGGCATATATAAATAAAATATTATCTTCGTAAAGAACAGAAATAAAACTATATTTGCAGTCCTGAACATAAAACTAATAGAGGAGATTATTAATAAGATGAACGAAACAGAAAATCTTGTACAGAAAATTGTTGAAGGATTACAAGAAAAAAAAGGAAAGAACATTGTTACTATAGACGTTTCCAAACACATGGGCGCAGTATGCAAATACTACGTAATTTGTGAAGGAAGAACTCCTACTCAGATTTCTGCTTTGTATGATTCAGTTTGGGATTATGTAAGAAAAGAAACAGGAGAAAAACCTATCGGACAAGACGGACAAAGAAATGCACAATGGATTGCTGTTGATTATGGCACAGTTATTGTACACATTTTATTACCCGAACTTAGAGAATTCTATCAATTCGAAAATCTATGGGCTGATGCAAAAATTACATCAATCCCAGATCTAGACTAAGATTCGGTTAATTTAGAATTTAGATAATACTTATGGAAGATAAAAACAATAT
>DLYT01000160.1:0-6391 GCA_003447595.1 Porphyromonadaceae bacterium
TCTATTTTTGTGATCTCGCGCTCATGCAAAAGCCCGTTTGCAAGCAATTGCGCACGTTTTGTGCCTTGCAAAAGCGGCTTGCTTGGCGTAAACCAACGCTCGCCGTCGTACAAAGCCACGTTACCAATAGAAGTATCCGTCACGAATCCATCTTTTACAATAAGCACATCGTCGCAGTGGGCACGCTTTGCAAACAAAGTATCCAGCGCGCTTCGGTCGGCAAACTTCAAATGGTAATCGATCGCGTTGGCTTCTACTAGCATCAACGACGATACCGGGCGAATGTGATAGGAAAAATAAGAAACACTCACCCCATCCCCATCATACAACACACGGCAGCGAATGCGGTCGGTTGCGTTTTCGGCAGTCAGTGTACATGGATTTTGAGCCAATATCTCCGCCAAGTCGAAAGACTTCGCATCGGGAAAAACCTCCGCAAATACACGATTCAAGCGAGCCTGATGCCAGTCGATTGCTTGAAAAGATCCGTTTTTCAGGCAAATGGTTTCTATAAATTGCTGTTTCATTGTTTTGCACCCGGTATGTATGTTTTCTGTTTGATCTCTTCGTATTCGCTGCGCGCATCACTTTGGAATGTGATTCCGCCGCCGCTTTTAAACACCAACCCCGCTGCCGTTTGTTCGACAAAACGAATCATCACCGCGCTGTTGAACACATTACCATCGTAATATCCCGCAACGCCGGTATAAAATCCGCGTGGAGAGGTTTCCGCCTCATCAATGATTTCGAGCGTTCGAGGCTTTGGTGCCCCGCAGATCGAACCGGCCGGTAGAAGTTTGAAAAACAAGTTGCCCCACTGTTGTTGCCAATCGTGTGGTAACTTACCGGTTACTTCCGAACTGATTTGCAGCAAGTCGCCACGATTTGTATGAATCAAGTCGGCATAGCGATAACGCGCCACGTTTACCTCACTGGCAATCATACTCAAATCGTTTCGGATCAGATCGACAATCGTAGCATGCTCGGCCTTTTCCTTTTCGTCGTTCAAGATTACGTTGTAAGCATTGGGAATGGAAGCGTCGATGGTACCTTTCATCGGATAACTCGCAACCACGTCTCCTTCTACCTTCACAAAGATCTCGGGCGAGAAGAAAGCAAAACAATCTTTCACCCACATCTTGTAGCGCGCCTTTGCAAGCGAGAATAATGTCTTTAGGTCTTTATCTGTACGCACAGGAGTGGCAACAGTGAGGTTGGTTAAGAATGAATCTCCGCGACGAAGTCCGCGCATCACCACATCAAAGCAAGCGGCATAGTCGGCAAACGACATAAAGTCGGGCTCCCACTGGCAAGCAGCATCTTCGGCCGTCTCTTCGAGAGAATCAGTTATCTCTTTGGAGCAATAAGTCATCTCTCCTCCGAGGGTGTTTGCCGTCTCTTCGGAGCAATTGGTCACCCCTTCGAGCTGGTACAACCATTCGCTTGCGTCTACCTCATCCCACTTCAATACGCAACATTGTTGCATCTTGTAGTCGATTATGAAGATATAAGGAGTGCGAGCCGATGTATATGCATTCATCAACTCGCACGCTTTTGTATTGTCTATAAAATTCATCAGTGCGTATAGCTAAAACAAAGCAGATTCGAACGGAGAGTCTCCCTCCCATCCGAATCTGACCTTTTTATATGTTAATCAAGAAAACGTTGAGTCAGTCCTTGAAACGCGTCGATACGACGATCGCGGAAGAAAGGCCACCAGCGGCGCACCTGCTCCGAGCGAAGCATATCAAGCTCTACCACGCACACTTCTTCTTTGTCGTTTGATAGCTCTGTTACGAACTCACCTTGCGGACCCGCCACGAATGAGTTGCCCCAAAACTGAATGCCGTTGGTTTGTCCAGAAGGATCTGCTTCATGTCCGGTACGGTTTACCGAAATCACATGCAATCCGTTTGCCACGGCATGCCCGCGTTGCGAAATCACCCACGCATCCTTTTGGCGTTGTTTCTCCTCCGGCTTGTCCGAAGATTCCCAACCGATAGCCGTAGGATAAATAAGTACGTCGGCACCGCGCATTGCCATTAGGCGCGCAGCTTCGGGATACCATTGATCCCAGCACACCAATACGCCAAGCTTACCTACCGAAGTCTGGATCGGCTCAAAGCCAAGATCGCCCGGTGTAAAGTAGAACTTTTCGTAATAAGCAGGGTCGTCCGGAATGTGCATCTTACGGTATTTGCCCGCGATAGAACCGTCTTTCTCCAACACTACAGCCGTGTTGTGGTAAAGGCCCGGCGCACGCTTTTCGAAAAGAGAAAGCACAAGTACGATGCCCAACTCCTTTGCCAACGCACCGAAAGTTTCGGTAGATGGACCCGGAATGGTTTCGGCCTGATCGAAGTTGTTCGTATCCTCTACTTGGCAAAAATACAATCCGTTGTGCAACTCTTGCAATACAACAAGCTCGGCACCTTGTGCTGCCGCCTCGCGGATATTGCTTTTTAATTTCTCGATATTATGTTGTGTATCGGCAGAGTTCGCTTGCTGAACAATGCCCACCTTTAGTGTCTTCATTTGATTCCTGTTTTTCTGTTATTTCACCACTACATCTTTCGGATACTGCATCGTAACGCAGTGAAGCGAACCATGTTGCTTGATCAATGCCGAGCAATCGATGCCGATTACTTCTCGATCGGGGAATGCGGCTTGCAGCACCTGACGTGCCAATTCGTCCTTAACCGGCGAATTGTAGAAAGGCAACAATACGGCGTTGTTGATGATTAGGAAGTTCGCATACGTTGCAGGGATTCGCTCGCCGTCGTACTCTACGGCATCGGCCATAGGTAGTTCGATCAGGCGATACGGGCTACCGTCGCGGGTAGTAAACGACTCCAACTCTTCCTCCATACGTGCAAGAGCCTCGTAGTGTTCGTCGTCGCGATCGTCGCATTTCACGTAAGCAATCGTTTGTTCGTCGCAAAGTCGTGCCAGCGTATCTACGTGACTGTCGGTATCGTCGCCGGCAAGGTAACCGTGATTCAACCACAAGATTCGGTCAAAGCCTAGTGTATCTTTCAGGTATTGCTCTACTTCTTCTTTCGACATGTGTTCGTTACGATTTACAGAAAGCAAACACTCTGCCGTAGTAAGCAGCGTACCTTTGCCATCGCTTTCGACACTACCGCCTTCGAGCACAAAGCTAAGCTTGTTTTTGTATGCTACGTTAGGGGCGAATGTGTTTTGAGCATGCAGGTTGCGCGTGATTTGGTTGTCGAGTCCGGCCGCAAACTTCATTCCCCATCCGTTGAAGGTGAAGTCATAAATCACAGGCTCGCCATTTTCCAACACTGTAATCGCACCATGATCGCGTGCCCAGGTATCGTTCGTTGGCATGGTTTTAAAGATCACGCGAGAGTAATCGATGTCGTCTCCCAGCTGTGTCTTCACTAGATCTACATCCTGACAAACAATTATGAGATTCTCATGTCTCACAACTGCTTTGGCAATCTCCACGAAGCAAGGTATTACTTCATCAAGAATAGAAAACCAATCGGTTTCTTCGTGCGGCCAGGTAAGCTGCACGGCACTCTGCGGATACCACTCCGCAGGCAATGTAATCTGCACCTTATTTTTCATGCCGCAAAATTACGATTAATTGAAGAAAAAAAGATGCATTCAACCTCTGAAAAAAGAATAAATCAAATGGTTTCTTTCATACGGACAAGGATTTGTTTCAGAGCCACTGTTTTCTCAAAATTTACACGAAGCCTACACAAGGCAAAAACCCGGCGGAGTGTTCGAGGCTGCTTTTTGGTGTATTTATGAGGATTTCGGCTTCTAGATTGTGGTTTTTTGCCTGATTTTCACTTTCAAGAAATGGGGTTTTTCAAAGACCCTAATGTGGTTCAGATGATCAAAACAGGTGATTTTTGAGTTGTTAGAATGGAGTTTAGACTAAAAACAGGCATTTTGGGTACAAAAAGCTTACTTCCTTCTCTCAAAAACCTTATTTAGTTCTTGAAAAAAGCTCTTTTACTTTTCGAAAAGACCAAACTAGGTTCTTGAAAAGAGGTTTTGGAGTTTTCACGAAGACTTTTTTTACTCACCACAAATAGTATTTTTGTTTTCCACGAAGACTTTCCGCACTCTTCGTTATGAATGAAAACACTCTTCACTATAACGGAAAAGCCTTTTCATTGAAAACATTCCGCCTCAACTCGGCGAGAGTAAAACCCCTGCCCCACACCACGGCAATGGTGTGCCCGAAGCCACTGAGCGACAGTTTAAGCAAAGCATTGTGTTATTAATGATCCCTTTTATCATTCATTTTGATTCTTAAAAAGACTCTTCTCGCTAATCAAAAACCAAGCTCGTCGCCGCAAAGCTCCTCTAAAGCAGCAAAATGTAAGATTCAAACGCGTTGTTGATTTGAGCCATCTAGCGAAATAAAAGCGTTTTTAACGACAAAATGCCTCTTTTATGGCAAAACCTTGCAAGACTGCGCATTTGCGGCTTTTTACAATAAGACGACGGACGGTTTGCGTCTTGCAACTTGTTAACGAGCATAAATTAATCTATTCTTTTGTCATGCTGCGTATAAGTCGCGATTTTTGCGTAAATTTGTAAGTATTAATTCCGAATCATCAATTCAATCTTTATGAGCTTAACAACGAAAGAAAAAGTTCGCGATCAAAAGCGCAAAGGTTTAAGCTTTGAAGAGCTATGTGCTATCCCATCGCTCAACAAAGAGAAAACTCGTAACAAGGCACACCTTCGTGCCATCAAACGCAAAGGCAAAAACAAATCGTATTCTGCCTCAGCTAAACCAAAAAGATAACACACTTTTGTGTACATAAAAACAACAGGACACTCGCTCAATGGCAAGTGTCCTGTCTTATTTTAGGCCGTTTATTTCGCTTTATTCACACTGACAAAAATCATTTGCCCCGCAAGCACACGATTGCTCACCCTTGATCTCGTCGATGTAGAAACGGTAAAAACGTTGTTTGATCTCATCTCTTACACGGCGAAACTCGCTTTCGATAAATTCAGGAGTACCCGTAGCGTGCGACGGATCGTCGAATCCCAAATGCACACGATGCTTTACCTTGCCGGTAAATGCCGGACAAGCTTCGTTGGCTCCTCCGCATACGGTAATTACATAGTCCCAACTTTCGCCCAAGTATTTCTCCACCGAATCGGATGTATGCTGTGAAATGTCGATACCTACTTCGGCCATCGCTTTCACGGCTCCTTCATTCAACTTTCCGGCTGCTTGTGTCCCGGCCGAACATACGATCATATACTGATCAAACGATTGCATAAAGCCGTGCGCCATCTGACTGCGACAACTGTTGCCGGTGCATAGTATCAATACTTTCATTTACTGCTCTTTTTTCTCTTATTGTGTTTTCTTTTTCCTTTACCAAAGATACAATCTGATTGAGTCATTATCAAGCCTCACAAAATACTATCTTTACATTTTAACGCAATAAAACAATGAAGAAACAAATCCTTATTTTCCTTTTCGACGGTTACTCCGATTGGGAGATTGCCTATATCACGCCCGAATTAATGAAACTTCCCGCGTGTGAAGTCGTTTACTTCTCTCTTGATGGAAAGCCTGTGGTTTCGATGGGCGGACTAAACGTACTACCCGGCAAATCGCTAAATGATCTGAACGCAAACACTGCCGAGATGCTGATATTACCGGGAGGTTATGCTTGGGAGAAAGGTGAATTGACCGAGGTTGATGGTCTTGTCAAGACAATGGCTACGAATGGAAAAACAGTTGCTGCAATATGTGGTGCAACCAGTCGTCTTGCCCAACTTGGTCTTCTCGATCGTGTAAAGCACACAAGCAATGTACTTTTCTATCTCAAGCAAATGGCCCCGAATTATACAGGTGACGTGAATTATGTAGAAGCAGAAGCTGTAGCGGATCAGAACATCATTNNTGCTTGGGAGAAAGGTGAATTGAACGGGGTTGATGGTCTTGTCAAGACAATGGCTACGAATGGAAAAACAATTGCTGCAATATGTGGTGCAACCATTCGTCTTGCTCAACTTAGTCTTCTCGATCGTGTAAAGCATACAAGCAATGTGCTTTTCTATCTCAAGCAAATGGCCCCGAATTATACAGGTGACGTGAATTATGTAGAAGCAGAAGCTGTAGCGGATCAGAACATCATTACCGCAGGGGGTATTTATCCTATTGAATTTGCAAAAGCGGTTTTAACTAAACTCAATTTGTCTGATGAGTCATCGATCAACAAATGGTTTCAGCTTTTCAAACATGGCATCTGGGTGGAGTAAATAAAGAAAGAATGGAATTTGGAGTGCATGGCTCCGGATTCCGTTGAATACGTGGTATAAAAAAAGCGTCCACCTCATTGAGATGGACGCTTGAGAGCGAAAGACGGGACTCGAA
>DLYT01000160.1:6673-17823 GCA_003447595.1 Porphyromonadaceae bacterium
GGACTCGAACCCGCGACCCCCTGCGTGACAGGCAGGTATTCTAACCAGCTGAACTACCACACCGTTTGTTGGTCACAACCGTTGTTTCTCGATTGCGTTGCAAAGGTATTACAATATTTTGAACTTGCAATACCTTCACCCAACTATTTTTTAAAATATTTTACTTATCACTCATATACAGCGCGATACCAATCTTGCAAATAATACGATTGATTCAATAAAGAATAACTCGATATGGGAACGTATGTGCTGATACCGGAGAAGTTTTCCAAGTTTATCGTGATACCACTTCCCGAGTTGCCTCCTAAAAAGATCGGCGTTGCTGCTTTGTACACAATAATTTCGTCAAGTAGCTTCGTAAACTGTGTAGCCTCTTCGGGAGCAAGCAGGCGAACAAATTGATCTAAGTCGAACATTGTATGCGTATAGTTGCGGTCATAATATTGCAATGCTGATACATTGAACGATTCGATCTCTGCTAAACGAGGCATGTAGATTGCTTTCGCAAGTTCTGAAATCTGTTGCAACTTCTCAGTTTTAATCAATGCAATGGTTGCCGACTTATTAAAGCCGGTCTTATTATTATAATAATCAAAGTATTCTTTACATACTCCCTTCAAATCTAATTGCGACACAAACATATTATCGATGATTTCTGCATACGGAAAGCCTGTAGCTAATACTTCGGTAGGAGACGCAATGATATAGGGAGTTTTGTCTTTTAAGGCATACGCCACTTCTATTTGAGACATGTAGCAAGCATCAAACATAATGAAATCAAATGCTTTATCAGGAATTCCATTTTGGAGGTCATTTAAATCCATCCAGTTATTCCCGTCTTGACCAAATGCTCGAGTTGTTGCAGCGGGACGCTTTACCAGTGGAGAATAAGGCGCTGTACTGAAAGTAGACATACGTCGGGATGAGGAGATTGTTGCAGGCATCCAACCTGTTCCATGCGACCACAGCACTAAACCATAACTTGATGATGGAAATTTCGAACGTACCTCTTCGATTACGCTTCGCATCACTTCTGGAGATGAAGAGTTTTGCTCACTGTACTCACGAATTGTCTTTTTTCCCTTTGGTGTAATGTGAATAAGCGAAGGTGGTGCATCAATCGGGTCAAAATAACAAACCAAACTGCCCGAACCTATCCCCTTTTCAACACCTTTCACCATATCCTCAAGATTTGAGTATGCATTATTCGACAGCGAGTTTTCTGCCATTAAATATACCAATACCGTACGATCAGAATATGGAATAGAGTCGTCGCATGAGATTAAGCATGGCAACACGGTTATAACTAAACATGCCTGGAGAATAAGCCTCTTAAGACTTTTCACAATATTTACGTTGATCATAATAATACGTTCTAAAATTTTCCAATTGATTTAAACAGCCAATCGATAAGCTATGTGTATAAAAACTAGCGATTTGCTTTGACGTTTTGCATTATAAATAACTAACAAGCACAACCCTTTGCAGGTTTTACAAAAAACAATATTAATAAAAAATATTTACACCACAAGCAAAGTACCTTCAACTTGCGTTTTTATATTTTCTTACGCCAATAGTTTATTTATCTTTGTTCTTATTGATTTTGAATATAAAACAGAGACTATATGAAAAAGATTTTTGGTGTTTTAGGAGCACTTGCTGCTCTTGCCGCGGCTCCGATGCATGCCGGCACAGTAACAGACCTTGCTACTACGCAAAGCGCAAACAACGACGACCGTGGTTATTTAGTAAAAGTGGGTCAAGTTGCTCCCGACTTTGAAATGAAATTAACCAACGGCAAAACAATGAAACTTTCAGACCTGAAAGGAAAAGTTGTAATGTTGCAGTTTACAGCTAGCTGGTGCGGTGTTTGTCGCAAAGAAATGCCATTTATCGAGAAAGATATTTGGAACAAACACAAAAGCAATCCCGACTTCGCTCTATTTGGAATTGATAGAGACGAGCCGCTTGAAACCGTTGAAAAGTTTGCTAAGGCTACGGGCGTAACTTATCCGTTGGGGCTTGACCCGAATGCAGATATCTTTGGATTGTACGCTGACAAAAAGGCGGGCATAACACGTAACGTAATTATTGGAAAAGACGGAAAGATTGTAATGCTTACTCGCTTATTCAACACGGAAGAGTTTAACGAGATGGTTAAAGTCATTGATGATTTATTGAAATAACTTCGACCGAAATATAAAGAAAATAAAAACCGGTATCGTGCAAAGCTGAAGCTTTTACGATACCGGTTCTTTTTATGATAAGTGGTTTGTCAAATACGAATTAGCAAACATTCTTAGAAGTTGGCTCCAGCAACATCCCACCACAAACGAGTGCCTGCATTGTCTGGTCCGCTTAATAGTTTGCGCGCTTCTTCTACAGCTTCAAGATTGGTATTACGTTCGTCTAGTGTGAATGGTAAGCGCTTGATAAATTCGCCTTCAGGTATTTCACCATTGCTTCTATTATCAACCACAGGAAATAGCTTCGGATAACCAGTACGACGAAACTCACTCCATCCCTCTTGGCCTTCTGGGAACATCGCAATCCATTTTTGGGTAATGATCTTTTGAAGTTTAATTTCGTTTGAAGCAGCTTCATCCCACTTAACCGTTACTTTATTTAGTCCGGCAATGTTATTTGCTGTATTGAATGGATCTACATAGTCGGCAGCTACACCCGAATTGTTTGCAACATAAGCAGCGTATTTATCCGGAGAAATTCCATAATCATCAAACGAAACTTGAATACCAGCCTCATAAAGGTCTTTGGCTGTGCCTCCCATGTTCCATCCTCGCAAAGCGCCTTCTGAACGTAAGAAGTATGCCTCAGCAACTTTCATGATTGGTAAAGGGTAACGCATGCTTGACTTATCCTTTTTATCCATATTAATTACAGAATACATTTCGTAATTGGATTTATCCGGGATAATTGCTCCTTGACGAATACCTACAAACTTGCCAATATTACCTGTCGGCATACCTTTTTTATCCAAAATATCAGTCGGCTTCCCTCCTTTTTCAAACCAACCTACCGGCAATACAGTCGCAGCCAAACGAGGATCATTATACCCACTTAGAATAGAAACATACGAAGCACCTACACGGATATCACCGTAAGCAAAACTAATTACCTGCAAAGGATTGGTTAGTTTCTCGCTTTTAACTTCAATGTTTTTATCGGCAGAAGTAAGCACTCCATATTTTTGATTCACTGCTGCCTCGGCAATCGTTTTAGCTTTCACCGGATTGACCTTTACAATACGCATCGCCAAACGCAAACGCAAAGTATTTGCAAAACGAATCCAGCGCACATAATCACCTTCACACATTTGATCAAATTGAACAATACGTTGCTCTGCTGCCGCAGGATCATTGTCTACAAAGTCTGTCAATGCATTTACCGACTCTTCTAATTCAGCAAAGAATTGATCGTACAAACTTTCTTGACTATCGTAAGGAACTGACTGTCCTCCTTGCATGGCTTTACTATATGGCAGTGGCCCGTAAATATCTGATACACGATGCATTGCTGCTACACGAATAATCTTGGCCAATGCAATGTAATCTTTATATCCCATCTCTGTTGCAGAGGCAATGATTTGCGATACCGGTTTCATCACGTAAAGAATACCTGCTTTGAATGCCATATTATTCCACCCATCGTTAAGCGCGTAGGTTGAATTATTATTGTTTCCTCCAAAAGGTGTTGGATTTGCTAAATAACCGGAATACAAGTCGGCATTCAAATTTTGTTGCAACTGATACTCGTAATCTCTGTTTTGAAAGTTCAGATAAATTGATTGCATCGGTTGTGTAAAGCGAGACTCAACAGGAACTTGACTTGGATTAAGTCCGTTAGGGTCGTCATTGATCTGCTCAAAATTATCTGTACATGAAGTAACTCCGATCATAGCTCCCAAGACCATTGATGGTGCTAACTTTCTCAAAGTTTTAAATGCTATATTTTTCATAATGATAATCATAAAATAGTTAGAATGTTGCTTTTAAACTAAATCCATAGCTACGAGTTGCAGGTAATCCGAAGATGTCAAAACCTTGCCATCCGTTTGCTGTAGATATAGATAAGTCTGGATCATTTGGAGATTTCTTATGGATAAAGAACAAGTTGCGTGCAATTAGAGACAAACCAAGATCTTTTGATTCACCAAATAGATTGCGGAATGTGTAACCTACAGACAATTCACGCAAACGGAAGTTTGTTGCATTGTAAGTATATTCACCTCCTGCTTTGTCTTTACCACCTGTAGATTCGTAGAATAATTGTGCATCAATCTTTTCTCCATTACCTCGGTCTACACCGCCATTGTCTCTAGCGTTTGCGGTTACTTCTGTAACACCCCAGCTATCAAGATAACTTTGAGTCAAGCCAACAGTCTTTCCTCCAATGCGGCCATCAATTAAGAAATAAAGCGAGAAGTCTTTATAATTAATTGTATTACCCCAGCCTAGTTGCCATTTTGAGTTTACGTTACCTACATATTCATAATCTTTCGAGATAATAGGCAAACCTTTATCATCTACTTTGATTACACCTTGTTCGTCGCGTTCAAGTACACGTGTATAAATATCACCGTACGAACCGCCTTCTTTAAGAATAAATCTAAAACCGGCACCTTCACCTATCGTTACATAGTTACCCAAGCGAGGATCTAGTTTCTTGATTTTATTATCATTGTAAGCAAAGTTGAATGACGTTTTCCAATCCCAATCAGAATTAAATGATTTTGTATAACTCAATGTAGACTCAACACCTGTATTTTGAATATCTCCGGTATTGATATACAGTTTGTCATAACCACTGGCCATTGGTGCACTAATTTCGAAGTACTGATTCTTATTGTTCGACTTATACCAAGTAAAGTCAACATTTACACTATTGTCTAGTAATGCTAGATCGAACCCAAATTCCATTGAATGCATCTTCTCTGGTTTCATTTCAGAGAAAGGTGCATTGTTATTTGGCTCTAGTTGCCCTAGATTAAATCCATCTTTTGGATGAGTAATATATGCAGGCATATCGTTACCCACAATACTATAGGAGCCTCTTAATTTCAACAGATTAATTACTTCTGGCATTTTAAAGATTTCATTAGCAATAGCAGTAAGACCGAAAGCTGGATAGAAATATGATTTATTGTTTGTGTAAGCCAACGTAGACGACCAGTCGTTACGACCTGTAATATCGACAAACACCATATCCTTGTAACCAAGTTGAGCAGTTCCGAAAACAGAATTCAATCGTTTGCGAGGATTCGACATACGTTGCAATCCATTTCCGTTTACGTTTTCTGGAACAAAGAAGTTCGGAATAACCAAACCTAATTTATCACTATCAAGTTTAAGTGTGTTTGCTTTGAAGTCCATAAAACTTGTCCCAACGGTAGCACTTAAGTCAAATGCATTAAATGATTTATTGAAGTTTACTAACAAATCACCATAAAATTGACGTGTATCAAAGTCTTCTCTTCTATAACGTCCATTTGCAGGAACCAATACTTGGGTTGTTGAAGCATAGAACTTTTGTTCGAAATTGTCGGTAGTTTTGTCATAGCTTAAACGACCTAGAATATTTAAATAATCGGTAAGCATCCACTTCGCTGATCCGGTAGTGAGAATACGATTACGTCTTTCTGTACTCTTATTACGATTCAACACCCAATAAGGGTTTTGTGTAAAGTCATCGAGAGGAGTATACCAGTTCTGAACATACATATTGCGCGATGAATCAAAGACTTCATAATTATCTTTGTAGTTTTTGAAATCACCATTTGCAGGGAATGTATACATACCTGTAAGAGGATTAAAGTAAGTACCTCCGTGCGGACGGTTATTACCTTTCTGAACAATGTAATTTACACTACCGTCGATCGTCAATTTATTGTTGAATAAATTAAACGACTCGCGTAAAGTAATATTATGTCTGTAGAAATCGTTCGTAGGTGTAATACCCCAAGCCGAAGTATTGGCATATGAAAGGTATGATTGAACTTTCTCTGTTCCACCATTAATTGCTACTGAGTTAATTAACGTACTTCCTGTGCGGAAAAACTCATCCATTCTATCTTTGCCAGAAGCCGGAGTAGTGATTTTATCACCCCAACTCTTTGCGCTTAACTGATCACCCGTTACAATTGCACCATATTTACTTTGAAGTTTTGGAGCTGTAGATGGTGTTTCCAACTGCAAACTTGATGAGAAATCTACGCGAACTTTACCTTCTCTACCCTTTTTCGTGGTAATCATCAATACACCATTGGCAGCCATACTACCATAAAGTGCAGCTGCTGAAGCTCCTTTCAAGACATTGATACTTGCAATATCGTCAGGATTAAGGTTTGATAAAGCAGAACCTCCATCTCGTCCTTCATACTCACTTGTTTGTTGCGCAGTACTTGGATTAGACATCGGAACACCATCAATAACAACTAATGGCTGGTTATTTCCTTGTGCAGATTTGTTACCACGTAACAAAACTTTTGAGGAACCACCAGCACCACTTGCATTTGGAGTAATCACTAGACCAGATGTTTTACCCTGCAATGAGTTAATCATGTTCGGATCTTTTGCTCGTACAATTTCAGAGCCGGCTACATTTTGAGTTGCATAAGTTAAACTTTTGGCTTTTCTTTCAATACCCATTGCTGTAACAACAACTTCATTGATTTCCAAAGCATCAGTAATCATATTTACGTTGATTACATTTCGAGCACCAACTTTTTGCTCTACAGACTGCATTCCTAGGAAATTAAAGATCAATACATCTTCATCGGTTTTCACATCAATCGTGTATTTTCCATCTCCATCGGTTACAGTTCCGATAGTAGTTCCCTTAACCATAATGGTTGCTCCAGGCAAGGGTGTCTGACTATCTGTGTCCGTCACGGTACCAGACACTTTTCTTGCTTGTGCGAATAGGGCACCGACATTCAAGATTAGCAGCATGAATGTCAAAAACATGCATTTACTTTTCATAATTCTTTCGTTCAAAAGATAGGTATTTAAAAATTTAAGTGGCATTTATATTATATAAACACTAAATAGGTTCTGTTTTGTTTAATCGAAGAAAGAAATAAACAAGAAATAGTTTAAACATTATAAAGCTAGCTTTAACAAAACGCCCCTATTTAATTGCATTTAGTAAGCTATACTCTCTGATCAATTATAATATTTATTGAATTATGCATTTATGCAATCAAAAAAAATATTTATTCTGATATCAAATATTATCATTAAAATACTTATCAAAACAAAGACTAGACTCTAGCAATTCACATGAATCATTGATATACAATACAAAAAGACAATACACTTCATATGTAATTTTATTTGAAATAAAACCATATAGTATTTATAATTTAACTGTTTTGAATTTTTGAATAAATTAATCAATGGTAGAGGTATTGCTAAATGCACATTATTATTATATTTGTGCACCAATTGGTTCACAGCTTAAACAATTAAACTGAGAATAACAGTTCGGTTAAAAGCTCAAAGCATAACCGAACCGATTATTATAAATCAATATACACTTTAACTTACATGAGAAGTTTAAAAATTGGAAATTTATTAGCACGCATTCCTGTAGTTCAAGGAGGAATGGGTGTAGGTATATCTCTTTCAGGATTAGCATCGGCTGTAGCTAATGAAGGAGGAATTGGTGTTATTTCATCAGCAGGTCTTGGCCTGTTATACAGAAACTTGTCTGATAATTATGCAGAGGCAAGTATTATGGGATTAAAAGAAGAGCTTCGCAAAGCTCGCGAAAAAGCAAGAGGCATCATCGGTGTTAACGTAATGGTAGCGATGACTAACTTTGCAGACATCGTGAAGACATGTATTTCAGAGAAAGTGGATATCATCTTTTCTGGCGCAGGTCTACCTTTGGATATGCCATCTTTCCTAACGAAAGACAGTGTAACGAAATTAGTTCCTATTGTTTCTTCAGCTAGAGCAGTCAAAGTTATCTGCGAAAAATGGAAAAACAACTATGACTATCTACCAGATGCAGTAGTTGTTGAAGGCCCAAAAGCCGGAGGCCACTTAGGCTATAAAAAGGATCAACTCGATGATCAAAACTATTCTTTGGAGCAAATCCTTACCGATGTGGTCAAAGAAGTACGTATTTTTGAAGAAAAATACAATAAAAAGATACCTGTTATTGCAGCCGGAGGTATCTATACGGGAGAAGACATCCACCGAATGCTTGAACTTGGTGCAGATGGAGTACAATTAGGAACACGCTTTGTTACCACTGAAGAGTGCGATGCCTCTACAGCTTTCAAAGAAACCTACGTTAATGCGCAGGAGTCAGACCTTGAGATTATTCAAAGTCCGGTCGGCATGCCTGGTAGAGCAATTAACGGACCGTTTATACAAGCAGTAAAAGAGGGAAAAACGCAACCGAAGAAATGCCCTTTCCATTGTATCAAGACTTGTAATATCGAGAAAAGTCCATATTGCATCATGCTTGCTTTATACAATGCTTTTAAAGGCAATCTGGAACGCGGTTATGCTTTTGCAGGTGCAAATGCTTTCAAAGCGGAAAAGATTACAACCGTAAAAGAGACAATGACGTCTTTGAAAGATGAATTTGAACAATACATCAAAAGTAAAATTCCTTTTGGCAAGTAATTGAACCTGTTTTAAAATATAAGGGGAGCTCATTTTGAAATGAACTCCCCTTTTTTATATCTTTCAAGTTACTCTTCTTGACTCTCGAGCCAAAGCTTATACCTTCGCTCATTATCGTACCAATATGCAATTGCAAAGAAACTTCCGCATAACATACCAGTACAACCGAAAGCTATAATTCCAACCCATTCATATTTGTGAAACAATAAAGATTGTATCACGAAGTATCCCACTGCCATATACAGCAGCATCAATACACCTGAGGCAAGGCAATAAATCAGCATCCCTTTCTTTCTCCAGAAAGACCATTTTGAAATACGTTTGTCACTTAATACAATCATAACTATTCATTTTAAATCATTCAACATTCTTGCGTTGTCTTTTCAATGTAAAGACTGGTAGATAGATGAATATTGCCACCATCGACATCACAAGCCCACCAATAGTGCCTGCCGCCAAAGGAAACCAGAAGCCTTCTTTTTGTCCCAACATAAACGGTATAAAACCAAGAATTGTTGACACAACTGTAAGAAATATTGGTATAATCTTTGAGTTCCAAGCTTTAAGATAAGCTTGTATAGATGGCATTGCCGGTTTTGCACGCTTCACATTATTATATTCGTTAATAATATAAATGGATGCATTCACAGTAATCCCGCATAGCAAGATAAACGAAGCAAAGCCACCTTGGTCAAAATTGAGTTTAAACAAATAAAATGTTAGAAACACTCCGATATATGAAACTGGAATAACACATATTACCGACAACGGTTGCTTGAGTGAGTTAAAGAGAATACTTGTTGTAAAGAATATAATCACTATAATCAATACCAACAACAGCCATGATTTTTGATTCTCTTTTGACCACCAATAAGAGCGAGAGCCTCCCTTGGCATTATACCCCATTGGCAACGTTGTATTAAACTCCTTTAATGTTCTTTCCAAGATCTTTTCGCCTTGCTGACCTACTCCCAAATACTCATATTGAAGTACAAGAACATACTGCTGATTCTTTTTTGCTACATTTTGTGGTGCCTGTCCTTTTTGTATCGTTGCAAAATCGGTAAGCTTATACTCATTTTGTCCAATACGATATGGAAAATTCATCAAACTCCATATATCATATAAACTCGATTGACGTGAAGAAAGTTTAAGATACTCCACATCTTTGTCAACGATAACACTTCCCACAGTCATATCTTTACCAAAAACAGGAGAGATAGAAGCAAACAAATCATTGGCTAATAGATTGGTTTTTGCAAGCATCTCTTTATTCAGATCAAACGAAAACTCCTTATAATCGTCTTTCCAATATGAACTTTCATAATTGATCGTCACTTCTTTTATGCGTCGATTCGTTAAAAGTTGTGCTTTGAGTCTTTCAGCATGCGCATACAATTCATCGTAATTATACCCGGTCATATCAATGGTATAATTACCTACGGATTCACGCACATCATTGTTAAAACCCTGATTATCGGGCAGTCCATACACACCCCAAGAACCGCCCCCTAATTGCAAAGCTTTCGATACAATATTGGAACGTAGCATATATGGAAACGAAGAGTTCTGAATCTCTTTCGTAAAGTTCACTTGAATATAAGCCCGGTTGGGACTATAAATATTCGTCTGAAACTGCTTGATGTCTTTAAACTCCGAAAGATAAGCTTCCATTCGCTGCACCAGCGTGTTCATCTGTGCTAAAGTAGAACCACTAGGCAATGTCGCATTTATAGACAACGAAATCTCACCTTCTCGATTATAATAGCTACTATTTGAAACTTTCTCAATAAACAAACGCAACGTACCTCCTAAGAACTTATCCATATAAGGTTTCACCTTTTCTTTGTAGAAAGGCTTTGCTACGAGTTCATTGTACTTTTCGCCATACTTACCCGGCTCCTTGATTTTGTCGGGCAACATAAACACAGGTAAACCAAAAGCAAAGATCAAGATTGTGATCGGAATCCACTTTCTGCGACACAACACACGAATCACAAAAGCATATCCCCTCGTTACATAAACCACAAACCGTCGTGGAGAAAGAAAGCGAAACTTTCCCGTAAACTGAAAACGAGGTTTTCCTTTTCTGGGTTTCTTTTCGTCCATTCGAAGCTTTTCGATCATCGAAGGCACAAAGAACAAAGCAATAAACAACGACACAAACAAGTTTACGATCACAACAGCTGCGAAATCTTGCAAGTTGAGTCGAATCTTTTCATCCAAGAAAAAGATAATAACCAGTGCGCCCATTGTCGTAAGCGTTGCAGCCAAGATAGACAAGAAAGCTTTCAGGTTCTTTTTATGCATCAAATGGTCAGACATGATAATCGTATTATCAATGACCAAACTCAGCGAAATGGTAATACCAGCCAATGAGTAAAGTTGAATCTCAAGCCCCAGCAGATAATAAAAGATCAACGCAATGGCAATATTTACAGATAAGCTCACTACAATCAAAAACAAATATTTCAGATTGCGCGTAATCAGCAA
>DLYT01000160.1:18084-24899 GCA_003447595.1 Porphyromonadaceae bacterium
TCATTGTTGATATATTCGGTAGAGTCATAACGCAAGTGCATTTGATAGCCGGTAGGCAATCCGATTGTTGCCTGATCAATCACTGCCTTCACCGCTTTAGCTACTTCTATTTGATTTGCCGTTTCTTCGGCAACAACAGACAGATAAATCGAGTTGAGACCATTGATGCGAAAATAGTTTCGAGGTTGTTCTTCCACTCGTTCTACTTTCAAAAGCTTATCAAGAGAGAAGTCTTGTCCATTTTTATCTTTCACCATCAATTTAGCTGGATCAAAACGGCTGACCTCCTCTTCCGGAACAACCGCAAGACGCTTCCATTGATCCGTATTATCACCTGAGTAATTACTCACCAACCCCATGCCAAGATGATCTTTTCGCAAGTAGGTAGAAATAGCATTGCGGATATCATCCACTTTAATCCCCAACTGTATCAATTGAGCATTGTCGTATAAGATCTGCCATTCCATAGGAGTTGCACCACTCACATCTACTCGGTATACTCCCGGCACTTGTGCCAACTGAGGTTTTATCACATTTTCGGCATAGCGCATGATTAAAATCGGCGTAGCCGGAGCATTCAGCGAATAACTCATAAATGGTCTGTTCGCATTATCATCAGAGCGATTTACGCTCACCAACGGATACGTTACCGTTTCAGGAAGGGAAGGCCATGCCTGTCGGATGATTGAAGACACTTCAAATCGAACGATATCCAAGTCGACATGCTTATCAAAGCCAATCGAAATACGCCCCCAACCGTTTCCCGACTGCGAACTAATTTCTTTTATCCCCTTGACACGCGCAAACAAACCCTCCAATTTAGAAGTCGCTTCCATCTCTACAACGCGAGCCGAACTCCCATACATACTGAATGAAACATTCACGTTGGGAGTCATCGCCGAAGGAGAAAGTTTGACCGGTAGCATAGGCAGAAAAGCTAATCCGCCCAAAGCCAAGCACAAGAAACCGACAATGAGAGTAAACGATGATATTTTAAAGTTTGTTTTTATCACTAGTTCTCCAATTTAAAGTCATACTCTGTCGATAACGCAATCTTCTTATCAAAATCATAAAGCGTGAGTTTACGAATCTTGAAATAACTCTTCCAATAATTCCGCAATGCCTGAATATAATTTTGTTGAGCCGATTGTTCGCGGTTTTGCGAAAGCGTAAGACTATTCAAGTCTGCTTTCCCAATCAAGAAGCGTTGCTTCGTCGCATCATAAGCCATCGAAGCAAGCTCCAATGCATTCTCCGCACTCGAGATCATATCTTGTTGGATATTAAAATCGCCAACCGTCATGATTACATCTTCTTCAATATTCAGTTCCTCTTGTTTTGAAGAAATCTTCAAGACATTCAAGTTGTTTTTAGCCATATTGTGCTTTCCTTTTCTCACACCCCAGTCTACCAAAGGCACCGAAACCGAAACACCCACAATATCTTGTTGCATCAAATCTTTATATACACGGTTAAACTTCTCGGCCGATTGGTTAAAACCGATACTCGCATTCACGCTTGCATTAAACATAGACTCCTTTCGCGCTCTGTCTACATCTCGTTCACTTTCTAAAATACGCTGCTTCAATTCCAAAAACTTCGGATTGTTTTCCTTTGCTTGAAACAAAGCATCATCGACAGAAATATCCATATCGCGCGGACGACCCGGCAATACAAGCGTGATCTTCGTATTTTTATCATAGTTCAAGAACAAAGCCAGCGAAAACATTGCACGCTTCAAATCCATATCAGCATTCTTGAGTGTATTCTGCGCATTAATACGATCCAACTCCAGCGTAAGCAAGTCCGCTTTTGAAATTGACGCAATCTTTTGGCGCTGCAACCCTATATTATATAATGTATCGCTCGAAGCCAACATCTTTTTGGCCAGATCGTATTGCGCTTGCACCATCGCTAACTCAAAGAAAAGATCCGTAGCTCGTTCCGAGGTTGCCTCCATATTAAAGATCAACTCTTTCTTCGCTTTTTCATAACGCAAAGGCTCAATCTTCTTTTCCCACTTGAACGGATTGTACCCGATGAGATCCTGACGATACCCTACCCTAACCGGAACAGAATTATATTGTGTCTGCGTGTAATCTCCAAAGTTTCGAAGATAACCAAGCTCCGAATCCACAAAGAAAGTACCACCGGTAAGGTCAAAGTTTTGCCTTACACCCAAACTAGCCGATGAATAAATTGTTTGTTGCTCGCGATACACATCTATATTTTGCTCCGAATCGTAGCGTTGCACAATATCTCTGTTGTAACGAATCGGATTTGTATAAAGCGTAAGACTCGGCAAACGATTCGCTTTGTAAGTACGATACTGCCAATAATTAGCAAGGTATAGATTCTTAGAACGGAAGGCATCGAGCGAACTATCCGAGGCCAACGTAATCGTTTTATCCAACGTAAGTACGATTCGATCTTGTGCATCAAGCATTGACATACTCAAGAACCACGCACACAATGAGGTTATTATTAGATTTATGTTTTTCATGCATTTACTGTTTTTACTTTTCTACCATAGATAAACCAATATGCCAACGGAATCACGAACAAACTCACAATTGTTCCTACACCCATTGCTCCGATCATTGCAATAGCAAGCGGCTTTTGAAGCTCCGAACCAAAGTCGGACGTAAACAAAAGCGGCACCATCGCAAAGATTGTAGTAAGCGATGTCATCACAATAGGGCGTAAACGTCGCTTACCGGCTTCATGAATCGCATCCATCAGCGGCATACCACCTTTTCGCAGCTCATTAATTGCGTCGATCTTCAAAATCGAGTCATTGATAATGATACCACAGGTAACCACAATACCAATTGCCGACATCAAATTCAGCGTATGTCCGCAGAGCCACAACAAAACCAAAGCAGCAGCTACGTCGATCGGTATTTCGATCAGTACGATAAGAGGTTGCATAAAACTTTCAAACTGAGCAGCAAGAATGAAGTACATTAACATGATCGAAACCAACAAGATGACAACTAATTCATTCAACATTTTTTGGTTTGAGAAGAAACTTCCCGAGAACGAAATATCCCAGTCGTTACCTTGTTTGTATTCAGCCTTTGTTGCGTCTATGATTTGCTCCGGACTATTCGCGCTGTAGAAGCTAAACGGAATAAACTCCCCATTCTTTCCCGCAGTAATCGTTTTGAAGTCTTCAGCCGGACGCGTTGAAATCAATTCATTGATTGGAATATAGTTGATAGCTCTTGTTTTCGGGTCAGTCACTTCAACCAGCGTTTCATTCAAAATCTGATTCACGGTCTTTTGTCGCCCCTCAAGCGAGATTGGCAAAAACTGCTGAAACGATCGCAACATCGCAATATTGTTGTCCATGAATGCAGTCTTCAACAACTGATACACTTGATTGTAAGGTATGTTATAAAGGAGTAGCTTCTCCTTATCGATTGAGAAATCTATTTGCTCTTGAAAAGGCACAGTAAGCGGTTTATGCCCAAACTGCTCTTCCATCTTATTGGCAATCACTTTCACCTGATCGGCCGTAGGAATGGTTTTCCGGTCTTTCGGATAAAACTCGGCAACCAAGTCAGCTTCGCCTGTTACAAATATCTTCTCAAAGATTGTAGGCGGAGGCGAAAAAGAAACCAGCGCAAACGGATAATTCATCTTCAACCAAGCATTGATATTCTTTTCGAGACGTGCAATATCTTGCGTAGACTTCGTTTTAAAATAAAGCTCAGACTCCGATGTCGACAACTCCTTATCTTTATTCAACAGAAACTGTTGCATTCCTACATATCCGTTGTGTTCGATCGCAATCGTATCCATAGCACTAAAAAGTTGAGACACTCGTTTCGAACTCTCATCCAAGTGAATATTCTCATTCCACTCTACCTTCGCAATCATTTCAACCTCATCAATCTGAGGCATACGCTCCTTTGGGATAAAGTAGAACATAAACACACAAATCGGGAATACGATTACACAAATCACCAAGTTCAAAAACTTGTGATGAAAAGCAAAGCGCAAGCCTCGCTCGTACCAATTCTCGATTCCGTTTCCTTGTGTCCAACGGTGAAAAGCTTCGGGAAGCAGACTTCGCTTTGTAATCTGCATACTGTAAATCATCTTATACAGTACCGGCAACAGCATAATACCTGTGAAATAAGAAACCATCAAACCTACCGTTACCGAAAAGGCTTGATCGAAAAAGATCGCACCCGCAATACCGCTCATAAAAACCAGCGGCACAAAAACGGCAATGGTTGTAAGCGACGAACTCAACATCGGAGTAATTACCTCATCGGTTCCTTTCTCGCAAGCAGCATCGAGCGAAAGCCCTTTCTCCCTATACTGCGTAATGTTTTCCGTTACAATGATCGAACTGTCAATCATCATCCCCAGTGCAAGAATCAACCCCGAAAGCGAAATGATATTAAGAGACATCTTGAAGAGGTAAAAGAACAGAAAGCTGATCACAATAGACACAACCATACTGATACCGATTACCGCCGGCGACTTTACATCGCCCAAGAACAGTACCGCCACAATGCAAATGAAAACAAAGCCCAACAATAAGTTTTGTTTCAAATTCGATATCGTGTAATTAAGAAGTTCTGTTTGATTACGTGTAATCGAAAACTCAATATCCGGATACATTTCGCCAAAAGTACCGATTACATTGTCTAACGAAGCCTGCATGTTTGCAATGTTCTCATCAGCTTGCTTAATCACGGCCAATGTAACCGCACGCTTGCCATTTGCAAAGGAAGCACCCTTCTGCTTTTGCGCCGCAAGGTCAACTTGCGCAATATCTTTCAACTGATAGATACGCCCGTTTTTATTGATGTAAATATTCTGAACATCCTCAAGCGTACGTAGCAACGACGAAAACTTAATGTTGTATTCATAAAAACCATCGCGCACAATCATGCTACCCGGTTCGACGTTATTAGCAGCAAGAATCCCCTCAATCTCATTCAGCGTAATACCCGTCATCTTTAGTTTGTCCATATCAGGAACGATCTGAAGCTGTTGCCCCATCACCCCTGTTACGTCTACCATTGCCACCTCGGGCAACTGCTCTATACGACGCTTGATTACTGTTTCGGCAAACTCACACAGCCCCAAGAATTTTGTTTCATTGGTCTTTTCAAACGCAGCATCGTCTTTAAGCGTAAGATTGAGACAGAATACCGGAATATCGGTCGCACTGGCTTTGATTACACGAGGCCGCTCTACCGAACGAGGCAAACGACTCATCGAAGCATCGATCTTCTCATTTACTTCAATAAAAGCCAAGTCGGTATCGGTCCCATAATCGAAGTTTAGTTTAATGATCGACTGCCCGTCGCGCGTTTCACTAGTAATGTCGCGCAAGTGTCCTACTTGCATCAACTCCTGACGAATAGGTTTTACCACCGTATTCTCAAGCTCACGCGCCGAAGTGTTGGCACCCGCTACTTGCACGGTAATTTCAGGGATAGCAATATCCGGCAGCAACGATACCGGTATTGTAAAATAGGTTATAAGTCCGATAATAAAGAAAGCCAGAAAGGCCATTATCACTGCAATCGGACGATTAAGTAAGAATCTAATCATAATTGGTCTACTACGGTTACAGGAGCTTCATGCGCAAGATTAATATTACCCGATACAATCACCGTATCACCGGGCACCAGCCCATCGGTAATTGTATAGGACGTAGAGTTTTCAAGTCCGGTATCTACATACACCCACATAGCTAAATCATCTTTGAGTGTAAACACCACCTTACGTCCTGTGCGCAACACAACCGCTTCTTTAGGCACAACCAACTGTTTTCCCAGCGAGCGTTGCACATTTACTCGCACATTCATACCCTCAAACAAGTCTGCACTAGCCGGTACCGATGCTACCACCTTTACCATACCATTGGCATCTACGATCGGATTCACCTCGGTTACTTGTCCCGATATCACTTTATCTTGATACGCATAAGGGCGCACTTCCACCCTGTTGCCACGTTGAATCAAAGGCAACTCGCTTTCCAATACCGAAAACTCCACTCCGAGTCCGCTGTTACCAATAACAGAGCAGAAAGGTTCGGATGTAGAAGGTGTAGAAAGTTGCTTTGCAAAAAGATTGGCAACTGTACCGTCGAAAGGAGCAGTCAGCACCGCATTATTCATTTCATATTGGGCAAGATCGAGCTGAGAAACCGCTTTGTCGTAACCACTCTTTACCTTTGCCAGCTTCATAATATCGGCAGGAATTGCCAACGAGTCTTCGAGCGAATACCCTTGGCCAATCAATACATCTTGCAACTCAAGCTTCGAGCGCATCAAGTCGTCTTTCGATTGATTTAATTTATGCTGAAGTTTAAACTTATCCAGTTCAGCAATCTTATCTCCCTTACGTACTCGATCACCATTTTTTACATAAATCTTTGAAATAATCTCAGGAGAAGTAAAACGCAAATCTACAATCTGACTAGCAGAAAGCTTACCGTTGCTTACCAATTCATGCATAAAGTCTGTTGACTCGAGAATCATTGTGGTTACTTTGTTCGGATCGGTCGGAAGAACTGTTTCTACAGAACTCTTATCTTCTTCCTTTTTTGTTTTGTCTTCGCAAGAGCTTACACTCAAACCCGTAAGCACTAACATTGACCAAAAACGAACTTGATTAAAGGCTATCATATATATTATTATTTAATTATTCATGGTACACGAAACATCCGCAACGCCCCAAAGCGGGCATCATTCGTTATTTACGAGCAAAGTAAAGATTATTTCCACAATACGAAATAATCATATTAATAAATTCTTCAATTGTAAACAATTTTAACAAACACA
>DLYT01000020.1:0-5624 GCA_003447595.1 Porphyromonadaceae bacterium
ACTCTGAGTAAGAGAAGGGCCCAACGAAATGATTCGTTCTACTTTCTGGGCTAATGCCGCTACAGTAGTCAACAGCACAAAAGCTGTCATTAGGGTTAGTATGGAGAATAGTCTTTTCATTATTATCGTCTATAAATGAATCGGTAAAAAATAATGTCTTTCATCTGCGTATTCGTCTCCTGTTTTAAATTCTACAGGATGCTTGAACAAAGGTCCATCAAACACGTACGTATGGTATTCTCCATTCTCCCCACAAGGATCTACTCCTTCCATTTCACGCATCGTTGCCACAAGCTGATCATCCAAGCTTTTCCCAAGCATCGCCTTAAAGCGGTCTTGTTTCAAGACAGATACCAAAATAGCCTTGAACCCTTCCTGAATAAAGTCGTGAAGGATGTCGCGAGTGTCTCTGCCCCATATCGGAAACAACGGAGTGATCTCCGCCTCAGCGCATACACGCTCGATCCAATCACGATGCGCATCGAGATAGATATCACCGAATACACCATACTGGACGCCTTGTTCTTTGAGTTGTGCTATGATCTTTTTGAGATGGAATTCGTACGAACCGGTAGAGATCGGTTCTTGAATAAGCGGAATTTGAATAGCTTCGACCTGTGCTGAAATAAGGGCTTTATCCAGACCGTGTGAACGAGACTTATTGCTCTCCGGCTCGCAAAAGTTGACCAAGTAGGCAGCTTCGTTGCCGGGTGTTTTTAAAAATGTGTGCAAGGCAAACATACAATCTTTGCCACCGCTCCATGAAATAAATGCTCTCATTGAAGTTAGAGAAAATTTACTGAGAATAAGGCCGCAACGATTTACAGCTCGTAAAAACTTTATTCCCGAAGTTTTACATCAGATAATTATTGAGGCAGGTCTTCCGGCTTGTTTCATCAGAATCTCACCTTCCCGGATTCTACTCCAGTGGCAAACAGAGATCAGATCTATCGCGAAACTTACGGCTGCGGGTACAGCTTCGGTATTGCACCGAATTCCCATTTTAAAGTATCATTACAATTTGCTTGCAACTCATACTACCTTCTTGTGCAAATATAATCAGAAACTTTTATCTAACAATAAAGAATGTATACAACCATGATACGATAAAAAAAAGAGGTGCATCCGATCTTGTTTTAAAACAGCCCCTTGGATACACCTCTTTTGTCGCTTATTTATCAAATCTCAATCAAATCATTTGTCAAAGAGATTGACTTTCCTTTTTCAATCGTAATTGGTATGCATCGTTCGCCATAACGAACCATTACATCACCTCCTTCACAAGCATCGCCTCCTTTGATAACAGCTTTCTCGAGCTTATTATCTTTCCAATGCAGATCTACCTCATAATCCCCTCGAGCCTTCAAGCCTTTAACAAAGCCATTGGGATACTTTTGAGGCAAAGCCGGAAGCAAGTTTATTTCTCCGGCATGACTTTGCAACAACATTTCTGTAATAGCCGCTGCAATACCTAAGTTCCCGTCGATCTCCCAATATCCGGTAAAATTACATGCTAAATTAGGAAACAAGGCCAAGTCGAAATGACGGTCTACAACACGCTGTACACTATCGGGCTCTTCAAATCTTGCCCAGAAAACAGCAGGAAAAGTACCTGTCCAGCTACCACTATTGTACGTATAACCCGGACGACGGTATTCTATGGTTTTACGAAATGCCTGAGCCAATTCGGGTGTACCACGCAATGTGATTTGATTACCTACACCAAAAGCCCAGCCATGTCCTACTTGTCCACTCATTGGATAAGAAGGTTCCCAATCGTCGTTCCATTCTTGCAACTGACCGGTTCGCGGGCTTATTTTCATCGGTGCCAATTGCTTGTAAGCTTGCTGAACTTGACTTTTGAAATCTACATCACCCAGCAATTGAGCGGCACTCATGGTATTTTCAAACAAAGCTCTGACAATCTGCATGTCCTGAGCCGATCCTACGCAAGCCCATCCGGTTGTACCATCCGGCTTTACAAATCCATTTTCGAACGACTCCGAAGGAATGGTCACCAAATATCCATCATTATCCTTTTGCAAGTTGTCAAGATAAAAAAGAGAGGCATTCTTTAGCAAGTCATAGTTTGCATTTAGAAAATCGAGATCTTTGGTAAACTGATACTGATCCCAAATATGCTGACACAACCAAGCTCCGCCCACTTGAAACAACGAATACAATCCGGTACCACCGACCATCCAGGTCGTACGCCAAATATCAAGATTGTGATGCGCCATCCAACCTCTCGAATTGTATAAATTCTTCGCTGTCTTTGCGCCATCAACCGAAGCCTCCCTGATCATATCAATCATGGGAAGATGACATTCGGATAGATTCGTGGGTCCGGCAATCCAGTAATTGATTTCCGCATTGCAATTAATTGTCCAGTTTGCACTCCATCCCGGTTGCAACAAGTGATTCCAGATCCCTTGCAGGTTGGTAGGCTGCGATCCCGGACGAGAAGAGGATATAAGTAAATAACGGGCAAACTGAAAATAGAGTGATGTAAGAGCCGGATCTTCGCCTGCTTTGTATTTTTCGATACGTTCATCGATAGGCAATTTTGCATCATCTGTTTCACCTAAATTGATGGAAACACGATCAAAAAGACTTGAATAGTCTTTTTCATGTGCTTGCTGCAAATCGGCATAATTCTTATTCACCAGAGGATCCATATATCCTTTGACCAGCATCTTTTCGTCTTTACCGTCTTTGTATGGATCTTTGTCAAAACCGTTAAAACTCGTAGCTGCGACAAATACAAACGTTGCTTCGTTCGCATTCTTTACCGACAATTTATCGTCATTCTTTTCCAACGTTCCGCCTTGTGGTTTCACTAGCAAACGGCTCTCAAAGCGCATTCCTTTTCCATCTTCATAAATGGGAGGATGTACTCCTTCGTAATTGGGCTCGATATGAATAGGGGCATTTCCCTGCAAAACAACTTGATTTCCGTCGACATACGATTTGCTTTTAACCAAGCTACCCAGTGCTGCATCAAAGTTTACACTTCCTTTTTTATCGGCCGATACATGCATTACAATCGCCTGATCGGGATAAGACGCAAACACTTCTCGTTTAAACTGTACTCCATCTTTTGTCGTGTATGTGATGGTAACGAGTCCGCGATTTAAGTCAAGCTCACGTTTATAATCAGTCACTTCGCCTGTATTCTTCCAGTCAACAATTAAATCGGCAAGGGGCATATAACTCTGATTCCAAGGTCCCAGCAAATGCTGATCGATCAATCCCTGAGCCTCATGTGTTTTATCAGCAAGCAACAACGACCTGATATCATCGAGGTACTTATACGTACCGGGACGCTGCAAATCGCGAGGTTCTCCACTCCAAAACGTGTCATCGTTCATTTTAATTGTATCCACATCGACAGCTCCATATACCAAGCCCCCCAGACGACCATTACCAATAGGAGTAGCCTGATTCCAAGCCGCTGCAGGCTTGTTAGTAAACATAATTGTAGAAGATGGTATAATCTCTTTGGGTTGTTCGCAACTATAATAGATAGCCGGCAACACAACCAAGACTTTCAACACCTGTGTTTTTCTTTTCATAAAATGGTATTTTAATATCCAGCTTTCTGATCAAGCTGTGGATTAAACTGTTAGAAGAAATAAATTAGATGCTCAAATTTAAACTTTATTTTTTTAACTTATAGCAATTTTGTTATATAATAAATATTTAATACTTTTTATTTTGAAAATATGCTCTCATAGATTTAACTACTCTTGTGTATCTCTATTATAAAGGATGTTTCACTATTCAAGATACCACAAGTAGCATGAAGTAAAAAGCAATGATATTGCTTGCTTATGGTATATTGGTTATCTTCGCCAATAAAAAGAAGAATGACAAATCTGGATGGACGCAAACGTAGCAATGTAAGACCGGGACAGTTGGTGAATATCGTGCTTAAGGCCGATCAACGCACAGGCGAACTAACCGAAGGTATTATTAAAAGGTTACTGACCAAATCGCCTAATCACCCACATGGGATCAAGGTACAACTCGATACCGGTGAAGTAGGACGTGTGAAGGAAATTCTAGAAGATTGGGACGAGTAGTTTTGATCTATATGAAAACAGAATCGTCAGGTCGGCACCTGACGATTCTGTTATAGTGAAGAATGAATCGTCAGAAGGCGACCTGACGATTCACTCTTCGTTTACTTTATTTTGAAACCCTACAAGGTCTCGATGCAAAGGTTGCTTTAAAAATGTTTGCCCGAAACGTAGACCCATTCGCCGTTCTCTTTTTCAAAGATCGACTCCTCCTTAATCTGATCTACCTTTCCACCTTCCATAAAAAGGGCTCTGAACGTAACCATTCCGGTATTGTCTGCCTCCTCCCCTTTTTCTTTCCGTAAGATTTCGAGCTTAACCCATTTCACTGATTTTGCCCAACGCTTGATGTCTGCTTTGTCGCTAAGCGGACGCGTAGACGAATGCCAGCTTTTCATCAGATAGTCAACATCGGCTTTTGTAAAAGCGGTATAGCGCGAACGCATCAGTCGCTCTGCTGTAGGTGCCGAGATTCGTCCTTCGATGATTGCACCGCAACATTGACTGTACGTATTTTGTGAGCCGCAAGGGCAAAGTTGTTCCATATCGTATGTTTCTTATTACTCCTGCTAAATTACAATTATTTTTATTGCGAAGGCGCAAAGGCTTGCCAGTTTGATTTATTTGAATAGTTTTGCAAAAAACATATTAACCAACCACAAAACAAAATGTATGAGTAATCTATTTAAAACCTTAATGATGGGGATCATCGTTGTTACGTTTAGTGCCTGCGGATCTCTTTTTTACGAAACCAACAAAGCATTGCAGGTAGAGTCCGGAATGACGAAAGAAGAAGTGACCACCCTTATGGGAAAACCAACTCACCGAAGTTTCGACGACTATCAAGAGCAATGGGAATATAAATCTTTGACTAGTTCGGGAAGAGAGTATAATGTCTCGATTATAACCTTTAAGAAAGGACGTGTTGTGAGCATGGACTCGTTTAGCGAACCGGCACCTGTGGCTCCCAACAACTCAAACGTGGGTGTAATTGTAGGACCGGGCCCTGTGGTAATCCCTGCCAAACCAAATCGTTTCGAACAATTCTACAACAACGTAAAGTCGGAACCATTTAAAGACGGTAAGTTCAAGGTGCTTCGCATCGGTGTAACCAACGGTAGATTTACCTGTGCTGAAGTAGCACAAATGATGAACATCTTCTCCTTTGATGATGATAAACTCGACGTATTGTACATCATGGGGCCACACATCTACGACTTTGAGAACTTCAAGGTGGTATTGAAAGCCCTCACCTTCTCGAGTTCGAAAGAGAAAGCAGAAGACTACATCGAAGGCATCATCAAGAATAGACGCTAAGATCAACACGACATTCTCAATTGCTAGTATAAATAAACCCAGCCTCTATCAAGAAGCTGGGTTTTATTGTATCATCGTATTTTATATCTAATAGAACCAACCATCAAAGCCTATCCATAAACAACGTCGATATATCTCCGCAATAACATTCGGAATTCTCCGTTATAACTTTCAGATTTCTCTGCTATTACACTGAAACATCTGTGCTATAACTTTTATGACTCT
>DLYT01000020.1:6038-7022 GCA_003447595.1 Porphyromonadaceae bacterium
CGAAAAGAAAAAGAACAAATAAGAAGATTAATAATTTTTGCCCGCTACCCTCGGCGCCGGAGCACCCGGAAGCGGCTTTCTACTTTTAAGATCCTGCATGATCACCTCAATGGCTTTATCGAGCTGTTGATCCTCTCCACTCCACTCTTTGAGCGGATCATTATCGATCAGGATATCGGGATCTACACCGTGATTCTCGATAATCCAGTTGCCCGTTTTCGGGTCATAACTGGTAAAGAAAGGCACCCTGATATCCGTTCCATCCATATAAGGAAGCGAACCGCTGATACCGATTACACCACCCCAGGTACGTGTACCGATCAACTTACCCAGACCAAGCGCTCTGAATCCCCATGGGAAAAGGTCGCCATCGGATGCCGAATACTTGTTGATCAAACAAACCTTCGGACCTACTAGTGTCGCATTCGGAACGGTTCCAATCTTCGAAGTACCGCGTCCCATGGTCAGTCTGTAAGGTTCGCGAGCCAAACGTTCGAGGATCATCGGCGAAACATTACCGCCCCCATTGGCACGGTCGTCAATAATCAACGCTTCCTTATCAAGCTGCGGATAGAAGTAACGGGAAAACTGATTGAGCCCCTCCGGCCCCATGTCGGGAATATATACGTATCCCACTTTGCCGTTCGTTGCTTTGTCTACCTTTTCGATGTTCTTTTGCACCCAGTTGTAGTGATACAATGAATACTCCTCTGCCAAAGGTGTGATCACCACTTTGCGCGCACCGGCCAGTTGCGGCTTGCTATTGAGCATGATCTCGGTAGGAACATTTGCTTTCCCCACCAGCAATGCGTACATATCTTTTACGGTATTGGTAGGTACCCCATCTATCGAAACGATGTAGTCACCTTTGTGTGCATCGACACCTGCTTCGGTAAGTGGCGAACGAAGTTCTTCGCTCCAGGAAGCACCAGGTATGATCTCTTCCAACTTAAAGAAACCGCTTTTATCGCGTGATATCTCAGC
>DLYT01000020.1:7291-7801 GCA_003447595.1 Porphyromonadaceae bacterium
CCAATAATATAGTTAAGATCGAGGCGTGTCTTGGCATAAGGCACCAATACTTCGTAACGTTTCTTCACGGCATTCCAATCGATACCGTGCATGTTTTCCAAATAGAAACCGTCACGATAGGCACGCCATGCTTCGTCGAATAGTTGCGCCCACTCGGCAGTATAGTCTACCGGAATCTTCATATCCGAAAGGTTTACCGGTGTAGACAATGCAACCGGTCCCGAAGGAATGTCGGTTACGAAGTATTGATTCCCTCGTTCAAACACAGCCTTCTTGCTACCCGGAGTTACGATCATGCCGGCATCGGCCACCAAGTCTTCTTTCTGATTCTTGAGGTTATAGATCTTCGTTCCCCCTTGTGTGCTATAGATCACACTGGTTCCATCGGAGTAGAAGTTGCCGTAATAACCGGCAGGCAATGGAAGCTTCACGATGCGCTGATCCATACCTTCGGCATCAATCTTTACAACACTAGAAGGCTGATCTGCTTTGGCATCTGCACCATCTTTT
>DLYT01000020.1:8023-8642 GCA_003447595.1 Porphyromonadaceae bacterium
CAGCGGTATCGCTATCTTTTGTTATTGCTTCGCTGTCTTTTTCGATAAAAGGCGAAGGGGTATCTTTGGAAAGCAAGGCAATGTACACGCCCCCCATATTATTATATACGTGGTTCCATTCAAGTTGTCCGTAAGTAGGATTAAAGTCGCGAGCCGACGTGAAGACAATGTACTTACCATCGGTACTGAATACCGGACTGTATGAGCTGTACCACTTGTCGGTAATAGGGATCTCTTTCTTATCTGCCAGATTCAACGCATAAATCATCGAGAAGTTATTGTCGCCTTCTCGCGAATAAGTTATCCAGTTGTTATCGGGAGAGAAGTTGATGCCACGAGCTACTCCGATCGGGGTTTCGAGCAGTGTGGTTACATTTCCCGATGGAACGTCAATGAGTTTGATTCGGTTTTTACGATCGGTATAGGCCAACTTCTTGGCATCGGGACTCCATGTAAGCGAATTGATATAGGTATCGTTGTTTTTGGTGAGTTGCGATACCTTGCCTGTGGCTACATCACGCAGGTAAACTTCTGTTTCGCCGGTTGCATCCGATACATAGGCAACGCTTTTTGCATCGGGCGACCAACGTGCCATGCGTTCGTGTGCTCCCGGAGTACG
>DLYT01000091.1 GCA_003447595.1 Porphyromonadaceae bacterium
AACTTCCCAATAGGTAGTTTGATTAAGACTTTATTCCAACATTCCTTTTTCAACTTGCATCATCTGAGGCTTTGGCAAGAGCTATTTTTGAGCATTCAACTCGATCCCAAACCCCAATAATGATATACTCGCACACAGAATTAGCTTTCTACAGTTTAAGTTTTTCATGAATTAGTCGGTTTATTTTACTTTATTCTGTTTACGGAATTTGCATTGAATGCATATATATCATTCTAGATATTATACACTCTATAATTTAAGATACTTGCAAATATAATTAAACTTTAATCGTTTTGTAATGACATTGTAAAAAGATCATAATACAATATCCCAACACAAATCTTTAACGCTAGTAACATTGGTCTAATGCAGTACATCCATTAGCCACAAATAAGTCAGATTATCAGCATATAATCAGAATTATCCAAAAGAAAAGCCCTATTAAATAGAATCTTTATAGGTAAATGTTTTTTACATGGTTTCAAATCGCACAAACAACATACATCATTAAAAACAAGCAACTTAACAACAAACACCCCTCTAAAAAAGGGAATCTGGCATATATTTTAGGGTTCATTATAGAGTTCTGTAAATTTATACAATATTGAGAATCTAAGAATTCAATCTATATTTGCAAAACCGACCAAATTAAAAGAGGTTTACACATATAAATTATGAATTTAAAATCTAGACCTTATATGAAAAAAAAACGATTCTTACTTTACACTTATCGAGCTTATAAAACATTCAAGACTGTTTGTTTCGAGCCCTCGATTCATACAAGCTTTTATACGTATGAAGCAATAGCAAATACAAATATGGAGTTTCGAGTTGTCCAAAAAAACAGAGTTTATCAAGCAAAATCGATATTGCCGATTAAGATTATTAATTTGCGCCTACAGTCTTTATCGGAGAATCAGAAAACAACTTGGGCCTTACATACAGCCGGAGTTAGTAACGAACAGATCGAACAACACTATTCTGCGCCACAAGACTGGGCTAAAAATGAAATCAACAACCTATACAGCATCTTATTACATAGTAGAAACTAGCTTGTGACAGATAAGTGCATTTAAGTAGACAAATAGATTGTGAGTTCTGTATAAACATATATATTTGTTTGTGTTTATCCTTAAATCATAAGTTATGAGAAATATACAAATGCGTTTCTACTTAATTACCGGCTTATTTATCCATTCGCTTCTTTGCAATGCAGATATTGTTCCTGCCTCTATTTTACCTACTACGGCCTTAAGTGCTAAATACAAGTCTATTGATTCCATCTACACCCGAAGCAAAAAAGTCTTTAGCAATCAAGTAAATCCCAACTGGTTATCAGAAAGTAGTTCTTTTTGGTATGAGAACAACAACCAGTCGGGCAAACAATATGTGTACATCGATTGCACGAATGGGAATAAACAAACATTTGATTCTTACGAGTCTTTGCAGCAATTTATCAAGCCCCAACCTACCAGTGACACGACTGATTTAGAATCAAAAGCCCACACTCCGGAAAACAAACTGATATCTCCGAACCAGAAATATACAGTCACTATCTACAATAACAACATTTGGATTACGGATCAAAAGTCGGGAGTAAAAACACAACTCAGCTACAATGGAGCCCCAAACAATGGCTTTTCGTCCGAAATACATTGGTCGCCATCGTCAGAGTTCTTTGTTGCAATGCAAGTACTCGAAGCTCCCCAACGTACAATTCCCCTTATCGAGTCTACCCCATCAGACCAACTTCAACCTCGCCTCAAATGGATTAACTATAATAAGCCGGGAGATGTACTGCCCATCATAACACCCAGATTATTTTCGGCTAAAACACTTCAAGAAATCCCTCTCAATTTAAGTGATTACAAACACCAATACTGGCTCAATTTTACAGGATGGAACAAAGAGAGTTCTGCCTTTACCTTCGAATATAATGAGCGTGGTCATCAACGGTATGAAGTAGCGCTTATAGACACAACCGGCAATGTAAAACCCGTTGTAAAAGAAACATCAAAAACGTTTATCCATTACTATAAGAATTATCGTTACACAACTTCTGATGAGAAACAGCTTTTCTGGATCTCGGAGCGAGATGGATGGCGTCATTTATACCGCTTTGATGCGAACACGGGAAAACTAATAAATCAAATTACCAAAGGCAATTGGGTGGTAAGAGATGTTGTATGGGTAGACGAAGCTAACCAAACTATTTTATTCAAAGCCTCGGGAATAAATAAAAATGAGGATCCATATAACATACACCTTTGCAAGATTAAATGGGACGGATCGAGCTTTGAAGATCTTACTCCCGAGCAAGCGAATCACATCATTAAAGTTGCACCGAACAAGCAATACGTTGTCGATTGCTATTCGAGACCGGATATGCCTACGGTATCTGTATTGCGCTCGATTACAGGAAAAGTTATTACCGAACTGGAGAAAGCTGATATTTCAGAATTGCAAAAGGAAGGATGGACCATGCCTGAGGTATTTTCTGCTAAAGGACGTGACGGAGCCAGTGATATTTGGGGTACGATATTCAGACCTTCACACTTTGATGAGTCGAAAACCTATCCGGTAATCGAATTTATCTATGCTGGTCCGCACGACTCGCATGTAAACAAGAACTTTGAAGCATACAATCATTTAACGTCTCGACTTTGTGAACTTGGCTTTGTTGTCGTTACCATCGATGGAATGGGCACGGCCAATCGTTCGAAAGCTTTTCACGATGTCTGCTGGAGGAACCTCAAAGATGCCGGTTTTCTCGATCGAATTGCCTGGATCAAAGCAGCCGCTGCTAAATACAAGCAGCTAAACATCGACAATGTCGGTATCTACGGATATTCAGCCGGTGGCCAAAGTGCTTTGGGAGCACTACTTTTTCACAACGACTTCTACAAGGTGGCTGTAGCATTATGCGGTTGCCATGATAATAGAATGGATAAGATTTGGTGGAACGAACAATGGATGGGATACCCGATTGGTGAATGGTATGCCCAATCATCCAATGTAGTTAACGCCCATCTATTAAAAGGTAAACTCATGCTTATCAATGGCGAAATCGACGACAATGTAGATCCTGCGTCATCCCTTCAAGTTGTAAAAGCACTTATCAATGCAAATAAGTCTTTTGAGATGATGTATATGCCGGGATATGGGCATAGTTTGGGCGGCCCCTATGAAATGAGATTGATACACGACTTCTTTGTAAAGAATCTATTGCATCTATCTCCGCCTGAGCGCAACTAGCATTAGATCAATAATTCAAAAGCCAATCGTTCAGATCCGTCTCGTACAAATACAATACCGCAGTAATAATAGCCAAACTTCTCAATCGAGCGTTGCATGGCAACATTATCAACGTGTGTATCGATGCGCATACACTTCACGCCTCTTTCTTTGCACATCGAACGGGCAAAGTCTAGAATAAAACCTGCAATGCCTTTTCCTTTTTGAGAAGTTGCAACTGCGATGCGATGTACAACAACGTATGGCAAATCATTTTTCCAAGCTCCGATAATTAATTTGTAGTTTGGATCACCATCGAACGAAATCATAGCGGTCGCAACAATCTGTTGTTCTTGGAGAACCACATAACTATCTCCGGCTTCGATATCTTGCAGCAATACTTCTTTGTTAGGATATCCATCTTGCCATTGGTCAATACCTTGTTCTCGAAAAGCAGCTTGAGCCTCAGCTATAATCTCCAACATACGTGGGATATCTGCAACCTCTGATTTGCGAATTGTATACATTGATAGAATGCTTTTTATTAATTAACTGTCCAAAAATAACAAACATTTTGCAAGAATCCGACTTGTACGAATGATTGTAGTTGCTAACTTTACATTAAATATAAAATAAGATGACAAAATACGATCTATGTTGTGTGGGACATATAACTCTTGACAAAGTTATCACACCAAAGAAAACAGTAGATATGCCCGGAGGAACCGCTTTTTATTTCTCTAGCGCGATTAAGAATCTCAACCCAATTCAGTATAAACTGGCTACAGCTCTTGCAACATCAGAAATTGAGATTGCAAACAAACTGCAAGAAGAAGGCATCGATGTATTGGTTATGCCAAGTAAAAAGACACTATGCTTTGAGAATATTTATGGAGAAAACCAAGATAACAGAACACAACGTGTCACTGCAAAGGCCGATCCTTTCACCGTTGATTTCTTAAAAGACTTGGATGCTGAGATCTTTCACTTGGGAAGTTTAATGGCAGACGACTTTTCGCTAGATCTTGTCAAGTTTATGGCAAGCAAAGGGAAAGTTTCGGTCGATTCACAAGGTTATTTGAGAGAGGTAAGAGACGAGCAAGTTTTTGCCGTTGACTGGACGGATAAACTTGAGGCAATGAAGCACATTCACTTCATGAAAGCAAACGAACATGAGATGGAAGTCCTTACCGGTTATGACGACATTCGTAAAGCAGCAACTTGTCTGCACGAATGGGGCATTAAAGAAGTACTCATCACTCTTGGAAGTTTAGGCTCTGTCATCTATGACGGCAAAGAATTTTACCGCATTCCCGCATACAAACCAAGCGAGGTTGTCGATGCAACAGGCTGTGGCGACACCTACATGTGTGGTTATTTATACAAACGTGCACAAGGCGCAACTCCGGAAGAAGCCGGATATTATGCTGCGGCAATGTCTACAATCAAGATACAGAAGTCCGGTCCATTCGACGGAACAGAAGAAGACATTCTGAATTGCATGAAGAACTGCGAACAAAGACTTCCCGAATTATAATCGAAAGTCTCCATCATAAGAAAAGCTCACAAAGAGAACCGATGTTCGTCTTTGTGAGCTTTTTCTATATATTCCTATTCCGTGTCAAATACGGAGCAGATCTCTTTATTCGTCAGACTTGGTTATTTTACCAAATGTAGTCATCAGTACGATAAATACACCCAATACACCAATCACCATATACGCATATTTCATGTCGAACCACTGAGCGATTCCACCAATCAACAACGGCGCAACCAGCGAACCGATGAAGCTGATGCTTGACAATATCGTTAAGGCAATTCCCACCGGAGTCTTCGATTGCTCACCAACCAAGCTGTAGATCGTTGGTACCATACAAGAGATACCCAACCCTACCAGCATAAAACCGATTGAGTTTACGGC
>DLYT01000126.1:0-18562 GCA_003447595.1 Porphyromonadaceae bacterium
CTTATGGAAGATAAAAACAATATGCTTGGCAAATCTCCCAAAAAAGGAAAATCAGGCTTTTTCAAATTCAATCTATATTGGATGTATGGTCTTATTTTGCTGATGTTGGGAGTATTATATGTTACAAATGATACATCTGTAACAAAAGAGGAAAACTGGACCGATTTTCAAAAACTAGCTCAGGAAAATACGTTTTCAAACATTACTGTCTTCAATAATAAAAATATGCTTGAAGCAACAGTAAAAGAAGATAAAACCGGAACTGTATTTAACAAAGACACCAAGGATATTGGAAAATCTCCTAAGGTTATTGTCACAATCCCCTCTTCGGACAAGTTATCTGATTTTATGGATAAAATTACGACCGAAGATCATGTCGACACCAAAGTTACATACGAAGACAGCAAAGATGTATTCTGGGATTTCCTTATTTCATTCGGACCACTCGTTTTAATTGTCCTTGTTTGGATTTTATTAATGCGAAAAATGTCGAGTGGTGGCGGAGCTGGTTCTGGCGTATTCAACGTAGGTAAAGCAAAAGCTCAATTATTCGATAAAGATTCGGATGTAAAAGTTACATTCAAAGACGTAGCGGGATTATCCGAAGCTAAAGAAGAAATTGCTGAAATTGTAGACTTCTTAAAAAATCCGACAAGATACACCGAACTTGGAGGTAAAATTCCGAAAGGCGCACTTCTAGTAGGTCCTCCGGGAACCGGTAAAACCCTTTTAGCAAAAGCTGTAGCCGGTGAAGCGAATGTACCTTTCTTTTCTTTATCAGGTTCTGACTTCGTAGAAATGTTTGTCGGCGTAGGAGCATCTCGCGTTCGAGACTTATTTAGACAAGCAAAAGAAAAAGCGCCATGTATTATTTTTATCGATGAGATTGATGCTGTAGGTAGAGCTCGTGGTAAAAATCCTAACATGAACAGCAACGACGAAAGAGAAAACACGCTGAATCAGCTTTTGACAGAAATGGATGGATTCGGATCAAACAGTGGGGTAATCTGCCTAGCTGCAACCAATCGTGCCGACATTCTAGACAAAGCACTTCTTCGTGCCGGTCGTTTCGATAGACAAATCAATGTTGATTTGCCGGACTTAAATGGCAGAAAAGAAATATTCGGAGTACACCTTCGTCCAATTAAAATAGATGAATCTGTAGATATCGAGTTGCTTGCTCGTCAAACACCGGGATTCTCTGGTGCAGACATTGCAAATGTTTGTAACGAAGCGGCTCTTATTGCAGCTCGTAACGGTAAGAAGTTTGTTCAAAAACAAGACTTCATGAATGCGGTAGACCGTATTGTGGGTGGATTGGAAAAAAGAACAAAAATTACGACTGCCGAAGAACGTAAAACAATTGCAACACACGAAGCAGGTCATGCTACAATCAGCTGGATGCTTGAACATGCAAATCCACTTGTCAAAGTTACAATCGTACCTCGTGGCAAAGCTCTTGGTGCAGCATGGTATCTTCCAGAGGAAAGACAAATCACTACAACAGAGCAACTCCTTGATGAAATGTGTGCAACGTTGGGTGGTAGAGCCGCAGAAGAAGTTTGTTTAGGCAAAATATCAACCGGTGCATCAAATGACTTGGAAAGAGTAACTAAACAAGCATTAGCTATGGTTACTTATTTTGGAATGAGCGAACGCCTATCCAATCTTAGTTACTACGACTCAACTGGTCAAGACTTTGGTTTTTCGAAGCCATATAGTGAAGACACCGCGAAACTTATCGATGCCGAAGTGAAACGAATCATCAATACTCAATATGACAGAGCAAAAGAAATCCTTCGCAACAACAAAGAGGGACATGCTCAATTAGCTCAAATATTGTTAGACAGAGAAGTGATCTACACAGAAGACGTAGAACATATCTTTGGAAAACGTCCTTGGGTTTCACGCTCTGAAGAAATTTTAGATGCGCAAAACAAGGCCAATAAAGCAGCCGCTGAAGAAGAGGAAGCTAAAAAGAAGTTAGAGGAGGTTTCTGAGACAGAACAAGAAGCTCCTTCTGAAACAACTGAAGCAGAATCAACATCTTCAACAAATGAGGAAAAGTAAAAACGACCTTATATAGCGAATTAAAGGAAGATCAAATTGATCTTCCTTTTTTTTGTTTTATAGCATATAGAAATAGGCCGTTTCCCTATAAATTATTCCATATTGACACTATTACGAATGGAATAGAATTTATATTTTTGTACAATAAAGAAGTTAGACATAAACAATTAAATAAAGTCATCTTGAACAATTTCATTAAACGAGCACTAACTGGTGCATTATTCGTTCTGGCTATTATAGCCGGCATTTGGTTCAATCCAATAGGATACTGGGCTGTCTTTACAATTATCACAGCTCTTTCTCAATGGGAATTTTACAAATTAGTCTCACACGACACAGATGTAAAGTTCAACAAATTGACTGCCGTGCTCGGAGGAACGTATCTGTTCTTTGCCACATTTATGTATGCAGCTCAATTAATGGATAAAACAATCTTTCTACCATACATATTCTTTGCAATCTACACGATTGTATCACAGCTATATCTAAAAGCGACAAACCCAATTAAAGGCTGGGCTTATACATTCTTGGCACAAATCATGTATGTACTGCCATTCTGTCTTCTCAACTTTATTTCATTTGGAAAAGATGAACTCGGAGGATCTTTTTATACACCGGTAATAACTCTTTCTCTTTTTGTATTCATCTGGTTGAATGATACCGGAGCATATCTTGTAGGATCGAGAATTGGGAAACATCGCCTATTCGAACGCATTTCCCCAAAGAAATCATGGGAAGGATTCTGGGGGGGAATGATCTTTGCTGCACTTGGAGCACTCGGGTTCTCCTATTTTTTCGCAGAAATAGCATGGTATAATTGGATTGCCCTTTCAATTATCACAGTAATCTTTGGCACTTGGGGCGACTTGGCCGAGTCCCTTTTAAAAAGAACAATTGGCGTGAAAGACTCCAGCAACCTTTTACCGGGACACGGCGGAATGCTCGATCGCATTGATAGTATTTCTTTGGCAATTCCTGCTGCATATATTTATATATTATATATCATTCAAGGTTAAGCGTAAACGAAACCATATTCATACGTATAGAAGATGCCTTTTTGAGTTCCATGTTCGGAAACTCAGAAAGGCTTTTTCTTTTTACAGCAAATGCATCTGTAAAAGCCAAGCGCACCATCACCTCCGGAACAAATGTTATATACTTTGTGGGAAACTCCCATCCTATCCCGAGTTGAATACCATACGACAGCCATTTCTTAAGCACCAGATCCGTTATCGGATCTTTACAAGGATTGACCAATCCAAAACCACCAACATATAGTACCGGACGCGTATTTTTAACGGGCTCACCTTTCAACTTTAAACATAAAGGAAGAATGACACTTCCCCATTTATAATCTGAGACATTATCAACATCAGCAAACTCATCATCCCTTATTTGAAGCACTGATTTAGAGAAACGGATTAAAGGCGAAGTTGTCAAGAATAGATGACGGTTCAACTTGTATGAAAACTCAACACCAGCGCAAGGTGCTACCATCTCTTGCTTTAGCAAACATAATAAGTCATCACTGGTTGCGCCCCTATCAATCTTTGTTGTAAAATAGTCGAGCTCCATACCAACTACAATACCAAGCGAAAAGCGATCTTGCTCTTTCTTCCATACACGATCTACAACTTGAGCCTCCATTGAAAAAGAAAGAAACAATACAAACCAGCAAAACAGACTTTGAATTTTCATGATGAAGATTGAATTATAATATATAAAATGAAACGACATACACCATCGTATCTTTCTCTAAAACCAGACTTACTCTATCATTTTGAACATCTAAAACTAAACCAACGTATTTTCTCTCAAAAAAATGCCTCAAAACCCTTTCTTTCTTCGAGAAATACTATAAATTTGCCGCAACTTCTTAGTACTAATTTTAAAAATAAATCAACATGGCTTACATTATTGGTGACGATTGTATCGCATGCGGTACTTGTATCGATGAGTGTCCAGTAGATGCTATCTCTGAAGGCGATATCTACAAAATTGATCCAGAACTTTGTACAGATTGTGGTACTTGTGCTGACGTATGTCCTACTGAAGCAATCCGCCCACTGTAATTTAAAGACGGATAATTGAGCATTAATATTCAGGCTCATATAACAACGAGCAGTTTTCATTGATTGAAAACTGCTCGTTGCTTTTTATGAGTAGTTCGATTCAGTTTTAATCGATCACATCCGAATTTAATAATCAACATCAAAACGTATTGAAACTTTAGCTGGTTCTTCCACCTCCGACTCCTCATCGGTCAATTGCTGGCCCCTCAACTGCCTGCATTTTTCTCGATTAATTTCTTTGTTTATCTTATATGATAAATCTTCGGCTCTAGTAATAAAAGACATAATATCTTCCATCGCTTCATGAAACTTCCCGAAATCTTCCTTGTAGATAAAAAGTTTATGTTTTTCAAAAACGAAAGACTCACTATCCGATTGCTCGAGTCTCTTACTTTCCGTTATCGAAACAAACAATTGATCTCGTTTGTCTTGCTTTACATCTAGGTAATAAATACGTTTTCCCGCTTTCACGGTTCGTGAATAAATGATTTCTTTATCATTCGTCACTTTTGTTTTTCTGGCAACTTCTCTCATTTGAGCATCCCTTTTAATTGAACTATCCTCTTAGTAAACAAATTAAAACCCGTCAAATATACAATTTTGATTTAATTTTCAAACATTTTAATATACACTTTGCAAAATAAATAAACACGTAATAAACAGATTTAAGAATCATTTCACCATTTTGAGTCGTAAAAACATTCGTATTCGAGAAAAAACAACTACTTTTGCAACTCAAAACAAATAAAGTGCTCTTTAAAAGATGATCAACAGAATTTTAATCCGTATTAAAGTTTTACAGATAGTATATTCATACTATCAAACTGAAAGCAAAGACCTGAAAGCTGCTGAAAGCGAACTTCTATTCAGTCTACGTAAATCATACGATCTATATCACTACTTCCTACTCCTAATCGTAGAACTGACAAATCTCCAGCGTAGAATCATCGACACAAAGAAAAACAAATTCATGCCTTCACAGGAAGAATTGAATCCCAACACAAAGTTTATCGACAACCGTTTTGCAATGCAAGTAGCACAAAATCTACAATTGCAGAAGTATTGTTCTGAGCATGCTATTGTATGGGAAGCCGACGATAATTTTGTAAAATCACTACTCGACACTATTCTTACATCAGATATATACGCTGAATATTTAGCATCAGAAGACAACAGCTTCGAAAACGATCGTGAATTCTGGCGCAAGGTTTTCAAACAATTCATTTGCAACAATGAATTTGTAACAGACTATCTTGAAGATAAAAGTATCTACTGGAACGACGATATCGAGATTGTACAAACATTCGTGTTGAAAACAATCAAGAAATTTGAAGAAGAAAAAGGAGCAGACTTCGAACTACTTCCAATGTTCAGAGATATTGAAGACCATCAATTCGCTGTTAAATTGTTCCGTCAGTCAATTGTTAAAGGAACTGACTACAAAGAACGTATCAACAAGCATATCAAGAATTGGGAAGCAGAACGTATCGCTACAATGGACCTTGTAATCATGCAAGTTGCAATTGCCGAACTAATCAGTTTTCCGTCAATTCCAATCAGTGTTACATTCAATGAATATATAGACTCTGCTAAGCACTACAGTACTCCAAAAAGTAGTACGTTTATCAACGGTATTTTAGATGCAGTTGTTAAAGAGCTTAAAAACGAGAATCTGTTATTCAAAAACTAATTTTTTGTCTATATTTGTGCAAAGCGCAATTATTAACTATAAAAAGATTGTACAATGAGCTTAATGACTATTTTACTGCAAAATATGGCAGGTCAGGAACAATGGACTAGCATCCTTATGATGGTAGCTATTTTCGCGATTTTCTACTTTTTCATGATCAGACCGCAACAAAAGAAACAAAAGGAGATCAGAAAGTTTCGCGATGCTCTTAAAGTTGGCGACAGAGTAATCACCGCAGGTGGTATCTACGGCAAAGTTAAAGAGATCAACGATGTTTCTATCGTTGTTGAGATTGCTTCAGGTGTAAACATCACAGTAGACAAATCGTCTATCTACGGTGCTGCTGAAGATAATCAACAAGCAAAATAGTCAATTGTAAAAAGACAACAACTATGTTACGACTTGAACAGTACGTACTGAAGCTCAAGTCTAGGATACAGAAGATTAAAGTCAATCCCGGAGCTTCAAACGGGAGAAAGACTTTAATCTTTCTTTTTTATATACTCCTGGCTACCGGCTTCTGGTTTTTACAAAGCCTACAGGATGAGTATGAAACAACCATCTCGTTCCCGATTCGATACAAAGACCTTCCCAACAACTTGATTGTTGTAAAGCCATTGCCGTCTCAAGTCGACGTTAAGATCAAAGACAAAGGAACACTTCTTCTCAACTATACATTCGGGAAAGAAGCCTTACCCATAGAAATCGACTTAGCAAAGCTCGACTACAGAAACAATGAGGCACAAATCACGCGTCGCACACTCGAATCAGACGTTCAAAAAAGATTAATAACCTCTACCATTGTTCAAGACATCGACCCGTCTACAATACGAGTAGAGGTAGATACATTGGGACAAAAGAAAGTTCCCGTTACCTTCAACGGAGACATTTCTACGCGGCTCGGATATATGGTATCCGGTCCGATTACCATTACACCCGATGAAGTCGAAGTGTACGCACCCGCCTCAACACTCGACACTATAATCAGTGTATCAACAGAGCTACTCGAATTAAAAAACATAGAGAAAAGCCTCAGCAGAGAGATCCCTCTAAACGAAGAAGGATTTAGATGTTCACCGACATCGGTAGTTGTAGCCCTCAACGTTGAAGAATACACTGAAAAAACGCTCACCATTCCAATCGAATGCATTGGGCTTCCATCAGATCTCACACTCCGCACTTTCCCGGATCAGGTAAAGATTACAGCACAAGTTCCACTTTCGAAGTTTAAAGAACTTACCGAATCAGATTTTAAGATAGAGATCGATTACAAAGAAGCAATAGATTTGAAAGAATCTACCATTCCTGTAAAACTAATCGAGAAACCTGAGTGGATCAAAAACTATACAATCTCACCCGATCGAATCGAATATATATTAGAGCAAAACAATAATCAATGATACGAATAGGAATCACCGGAGGCATTGGCAGTGGTAAAACAGTTGTAGCCCAATTACTCGACATATACGGTATTCCGGTATACCTTGCCGACACCGAGAGTAAACGCCTCACCGAAGAATCTTCCGAAATAAAAGAAGGATTAACCCATTTGTTCGGGACAGACATCTACATAGATGGCCGCCTCAACAAAGCAAAACTGGCATCCATCATCTTTACCGATCACGAAGCCCTCACCGCGGTAAATAAAATCACCCATCCGGTCGTAAAAAACGATTTTAAGGTTTGGTGTGCACACAAAACAATAGCAGCGATGGAGTCGGCCATTTTATTTGAATCGGGATTTGAAGATACGGTCCACTACACCATTTGTGTAAGTGCTCCACTCGAAACGAGAATCGAAAGAGCAATCAAACGAGACAATTTAAGTCGGCAACAAATTCTCGATCGCATCAACAACCAGATGCCGCAAGAAGAAAAAGAGAAACGCTCTGATTTTGTAGTAGTCAACGATGGTATACATCCACTTATTCCACAGGTAGAAAAAATTGTTTCTATTCTAAACGGTAAAACCTCTGAACACTCCAAATAAGCTAAGGATCACTTAAAATATGCTTACTTTTTGTTCATTTAGTGGGATATTTCGATACACTACACTACATTTGCAATATACATAACAGATATAATAAAAGGATAATAATTATGTTGAGAACAGTTTTAGCCATCTCTGGCAAACCAGGACTATACAAGCTAATTTCACAAGGAAACAACATGCTTATCGTTGAATCGCTTGTAGACGGTAAAAGAGTTCCTGCTTACGGAAAAGACAAAATCATCTCTTTAGGAGATATCGCAATCTATACGGAAGAAACAGAAGAGCCAATTCAAAAAGTTCTTGGTGCTATCTACAAAAAAGAAAACGGACAACCAGCTTCTATTAAGCTAAACAGCACTCCGGACGAATTGAGAGCTTATTTCGCTGAAATCCTTCCTGCATTCGACAGAGAAAGAGTATACCCTACAGATATTAAGAAACTTCTATCTTGGTACAACATTCTTGTGAATGCCAACATGACAGACTTCGAAGCAGAAGAAGCTGCTGAAGAAGAAGTTGCTGAGTAATAAACAACAAAGCATAAAAAAAGCCGTTCAGAATATCTGAACGGCTTTTTTATTATGACACCTTTTCTTTAGGCTTTATTTCAAGTTGAATCGGATCTTCCACCTTTTCATCAAGCAATGCAATTGCAAGCACATCCTTGATATCTTCCACATAGTGGAAAGTAAGTCCTTTCAAATAAATCTCACTGATTTCATCAATGTTCTTCTTATTCTCTTTACAAAGAATAATCTCTTTGATACCCGCACGTTTCGCAGCAAGAATCTTCTCCTTGATACCTCCTACAGGAAGCACTTTACCACGCAATGTAATCTCACCTGTCATTGCCAAGTTCTTACGCACTTTACGTTGCGTAAATGCAGACACCATTGAAGTTACCATTGTAATACCTGCCGATGGACCATCTTTCGGAATCGCACCTTCAGGAACGTGAACGTGAACATTCCAGTTTTCGAACACATCTTCGTTGATTCCCAATTTCAGCGCATGAGCTTTGATATATTCAAGAGCAAGCATTGCCGACTCCTTCATTACCTCACCCAAGTTACCGGTAAGCGTAAGACGTCCGCCTTTACCCTTGCTCAAACTTGTTTCTACAAACAAGATCTCACCACCAACCGAAGTCCAAGCCAAACCAGTAACAACACCGGCATAGTCATTTCCTTCGTATTTATCTCTTGAGTAATCAACCGGGCCCAATAGTTCGTGCAAATGTTCTGGCAAGATCGTTTTCGGATACTCCTCTCCCATTGCTACTTTCTTAGCAACACGGCGCACCAATTTTGCAATCTTCTTATCCAACTCACGTACACCAGATTCTCGTGTATAGGATTCAACGATAATCTGAAGCGTTTTCTTTGGTACAGAAATCGCATCCTTATCCAATCCGTGATTTAACAACTGACGAGGTACTAAGTGACGACGTGCAATCTCTACTTTCTCTTCAAGGATATATCCACTCACATCAATCAACTCCATACGATCGAGCAACGGTTGCGAAATCGTATTGATGTTGTTTGCTGTCGCAATAAACAACACTTTAGACAAATCGTAGTCGATATCCAAGTAGTTGTCGTGGAATGTATTATTTTGCTCCGGATCAAGTACCTCTAGCAAAGCTGCCGACGGATCCCCTTTAAAGTCTTTCCCAACTTTATCGATCTCATCGAGGATAAACACAGGATTCGAAGTCTTTACCTTCAATAAGTTTTGGATAATACGTCCCGGCATTGCACCGATATACGTACGTCTGTGTCCGCGTATTTCAGATTCGTCGTGCAAACCACCCAACGAAATACGAGCATACTTGCGACCAAGTGCATCAGCCACACTCTTACCCAACGATGTTTTACCTACTCCCGGAGGGCCATACAAGCAAATAATCGGCGACTTCATATCCCCTTTCAACTTCAACACGGCAAGGTGCTCGATAATACGCTCTTTCACCTTTTCCAGTCCGTAATGATCACGGTCTAGAACTTTTTGCGCATGCTTTAAGTTGAAATTATCCTTGCTTAGCTCGTTCCAAGGTAAGTTTACAATTGTATTTACATAGTTCGACTGAATCGAGAAATCTGGTGATTGCGGATGCAAACGCTCCAACTTCTTCAATTCTTTCTCGAACGCCTCTTCTACTTTTTCAGGCCATTTCTTTTTCAGAGCCTTTTGCTTCAACTCGGCAAACTCCTGATCTTGGATATTTCCACCAAGCTCTTCTTGGATTGTTTTGATTTGTTGTTGCAAGAAATACTCGCGTTGTTGCTGATCAAGATCTACACGCGTCTTCATCTGAATACCCGCTTTGATTTCTTGAAGTTGCAACTCTCTGTTTAGAATCGCCAACAACTTGAATGCTCTTTTCTTCAAGTCGGGAACCAAAAGCAACATTTGCTTTTCAGCAGCCGTATTAGGAACATTCGCGCACGAGAAGTTTACCAAATAAATCGGATTGTTGTTGTTCTTGATAGAGAAAATGATGTCGCGAGGAGGTTCACTCGCCATCGAAAGCATCTTCACTGTCATTTCTTTGATGGTTGCAACCAATGCGTCAAGTTCAGGATCTGCTTTGGTAGGCACCTTATCATCCAACATTTCGATACGTCCCTTCAAATACGGATCAAGCTGAGTAAGCTCTTTCAATTCGAAACGTTTCTTTCCTTGTAGGATAATGGTAGTTGTTTGATCCGGCATTTCCAAAACGCGCACGATCTCTGCAACCACACCGATGTCAAACAAATCGTTTCTTTCAGGGTCGCTTGTTTCCACCTCTTTTTGGCAAACAACACCGATATGCATATTCTTTTTAGAGGCTTCCTTTACAAGCTTCATCGACTTGGTGCGACCCACTACTACAGGCATCGCAACTCCCGGAAACAATACCATATTGCGCAACGGCAATATAGGAAGCTCTTCAGTAAGGTCGTCAAGACCTTCGCTGAAGTCATCATCCTTCTCGCATTCTGTCAAGATTGGCATAATTGCAGAAGCATCTTCCAAATCATTGTAATTATCTTCTTGAAGTAATATCATAGTGTAAGTAATTTCACTGTTTATATAATAATATAAATAGATACAATAGTCATGCCAAAGTTAGGCAATTATTTCCAATTCGATTATTTTTGTAGTATTCAATCAATAAATCCCTTTATGCCTAATCCCTTTTTCAAATTCAAGCAATTTACAATCCATCACGACAAGTGCGCAATGAAAGTAGGAACCGACGGTGTATTACTGGGGGCGTGGTGTGATGTAGAGCACGCTTCAAGGATACTTGATATCGGTACCGGCTCGGGATTAATAGCACTCATGTGCGCTCAACGCAGTAAGGCTCAAATAGATGCACTTGAAATAGATCAACATGCGGCAACACAAGCCAATGAAAACTTTGTAGCTTCTTCGTTTGCCGAACGGATCAAAACCATCCATCAGGACTTTGTGGATTTCTCTTCAAATGTAGGAGAAAAGAAACAATACGATCACATTGTATCCAATCCTCCTTACTTTGTCAATGCACTAAAGTGCGACTGTAGCAAACGCTCTACTGCACGACACGATGACACACTCCCTATCGCAACATTGATCAATCTGGCAGCTACGCTATTAAAAGACAACGGCAAACTTTCGTTGGTGTTGCCTACAGAAGCCTTAAGTAGTGTCGAACTTGCTGCCCGCGAAAGCAATCTTTTCATATCACGCCTTACGCATGTATTACCAAAACCGGAGGCTGCATCCAAGCGTATTCTGATCGAACTTCAGCCTAGTGCGTGTACAACGCAAACCGACACATTGGTTATAGAGCTGGCAAGACATCAGTACTCTGACGATTACATCCGTCTTACCAAAGCTTTTTATCTTAAAATGTGATTGATCTGATGATCAAAAAAGCGAGATACCTCGTAAAAGAAGTTTTGCACCTCTTCGGCAAAAGGTGTATAATTCGCAGTAAACACATTGATTGCACCCGGCATTGTTGAAATATCCAACACCTCACCCATCTCAAAAGGTTCGCCATCGAGATGAATTACGCCCGGTTTTTCTCTTACAATACGCGCATTGGCCGCACGAAGTGTCTTGATCTTGCTGTTTTTATCAATCTGCTTGGCAAACAATTGCAACGCAAGCGGAGTAATATCGAGCGGCGTAAATGTAGACAAGATCGTAATATCGAGCTTTCCGTCTTGCATATCGGCATGCGGTGCGATGTATGCATTGTTGCCATACTGCGAAGCATTGGCACAAGCAATCAAGAAAGCTTTCTCTTCGATCGTTTGATCTTCAATTACCAACTGATACGTCTCGGGCTTATAGCGTAAATACTCTTCGATCGTTTTCATAATATACGTAAGCGACCCCCTGCGTTTGCTTGAGGCAAATTTCTGACTTACGGTTGCGTCAAAGCCTACCCCGCAGGTACAGAAAAAAATATGGTCATTGGCTTTGCAGCAATCGATGGCTTTAACCAAGCCCTTCTCAATTACATCCAAAGCACCTTTCACATCCATCGGAATATGTAACGAACGAGCAAGACCATTGCCCGATCCTTTAGGAATAATACCCAGCGTGGCACTTGTATTTACCATCGCACGAGCAACTTCATTAATGGTTCCGTCGCCACCAACAGCAATCACAACTTCAGCACCTTGATCAATCGCGTTGGCCGTTAGCTCACTGGCATGCCCCGGATACTCGGTAAAATCTATCGCCAAATCCACATCATTTCTTTTGCTAAACACCTCTTGTATCATTTGAGGAATCTTTCGTTTAGAACCTACTCCGGATATGGGGTTAATGACTACCTGTACTTTCATACCTTAATATTTACGGCTTTATATCGTTAAATCAGACGCAAAAATACATCTTTTCTCAAAACTTTTGGGTAAAAGCATCTTACACAATATATATTTTATTACTTTTGCAGCCTGCCTTACGGGCAATAAAAAACCCATTTGCCTTGATGCAGTGTTGTTTGTAATCAAAAAAACAGTAATATCATTCTCTTTACAACAATATGAAACTTTTACAAGAGAAATTATCGAAGTATGACATCCCTCAAAAAGCTAAAGCCGCAGGTATTTACCCTTACTTTAGACAGATTGAGAGCGATCAGGACACTGAAGTTATTATAAATGGCAAAAAGGTCCTCATGTTTGGTTCGAATGCGTACCTAGGGCTGACTAATCACCCTAAAGTTAAAGAGGCCGCAATCGAAGCAACCAAGAAATACGGAACGGGTTGTGCCGGATCCAGATTTTTAAATGGAACACTAGACCTTCATATCGAACTGGAAAAGAAACTTGCTCAGTTTGTAGGTAAGGACGATGCAATTGTATATTCTACAGGTTTTCAAGTTAATCTTGGTGTTGTTTCATGTCTTACAGGACGCGAAGACTACATCATTTGGGACGAACTTGACCATGCATCGATTATCGAAGGTTTAAGACTATCTTTTTCGACTCGTCTGAAATTTAAACACAACGATATGGAATCGTTGGAAAAACAATTGAAGAAATGCGAAGCCGATAAAGTAAAACTAATCGTTGTAGACGGCGTATTCAGTATGGAAGGAGATGTTGCAAAACTTCCTGAAATTATTGAATTGGCAAAAAAATACAATGCAAACGTAATGGTAGACGAAGCTCACGGCTTTGGCGTACTAGGCAATTGCGGTCGTGGTGTATGTGATCATTTCGGTGTAACAAACGATGTAGACCTTATCATGGGTACATTCAGTAAATCGTTTGCTTCTATCGGAGGATTCATTGCAGCAGACGAACCGGTTATCAATTACCTTCGTCACAACTCGCGTTCATATATCTTCAGCGCCAGCAACACACCTGCGGCAACAGCGGCAGCAAGCGCGGCTCTAGATATTATGCTAAGCGAACCGGAGCGTATCGAGAATCTTTGGAAACTGACACATTATGCATTGGATGGATTCCGCAACATGGGTTGCGAGATCGGCCATACATCTACTCCGATTATCCCATTGTATGTTAGAGACAACGACAAAACATTCCTTGTAACAAAGATGTTGTTTGACGAAGGAATCTTTGTAAACCCTGTTGTTTCGCCAGCAGTAGCACCGGATGATACATTGATCCGTTTCTCATTGATGGCAACACATACACAAGAACAGCTTGATTACGCTATGGAGAAAATCCAAAAGTGCTTCAAGCAACTAAACATTATCTAATCAAGTATTTTAATTGAACTATAGATAATTCGCGAAGTGAAAGCCGAGAGGCTTTTGCTTCGCTTTTTTTTATACCTATCCGATCTTCTTTAGCGAGCACGCTACCTTTCCGCTTAATGTAAAAAACGTTTTCAACCCCATTCCATTAGCATCCGGTGAAGAATTGCCATAAAACAGGTAAAACAAGCCCAATTTCGCTAGTTCACACAAAAACCGAACAATTCCCCCGCTTACATATTTCAACCCGATACAAGCCTTAGATTACACACGCATGCAGTTGTTTATAAAGCCAATCGAAAACACCTTTCAAAAAGAAACCATCCGAGCACAAAGCATAGCATTCTGAAAAACTTCAACTCCCGCTGAGTAGCTTTACCCCATTCTGCCGCACCATAAGCCACCTACAACCACACGTAATCAAAACAACCGCAAAAAGTATTCGCAATGATGCGTTTCGTTCTCCATGAAAACTATTTTCATTCTCCACGAAGAGTAAAAACATTCTCCACGAAGACTATTTCTACTCTTCATGAAGAAAGTAAACGCGCTTCGTAGAAACGTTATTTCGTCTCTTCGAGAACCAAATAAGCTTTCAAAAAGAAGTAAATAGCCTTTTTGCGCAAACCTTACTAGCTTTTATTCAAAACCTAACGTGCTTTTTACTTGAAATAAGGGAAAAAGAGGAAATAACGCTACTTCCACCCGATAAAAACAGCTTTTTCTGAACGTCAAAAAACAGCAAAAACAGCGCATCTGTGCGATAAAACACCCCCGAAAACGCCTTCCGGAACAGATTTGAAGTATTCGACAAGGTCGCGCGCAACCGGCTTCGTGTATATTTCTATCACAATACATACAAAAAAAACAGAGACCTCTTCGAAAAGAGGCCTCTGTCAAGTGTGTGTGTGGTTTATCTAAATGTTGCTATGTTATATCAGAGTTCTGTTGGTAAGTTTTGGCTCCAGCCTTCGTTTTGCTCTACGCCCATACCACTGTTGATCTCTTTGTTTGGAATCGGGAATACAAACTTCTCTGCATCTAGCAACTGAGTACCGTTTGTAACTTTCATATCCAAACCAAGGCGACGCGCGTCGAACAAACGGTGTCCTTCTTGGTACAACTCACGACGACGCTCTTCGATGATGAAAGTAAGCAATTCGTCTTTTGTTGCAGGAAGATCGCTCACCTCTTCGATAGCAGGATTACGTTTCGCAACCACAAGCAATGCTTCTTGAGCACCGGCGATATCGCCTTTTGCAAGTTTCGCTTCCGCAAGGATCAAATACATTTCAGGTAAACGGAATACCGGGATATTTGATACCGCAGCATTGTTTGGCAAACCTTTGTATTTACCTCCGGTTGTTTTTACCAGCGGAAGACGAATGTCTTCTAACAACTCTTTCTTATCATCTACCATTACTGAATCTGAGAAGTAAAGCTTGTTAAGTTCCGCCGAATAGCTAACACCGTAGTTAGACCAAAGCGTATTCAATGAGTTTGCACTCAAGTTATCGTTCGCAGCTTTACCAACTACAAAGATATCTTCGCTGTTGATGTCTGTTGCTTCAAACAAAGCCGCGTATTTAGCTGCATCGTAAATCAAAGCACCTTCTTTAAGATCGATTGACTTTTGTGCTGCCGAAGCTGCTTGGTCGTAGTTTGCCATGTATAAGTTTACACGTGCCGCCAACGCTTCAATCGCTGCACTCGACATGTAATAGCCATTTGGAGACTCTACATCATTTTGTGCATAACATTCGCGAGCTTTTGTGATGTTGTCAAGAACAAAGTCGTAAGTCTCTTGAAGAGAAGCACGGCTTACTTTCTCGAAAGGTTTGATTGGCTCATTTACCAACACCATTCCTTTAGTACTTGCGTTTGCACTGTTGTAAGGAAGCGCATATACGTTTGCCATCATAAAGGTTGCATACGCTTTCAAGCCGTATGCTTGTCCCAATTGAGAATATACTTCTGCTTTATCAGCCTCAGAAACCGGACCGAACTCTCCGTTCAAGATCTTGTTTCCGGCCAAGATTGCGCGTGTACTGAAGTCTACGATCTTGTAACCTGTTTCCCACATATCCGAAAGATATGCGTTGTTTTCGTTGATCGCGAAATTGAAGATATTATAAAAGTGCGAAGTCTTTCCGCTGTGATTCGAGTTGTCTGAAGCAACATCTCCGGTTGCGATCAAGTTACGACCTACAAACTGGCTTCTACCCATTTGGTAGTAAATACCGTTAAGAGCCGATGCTAGTTCTGCCGCTGACGTAATCGCCTTGTCGGTGTCTACTTGCTGATGCGGATCGTTGTCGAGAAAATCGCTTCCACATGAAGTAAAGCCTGCCGACAGAGCCAAAGCTAAGATTGAATATCCAATATATTTTTTCATGTTGTTATCGTTTTGCAAGAGTTGTAATGAAACCCGGCAAAGACTTTCGACTTCACCGGATTATATTTTATAGCAGATTAAAAGCCAATGTTTACACCAAACATTACGTTTGTAGGAACAGGGTACGACCAAGATTGAATACCTGTAGCATCTGTTTCAGGGTCGAATCCGATGTAATCTTTTGCCGCAACCGTAAACAAGTTGTCTGCACTTACATAGAAACGAACGTTACTCATTTTCGCTTTAGATGCAATTGCACGTGGCAATGTATATCCTAGCATGATTGTTTTAAGACGAAGGTATGAACCATCCATCAAGAAACGTGAAGAGTGTTCGTTTGCTTGCGAGCGATCACCAAATACAAAAGCAGGAACATCTGTATAAGGATTCTCAGGAGTCCAAGCATTTTCGTATACATAGTTTGATACCGGACCATATTTGTAGTGACCTACTTGCATGTCATAGATGAAACCTGAGTTGTATACATTTCCACCAATCTTGTACGAGAAGTCAAGGTTCAAATCAAAACCTTTGTAAGAAACGCTTGTACCTACACCACCAAACAATTTAGGATCGGCTTTACCTACGATGCGTTGACCCGCTTCGTTGTAATTGTAAGTTGTTTCTTTACCTTCAGTACCTTTGTACCACATTGCTTTACCGTTTGTAGGGTCTACACCTGCATATTCTTTCATATAGAAAGTGTTGTATGCTTCGCCTGCTTTACGGATTGTAGTTGTACCTTCAATTGGTTTTTCTGTACTTAGCTTCACGATCTCATTTTTGTTGTGAGACAAGTTAAGCTTCATTGTCCAGTTCCAATCTTTTGTTTGAATAAGGGTTGCGTTGATCAACGCCTCGATACCTGTATTCTTCATTTCACCTACGTTCATCGGCATGGTTGCGATACCACCTGTTAGTGATAGTGGAACGTAGAAGATCATATCTTTGGTACGTGAATCGTAGAATTCAACATCTAGAGATAGACGGTTGAAGAACATCATATCCAAACCAACGTTGAACTTAGCTGATTTCTCCCATTTCAAGTCAGGGTTACCTATTTGAGTAGGAACCGCACCCGGGTTGCCTTTGTAGTCGTAACCGAATCCGTAAAGTTGACGTGCTTCGTACCAACCGATGTCTTGGTTACCTACTGTACCGTAGCTCGTACGAACAGCCAAGTTTGTCAACCAGTCTGAAGTTGATTCCATAAACTCTTCGCCGCTGATTCTATATTTACCACCTACAGAGTAGAAAGTACCCCAACGGTTGTTATCACCCACACGTGAAGTTCCGTCTACACGTACACTTCCCGATAGATAGTATTTACCTGCATAATCGTATTGCAAGTTTGTGAAATAAGAAGCCAATGAGCTTTCGTATTTGTAAGTACCTGCCGATACCGGAGTAGATGCGTTACCAATTTCAGGACCTGCATTTGCCGGATAGTTGTTTGCGGCTAGGTATGATCTGTTGCGTGTTTGCTTTTGAGCTTCCTGACCCAACAATACATTGAAGTTGTTGCTTCCTACTGTTTTTACCCAGTTTAATGTATTTGTAAATGTCCAAGTGAAGAAGTCTTCTTTGTTTTGAATACCTTGGCGATTCATCTCTGCACCCTGTGGGTTCATCATCGACCAAAGGTTGAATTCGTTTAGGTTGAACCAGTTCAAACCAAGTGACGTTTTGAATGTAAAGTCTTTTGCGAACTTCACAGTTGCCCAAGGGTTGATGATTGCAACAGTTTGTTTTTGTTTGCGGATATCCCCTTTATCCGAGTCGTTGATTGCAACCGGATTGTAATAAGCATCCAAGTTGTATGATCCGTCTTCATTGTATACTTGCTCCCAAGGACGAAGGTCATAAACCGCAACGATAGGGTTTACATACTGACTTTCTGATGGTGCATTGTTGATGTTTGCGATAGATCCCGAAGCTTGTACCCCGAAAGAAACTACTTTGCCAGTTTGCTCTAAGTTTAGACGACCCGAGTAACGATCCATTCCTGTACCGATCAATACCCCTTCGTTGTCGAAGTATCCTGCGCTCACGAAGTATTTCAATCCTTCTTTACCGCCTTGTACGTCTACGTTGTACTCTTGTGTAAATCCGGTACGCAATACTTCTT
>DLYT01000126.1:18889-20676 GCA_003447595.1 Porphyromonadaceae bacterium
GTTCTATAGTTATGATCAAGATTGAAAACTTTCGAAACCCCTGCTTTCGCAGTAAGATTTACTTGAGGTTTTCCTTCTTTACCTTTCTTTGTAGTAATTACGATTACACCATTCGCAGCACGTGCACCATAGATAGATGTTGCCGTTGCGTCTTTAAGTACGTTGATGCTTTCGATATCGGCAGGATTGATACTTGCCAATGGAGAAGAAGCTTGCTGACCACTACCTACACCCGAGTTCATACCTACTTTGTCTGAGAAGTATGGCATTCCGTCGATTACATAAAGAGGCTCTGTTCCTGAGTTTACAGATCCGATACCACGGATATTGACAGAAGCATATGCACCAGGCTGTCCACCACGGTTGTTCATTTGCAAACCTGCTACCGAACCTTGAAGAGACTTCATAAAGTTGGCATCGGTTTTAGCTACTAACTCTTCGCTTTTCAACGTCTGAGCAGAACCCGTAAAGGCAGCTTTTTTAGTAACTCCGTATCCTGTTACCACAACCTCTTCCAGGTCTAGGCTTGCAGGATCAAGTACAACATTCATCACTGATTTTACCGGAACTTCTTTTGTATTCATTCCGACATAAGAGAAGATTAGCGTTTTTACGCTAGAAGGAACGTCGATCGTAAATTTACCGTCGATGTCTGTCACTGTACCCTGAGTAGTACCTTTTGCAACTACAGACGCTCCGATTACCGGATATCCATCTTCCGAAGAGGTAACCACTCCGGCTACTTTCGTAGTTTGAGCAAAAGCTAAACCAACACTCAGCATTAAGCAAATTAACACAAAGGTCAACTTCTTCATAGATTCATTGGATTTATTAAGTGTTTATTTAAAATTGGCGATTAATTATACATCTGAAATCTGCATAACAGATATATCAAATTCACTACATTGTATTTTTATACACATAAAACAGCAGTAGAAACATTGTCTATAACTGTTGTACAACACAAATATACGATCAATTTATTATAATGCAATGCAAAAATAGACTTTTTGCAACAAAAATGTCGCGTCATGCAAACTTATTGAATATTTCTTGCAAAAATATTCATGTATATTTATACACAACAATAAGCAAATATTGTATTTTATAATATTCACCTAGTATATAAACAAAAAAAAGGAGCCCCGCTAAGCGGAACTCCTTGCAAACATATTATGGTATTTGATTAGTAACCAGGGTTTTGCTGCTCGGCAATCACATGGTTTGAATCGATCTCTTTCACAGGTATTGGAAGGATCGTTCTAAAGTATGTATTATCGAACTTTCTTGATGCCTCTGTTAGGTTCAACTGCCATCCTTGGTCAGCTGCAGAAGTATAACGCACTACTGTTTGATTGTTACGCATTGCATCAAAGAAACGGTGACCTTCACCAACCAACTCTTTTGAACGCTCAAGCAAAATACGCTCCAATGTAACTTCACCTGCTGCAACCGGAGTTGCTTTCGGATTAGCACGCAATACGATCGGATTCAAGTATTCTACCGCTGTTGCATTATCTCCTAATTTAAACGCAGCTTCCGCAGCATTCAAATAGATCTCAGAGATACGAAGAGCCGGAATATTGTTTACACGAACATCTCCACTTCTTCCAGGGAATTTATTCAAATAAACACGATTAGTTCCGTAAAGCTTGATATTCGCTGGTTTCACCGCTGCCAATGTTACACCAATACGAACATCGTTCGGGTCGCTATTTAATTCATCAACAAATCTCTTTGTCAGAACCATATCACTATAACCATCTTCAGCCATCAAGTAACCGATC
>DLYT01000094.1:0-6935 GCA_003447595.1 Porphyromonadaceae bacterium
ATCACAATCGATCAATTACAATACATAGAAGATTATATGGAAACTCCCCAAAAAGCATTATTCTAAGATCAATCAATTATCTTTGTAAAAATGAATGCAAGATAAAAGATTCAATGGCAAAGCAAAAGTATTATGTTGTTTGGAAAGGACTTAACCCCGGAGTTTACGACAATTGGGCTGAGTGTAAAAGACAAGTAGACGGGCAAGACGGAGCACGTTATAAATCTTTTGAAAGTGAAGAAGCGGCTCTTGAAGCATACGCTCAAGGACCAGATCACTATCTAAATAGACAAAACAGAAGTTCATTTAAATTTGAAAGTCAATCTACTTTCGGAAACCCAATAAAAGAAAGTCTTGCTGTTGATGCTGCCTGCAGTGGAAATCCAGGAAAAATGGAATACCGAGGTGTCTATGTTGCAACAGGAAAAGAGTTGTTTCACCTTGGTCCGATGGATCAAGGAACAAATAACATTGGAGAGTTTTTAGCATTAGTACATGGACTTGCTTTTTTGAAACAAAACAAAAGCAATTTACCGGTCTATTCCGATAGTCGTAATGCAATCTTATGGGTAAGAAATAAAAAGTGCAAAACAAAATTGGAAAAGACGCCTATTAATGCTCCCATTTTCGAATTAATTGAAAGAGCCGAAAAATGGCTGAATAGCAACACATATACCAATCAAATCCTAAAATGGGAAACGTCTGTTTGGGGCGAAATACCGGCCGACTTTGGTCGCAAATAAAGTACTTTAGAATAAATCATCGTCTAGAAAATGAAGGCAAAGAAGCATACGAATGTCCTTATTGATTGTGAAAAAGTAAAATATCCAAATACTGGACTTTTTTCTTTTTGCACACAACTCGCAAATGCCATTGAAAAGGTAAAAATGGAGTATACTATTGAGACCCAATATCTGATAACAAAAAAATGTTTGAAGTATTTGCCGAGTTATACTTTCCGAATCATAACCTTAATCGATAAACTTTTTTTCTTTACGAATAAAAATACCGATGTATTTCATGCAACCTTTCAACTTGGAAAATTCTTTCCAAGAAATAAAAAGATCGTTCTAACAATACACGATTTAAACTTTTTGTATGAGAAGTCAGAAGAGAAGGCTATTAAGCTGAAAAAGAAAGTACAACGAAATATAGATAAAGCTGCACACCTCGTTGCCATTTCTCAGTTTGCAAAGGAAGATGTATTGAAACATCTGAATATTGCTAATAAGCCTTTTGATGTCATTTATAATGGATGCTCTTTTTATGAAGGACCTACAATAGAACAACCTTCTTATCTTCCGAAAGGTGATTTTATTTTTTCAATTGGAACCGTTTTACCTAAAAAGAACTTCCACGTACTTCCAACGCTATTGTTGAACAACAATCTTACTCTAATAATAGCCGGAAACAAATCATCCTATCAAGAGGTAATCAAAGAAGAGGCAAAAAAATACGGAGTTGAAAATCGCGTTAAGATCATTGGACCAATAAATGAATCAGATAAAGATTGGTATTATCGTAATTGCTTAGCATTTGTTTTCCCTTCAATAGCAGAAGGGTTTGGACTTCCTGTGATAGAAGCCCTGCATTATGGAAAACCTACTTTTATTTCAAAACACACATCCTTGCCAGAGATTGGAAAGGATTATTGCTATTACTTTGATTATAATTTTAATCCGGAGAAGATGAGAACCGAGTTTACAAATGGATTAGCCCATTTTAAACAACGCAACATTAACGAATTAATTGATTATGCACATTCATTCTCTTGGGAAAATGCTGCCAAACAGTATTGTGAAATCTATCAATCGTTAGCTCTCAAGAAGTGATTTAAATAATTGTATCCATAATGCACCAACAATGTCAGGGCTGTAAGTTTTCGATTTTTCAATAACGGCCCGAGACATTTCTGCTCTTAATGTAGCATTGCTCAGTAGCAGACACAAATCCTTTTCAAATTGCTCCAAATCAAAAGGTTTGACCAACATGCCGTTTACGCCATTAGGCGACAAAATATCATGAACTCCAGATGAGCAGTCAAAAGCAATAGGTATAACTCCATAAGATTGTGCTTCTGCTAAAGACAAAGGCCATCCTTCAAAAGTAGAAGTGAGGCAAAGTATGGATGCAGACTTATAATATTGCACAACATCCTTCTGATACCCTTCAAAAATAATATTCTCTAGATTATTCTCTTTCACAAACAACTTTAACCGCTCCTCTTCAGGTCCGCTACCTATAATACGCAAAGTCCAGTCAGGAAAGATTCTATAAATATGCTTCCAAACCAGAAGTAGTCGATCTACCCGCTTATCTGCATAACTCAAACGACCTACGTAGATAATTTCCTTTTGCTTGTGTTCGAGATCTACCTCTTGAGGTAGTTCGATCGAATTAGGCATCACGGATATTTTGGTTCTATCTCCACAATTCAAATACAAATATTTCCCCAGCATTTCTTTATATTGACCAGTCAAAGTAAGATATGCATCGCATAACTTATAGACTTCTTGATACTGTCTTATCGTTTTTTTTACATGCAAGTTAAGCACTTCATATTTAATCTTCTGAATTAAAATCCAATCTAAACGTTTGAAGAAAGACCTACTTGCTCGTGCTTTTGCTAGAATATATTTATTCGTTGCTTCCCACAATGGGATACTATGTAAAGCAAATATGACTTTTACATTGGTTGTACGTTTTATCTTCACCAGATCTTTAAAATAAACTCCCGGTAATATTAAAATAGCGACATCATTATCACGAACAAAGTCAATGATAAAGTCTAGATTATCCGATGTATCTGATTTTGTTCGATTCGGTAATTGAACTAGATTGATGTTTTTCAAATTATAGTTCTTGATATGACAAGCTAATACATAAATATCAAAACCTCTATCACTTAAATAAGGTGCAATATTTATGGTAACCTGTTCTCCTCCACCAAAAGGAATCGATTCATGTATAAAAACAACTTTTCTTCGTATCATATCAAAATATTTTACCTTTTTTCCTGTAATAAGAAACAAAAACAAGGGCAATAAAGCGGTTAATCAATAACAATTTAATCAATTTACGATAACTCCGATATGTCGGATATTTCTTTAATTGAGGGAATTCTTGAATAATCGAATTAATATGTCGACATCGCTGCTTTGCATTTTTAAACCAAGCTCTCTTAAATAGAAGAATATTGGCTGATATTTCGAGACAAGCAAGAGCTTCGCGCAATTGAATATACTCTGGTTTTGATTCTAAAAATACTGAAATCAGTTTTGGATACTGTAAAATAGCATTTGCTTTATCTGAATTTAGCGGACTATGAAACACGGAACAATCATGAATAACATAATGAAGCAAAGGCTTGGTATCTATGTAAATAATCTTATCTGCATTATATATTAATTGTACTGTAAGATAGGCATCTTCTCCTATACTCAATCCCGACTGATATCTAATATCATGGTATAGTGTACGTTTATGCATATACGTCCAAACAGCAACATACCCACGATCAGATAAAATTAATTCTAAAAACTCGACATTCGTAAATTCAGTTTTATGATATTGAATAGAATCGATCGCTTTGTCTGTGTATTCCTCTTTAAAATTGAATAATGCCACATCAGCATTACTCTCTTTCATTTTATGATAGACTAATTCCAAGAACTCAATTTCTAAATAATCATCTGAATCTAAATAGTAGATGTATTCAGAAACAGCTAATTCGAGTCCAGACTTCCTTGCAAGCATAACTCCTTCATTGTTCTTTGAAAGAATTCTAACACGAGAGTCTGATGAAGCATATTGTTGTAAGATTTCTAAAGAATCATCTGTACTTCCATCATTCACCACGATTAGCTCAAAGTTTGTAAATGTTTGATGTAAAACAGATTCTATTGATCTATGAAGAAATTTCGATGTATTATATACAGGCATAATTATCGAAATATCGGGCTTAAAATTTCCATGTAAAGTTCTCACCATCATCAAAACATTTTCTTTCAAACAAAGATAATGTTTTCAAATAAATCTAGTCATATCAAGTATTTATTCAAACGAATCATAAAAGATCTGAGGACAAAAACTATCCTTAAAAAATCGACCTAACTTTGCAGCGAAAACCAGAACCAAAACATCTTTATTTAAACGTCAAATCATAACAGCCATAATCTATGAGAATTGCTTTTGATGCTAAACGTGCTACACACAATAGAACCGGACTTGGTAATTATAGCCGTTTTATATTAAATACTTTAGCAAAGTACAATCCAGAAAATGAATATCTTCTGTATACTCCCTCGCTAGGGAAATCGGATCTACGTTCTAAAGTCAGCAAACATGAAAGCATTGTATTCAAGTATCCCAATGGTTTTTGGAATAAAATAGGCATGAAATCTATATGGAGATCTTATGGTGTTACATTTGCTCTAAATAAAGAACCAATGGATATCTATCACGGTTTGAGCAATGAAATCCCTTTTGGATTGAAAAAGAATAAGATTAAATCAATTGTTACAATTCATGATCTAATATTTATCAGATATCCTGAATATTACAAGCCTATCGACCGCATGATTTATAATTTCAAATTCAAAAAAGCGTGTCAAAAAGCCGATCATATTATTGCTGTAAGTGAAATGACAAAGAAAGACATTGTCAAATACTATAATATAGACGAAAATAAAATTTCGGTTGTTTATCAAGGCTGTGATGCTAGCTTTAAAAAGATCGTTCCCGACTCTTTTAAAGAAACAATTCGATATAAATATAATTTACCGGATAAATTCATCTTATCAGTGGGAACCATTGAGTCTAGAAAAAATCTATTGCTCGCTGTAAAAGCACTAAAGAATACAAAACAGAAACATCATTTAGTTGCGATAGGTAAACCAACACCTTATTTAGAACAAGTAAAAAAATACATTCACACGAATGGTCTCGAAGATCAAGTAACATTCTTGCACGATGTACCTTTTACCGATCTACCAGCTATTTATCAAATGGCAAACATCTTTGTTTATCCATCATTTTTCGAAGGTTTTGGAATCCCAATAATAGAAGCCCTTTATAGTGGCATACCAGTTATTGCCGCAACAGGGTCTTGCTTGGAAGAAGCCGGAGGACCAGATTCTTTATACGTTGATCCGCTTAACGATAAAGAACTATCTGCTCTAATTGATAGAATTTCTGAAAATCCAACTCTTAGAGAGAGTATGATTCAAAATGGATTTCAATATGTGAAACAGTTCGAACCTGAAAATATTATTTCAAAATTAGAGAACATATATCAAACGATGAGTTCAATAAATCGAATCTGCAAGAATTGAGATTGTACATAATCATTTATCTAAGCTAATTTGTAAATTTGTATTATAAAATACATTACAAGTTAGCTATATATGAATATAAAAGTCATTATTCCCATATACAAAACATCTTTAGATGCTAATGAAGTTACATCTTTTGAGAAAGCCTATTCTACTTTATCTGATTTTCCTATTACTGTAATAAAACCAGAAACATTAGATTTATCTTCTCTTAAAAATAAATATCCCCTGATTCACTTCGAATCATTCGACGATTCATTTTTTAAAGGGATTCCGGGATATAATAAATTGATGCTCTCTTCAACTTTTTATGAAAGGTTTATTGACTCTGACTATATTCTAATCTACCAACTTGATGCGTATGTATTTCGCAACGAGTTACTTTATTGGTGTTCTAAAGACTATGATTACATTGGTGCTCCCTGGTTAAAGAGACCTATTTATGATGTATTTCCTATTAATTTGTGGATGAAATTTACAAATGCTATTTGCAAACCAAATAGACAGGAGTTATTTAATAAAGTTGGAAACGGTGGTTTATCTTTAAGAAAAGTTGCAAGTCACATATCTGCTACACAACTATATTCAGAAGAAATCAATCATTTTCTATCTCAAAGACAATCTCATTTATACAATGAAGATGTTTTCTGGGCAACAATTCCTTCAGACCCCAATAAAATAAGTTTTAAATATCCAGAATATCTCGAATCACTTAAATTCTCATTTGATAAGAACCCTGCATATTGTTACAAAATAAACAACTATGAACTCCCTTTTGGATGTCATGCATGGACCAAGAAAAGAATGAATAAATTCTGGAAAAACATAATCAAGCAGAACTAATGAAAAACATTGAGAAAAAAATACGAGCGTATATTTCTACCTTGTATCACTATATTTCCAGCAACTTTTATCAATCAAGGATAAAGAGTGCCATTCAAATTCCTATCATTATAAACAACTACAATAGAGTCACAACATTAATAAGATTAATTGAATCGCTTGAGACTAGAGGATATTCAAATATTTATATAATAGATAACAATTCAGACTATCCACCTCTTCTAGAATATTATGAAACTTGCAAATACAAAGTATTCCATCTAAAAAAGAACTTAGGGTTTAAGGCTCTTTGGAAATCAAAACTGAACAAAGAGTTGTGTAAAGATTACTTCATCTATACAGACTCGGATGTTGTTTTGCATGAAGATTGCCCCTGTGATATAATAGATGTTTTATGGAAGAAACTAAAAGCTAAGAAATTTACACGTAAAATAGGACTTAGTATCTGCATAAACGATATTCCAGATTCTTTCGCACATAAACAAAAGGTTCTAAATATGGAATCCGCATATTACTCGCAATACGATAAAGAAGAAAATCTATATCGTGCTCCTGTCGATACAACTTTTGCATTGTATAAACCAAAAATGAGTCTTTCAAGAAGCCGTTTTGTCGAAGTCTATAGAATTGGTTATCCTTATCAACTAAAGCATTTACCTTGGTATGTTGATTCTTCCAATCTAAATGAAGAAGAAACGTACTACATATCGAGTTGCAAACATGCAACAACATGGTCTTCTAAAGCAAAGAAAGACAATC
>DLYT01000094.1:7089-16621 GCA_003447595.1 Porphyromonadaceae bacterium
AGCAAAGAAAGACAATCCTACAAAATAGTTTTGACGATCAACAAAAAATATATCTAATGTTTCTAGTTACTCAGATGCATTAGATATATCTGATTTACTCATACTCTCTCTGCCACACCTTTCTCAAATCTGAGAATTGGATGTAGTTTACGTATAACTCTTTTTCTTTTCTAAAAAGTTGATTCTTAAACTTACCTTTTGGTAATAAGATTCTTAGTGTATGAGTTAGTTTAAATAATTGCACAGGACCAAATAAGGAATAGAATAAGCCATATTTTCGCTTCACTTCTTTTCGTGCAAAAGAGAAGGTCTTTGTTTTAAAAAACTTATCACTCACTGCATTTATGGTTCGTACTGCTTCATCTTGATCATATCCCATAGCCTCTGCATAATAGCGTGCTAAAGACGTTGAAACTGCTAGAGACTTCGCAATACGAGCAAAATTTAGCAAGCCACTTGCTTTATCTACAGATTCAAATCGAAGACGATTAATATCAATTATCGAGAAGATATTCTTTCCATCTTGCTGCCTATACAAGATATTACCTGGAGATAAATCTAAATGATAAACACCCAATCTATGCAGCTTTGCAATATAAAAAGCCAAGTCTTTTAAAACAGAGTCATCTTCAATCTCGCCAAACACGTATGGTGCAATGGTTTGTGCCTCATTTTCAAATATGCAGATATAATAGCTGCTATATAGTAATCCACACTTAAACTCATTAATAAAAGCTACCGGAGCCGGTGTATCTATTCCTCGTTTGATCAATTCGCAAGCATGTAGATAAGATCTTTTTGCCTTTGAATCACGAAAATACGAATAGGCTATTTTATTAATAAAGATAGGCACCTTAAAGCTTTTCACTACAAGATTAACACCTTCTACTTCATATGTTTTCAACACATTACGACCAGTATATATTGTATTACCCTGATCTGAAAACAGATTTGGTAAATCTTTGACGAACGCTGTTAAGTTTGCAAATTTACGATTTACCTCAATTTCAAATTTAGATTGGCACATATTCATATTCGTGTATAAAAGACTTGATCTCTACTTACAATCCCGCGATAATTTAAGTTCAAGATAAAAATATCTCTAGTCGATCTAGAATCATCTCATTTGTTATCTGTTGCATGCAAGCCCAGTCGTTACGATAGCAAGGTTTATTGCCAAAGATTGAGCAAGGGCGACAAGCCAGATCTACTTGCACTGCATTTGTCGGATCTTGTTTCCATCCGTAAAAGCCGGCATACGGATGTGTTTGTCCCCAAATTGAAACAACAGGTGTACCCACCAAAGAGGCAAAGTGCATATTGGCAGAATCCATCGAGATCATAACATCGAGCATAGAAATTAAAACCAACTCGGTGTTTAGTTTCAACTTTCCACCTACGACTTCCACATTTGAGTAAGCAGCACTCCAAGCATCCATCGTTTCTTTTTCGGAACCACCACCTCCGAATAAGAACAAGCGTACACCCTCCTTCTTCGACAGTTTTTCTATCAGCGACTCCATCTTATCTAACGGGTAAATTTTCCCCTCATGTTTAGCAAAGGGAGCAATACCAATCCACTTCTCTTCTTTATTCCCAAAGACAGAAGTTATAGGTTGGATATCCGGGGTTTGATCTGCAAATAAAGAATTAAAGCTTCGTGAATATCGAAGAGATGCATCTTTAAATACCTTTTCGTATCGATCGAAAACAGGAGTCAATTGCTTTTTCTCTTTATTCTCTTTTCGGGTCAAAGCTTTTCGAGCTTCTCGGCCTTTATCGATTGTATAAACAGGTTTGCCCAACATCTTCGCAACAAAGCGAATGGCTTTGGTACGAATTACGTCATGCAAATCAAGAACAGCATCCGCTTGCTTCATCCATTTATATATATATAAGTTAAGGCGAATCAGACATCGCTGATCGCCTTTTATATCTATACCATGTACTTCTACATTAGATGGTTGTTGCTGAAATAAATTGGTTAAAAACGGACTCGTCAATACAATGAAACGATCGTCCGGATTTTGTTTTGCAGCAGAATAAATAACAGGAATAGTCATCGCAACATCCCCGATTGCCGAAAAACGAACCACTAAATATGTAGCCATGTAAACTTATTTGTTTCCGTAAAGAACTGGGTTTAATGAAGGATCATTATACATCTTCATTTGCTTATATACCTTCATATATTTCTTCCCAGCTGCAATATCTGACAATAATTGATCCAAAGCAGAAGTTAAATCTTGCTTTTGTTCCAATAGAATGTCTAGTTTCTTTTGACAAGCCGCGATATGATCTGCATCAACATCTGTACGACCCACCTCTTGTTGCATGTGATAAATCTTCAATACAAGAATAGACAAACGGTCTACAGCCCAAGCCGGACTCTCTGTATTGATCGTTGCATCTTCACTTACAACAACATCTTTATATTGATCAAGGAAGTAACTATCGATCAATTCTACTAGATCTGTACGATCTTGGTTACTTTTATCGATTCTTCTCTTGAGTACCAATGCATCAACCGGATCAATATTCGGGTCACGAATAATATCCTCAAAGTGCCATTGTACAGCATCAATCCAGTTTTTCAAATACAAATAATATTCGATACTTTTAAATTCGAACGGATTGTTCATGGGAGCGTCTACATTATCCGTAATGTGATAATCAGAGGTAGCACGCTCAAATATAGGGTATGCTAATTCAGAAAACTTCATATAAACTGGGTTTTGAGATAAGTAAAAGACAAATGTAGCAAAACTTTCTGTATATACGGAAAGCAATAAAATTAATACATACATTTGAGGCTCAATATCAATTGATAAAACAAAGAACACATGAAAATAGTAGCAGATCAGAAAATACCTTTTCTAGAAGGTGTATTTACCGGATCGGCAACCCTAATTGCTCTTCCGGCCAAAGAGATTACTCCAGAAGTAGTACATGATGCCGACGCATTACTTACACGCACCACAATACACTGCACCGAAGAATTACTAAACAACAGCAGTGTACGATTTATCTCTACATGTACCATTGGTTATGATCACATCGACACAAAATATTGCCAAGAACACGGGATACAATGGCAAAATGCACCCGGATGCAATGCCGGTTCGGTTGGCGAATATTTTGCAGGAGTCATCGCAGCGCTTACACAATACAAAGGTTACGACTTCAAAGACAAAACAGTTGGGATTGTAGGAGTTGGCAACACAGGTAAAGCTGTTTTGAATGTATGCAATGCTCTTGGTATTAAAACCTTGCTCAATGACCCACCGCGTGCAAGAGCAGAAAAAGAAAACTCCTCTTTTGTATCACTAGACACCATTGCTTCTGAATGTGATGTGATCACATTTCACGTACCATTATACAAAGAAGGAGAAGACAAAACGCTACATCTTGCAGATGCAAACTTCTTTCACAAACTCAAAAAGAAACCTCTAATTATCAATGCTTGCCGTGGCCCGGTTATTGACAACACCGCATTACTCGAAGCCAAGCAAAACGGACTTATTTCCGATTATGTACTTGATTGTTGGGAGAAAGAGCCCGAAATCAATCCCGAGCTTTTAAAAGAGTGTGCTATTGCAACACCACACATTGCCGGTTACTCTTACGATGGAAAATCAAAAGCAACCCGCATGGGAGTAGAAGCCATTGCAAACTTCTTCCACATCGATATCAATACAACCGGCATTGTACCTCCCGCTCCCGAAAGTCCCGAGATCGACTTGTCGACATTCGCAACCAATCCAATCGAGCAAGCAATTCTTCATGCCTTCGATCCGATGGAAAAAGATGCGATTATGCGTTCGATGCCCGATAAATTCGAATGGATGCGTACTCACTACAAACATCCTCGGGAATTCATGGCATACACGATCATCAACTGCCCTTCTCATCTTCAAGCTCCATTCAAAGCACTTGGATTCGAGATTAAATAACTAGGCACAAGGTTTGTAACCAGTTATTTTGTCACAAACGGCATACGATTTCTATTAACATACTGATTTACAAAGACGAAATATTCTTGGTAAAATCACGATTTCAGTGCACAAAGAATAATAAAATGTGCACTTTTCAGCATTTTATCTTCAAATAATTTGCTTTCTTTCGAGAAATATTCTTTTCTTTGCATCATTAATTAGAAAAGTAAGTACGTTATTATTAATTCTAAAAATCGAAAAGTTATGTCAGAAGTTGCAGAAAGAGTAAAGGCAATTATCGTTGATAAATTGAGCGTAGAAGAATCAGAAGTTACAAATGAGGCTAGCTTCACAAACGATCTAGGCGCTGATTCACTAGATACAGTAGAATTGATCATGGAATTCGAAAAAGAATTCGGAATCACTATTCCAGATGACGCTGCTGAAAAGATTGCTACTGTTGGTGACGCTATTACTTATATCGAAGCAAACCAAAAGTAATTCTCTTTACTTTATTACATCTACATGGAATTAAAAAGAGTAGTAGTAACAGGTCTGGGAGCAATTTCTCCTCTTGGAAATAACGTCTCTGAAACATGGGACGGTATGATCAACGGCAGAAGCGGCGCCGGACCTATTACTCATTTCGACGCATCAAAGTTCAAAACACAATTTGCTTGTGAGGTTAAGAACTTCGATCCAACAGCACATTTCGACCGTAAAGAAGCGAGAAAATACGACCTTTATACGCAGTTTGCACTAGTAGCTGCTAAAGAAGCAATCGAAAACTCGGGTCTTGATCTTGAAAAGGAAAACTTAGATAGAATCGGTGTAATCTTTGCTGCTGGTATCGGTGGTATCGCAACATTTGAGCAAGAAGTGGGCGGATACTATACAAACGAAGAACGTGGTCCACGTTTCAATCCATTCTTTATCCCGAAAATGATTGCTGATATCGCAGCCGGTCATATTTCGATGATTTATGGTTTGAGAGGGCCAAACTTCTCTACAGTATCAGCTTGTGCTTCTTCAACCAATGCTATTGCCGACGCATTCAATTACATCCGTTTAGGAAAAGCTAATGCCATCGTAACCGGTGGTGCCGAGGCTGCAATTACTCCGGGCGGAGTAGGTGGTTTTAATGCCATGAATGCCCTTTCTACCCGAAATGATTCTCCGGAAACGGCTTCGCGTCCATTTAGCGCAAGTCGCGACGGTTTCGTAATGGGTGAAGGATCTGCTTGTTTGGTTCTTGAAGAAATGGAGCACGCCATTGCACGTGGTGCACATATTTACTGCGAGGTTGCAGGATCAGGGATGTCTGCTGATGCCTATCACCTTACAGCGACTCATCCAGACGGATTGGGCGCTAAGCTAGTAATGCGCAACGCATTGGAAGATGCCGAAATGAAACCGGAAGACATTGATTATATCAACGTACACGGAACTTCAACTCCGGTTGGAGACGTTTCAGAAAGCAAAGCAATCATTAACGTATTTGGCGAGCATGCTTATAACTTAAACATCAGCTCAACCAAATCAATGACAGGTCACCTTCTTGGTGCAGCTGGTGCGATCGAAGCGATGGCTTGTGTTAAGGCGATTGAGAACGGAATCATTCCTCCTACAATCAACTTCACAGGTGAAGAAGATCCGGACATTGATTATAAACTTAATTACACATTCAACAAAGCACAAAAACGCGATATCAAAGCGGCTTTGTCGAATACTTTTGGTTTTGGTGGCCACAACGCAAGTGTGATCATGAAAAAATTTGAAAGATAACGTGTTCAATAAGTTATACGAAAAAATAAGGCTCTTACGCATTCGTGACAAAGAGCCTTATTTTTCTTTATACAAGTTGCTCGGATTCTACCCCGACAGTATAGAGATATACCAGCTCGCTCTACTACACAAATCTTCTTCGGTAGAAAGAGAAAAAGGGAAGCGCGTAAACAACGAACGACTAGAGTTTCTTGGCGACGCCATTCTTGATGCAGTAGCAGCAGATACCGTTTATCACGAATTCAAGAACAAAAGAGAAGGATTTCTTACCAATACCAGAGCAAAACTGGTACAACGTGAAACTCTCAACCGCGTTGCTCTCGAACTTGGTCTTGACAAAATGGTAGTATTCAACCCTCGAGGTTCCAGTCACAAGAGCCATATCTATGGAAATGCGCTCGAAGCTCTCATCGGAGCTATTTACATTGACAAAGGATACGATCAAGCCCGATCGTTTATCCAAAACGTTCTTTTCAAGAAACATATCAACATACACAATCTGGCCCGTAAGGAAGTAAACTTCAAGTCTGCACTGATTGAGTGGGGACAGAAGAACAAAATCACAATCGACTTTGATCTTCTCGAATCGTTTACCGACAAGAACAACAATCCGATCTTCCAGACACAAGTCATGGTAGCGGGTGTGCAAGCCGGAGTTGGCATTGGTTTTTCTAAAAAAGAATCACAACAAGAAGCTGCGAAAATGGCAGTACGTCGCTTGCGTAGCGACAAAGAATTTCAGCATTCTATTCTTGAGAAGCGAGACGACAATCCGTCGGCACAAACTGTCAACGGAAACTTTGAAGAGCTTCCCGAAGAAGAGAATGTCAATGAATCGGACAAACCGAAAAATAATCAATAAACAGATTCTCTTCCATACCTGCATACACAACATGCAAATAGGGGCGAGAACCTGTTTTATCAAAGAAAAAGGCTTTTGCGAAGGAAAATATCAAACCTTTGCAAAAGCCTTTTGTTTTATGTAAGTTTTATTACATTTGCTAAAAAACCAATCACTACATATGAAATTACTGACCAAAGCATTCTCTCATCTCAACAGTAAACGTTACAAAGAAATCGACACGTTTATTGAAAAACCGGAAGAGACCCAACGCCTCACACTAGCCTCGCTGATCGGATGGGCCGCCCATACCGAATGGGGAAAGAAATACCACTATGGAGAGATCAAAGATTATGCTACGTTTGCGCAGCGCGTACCCATACAGCAATACGACGACATCAAGCCCTATGTAGAACGCATGCTTAAAAACGAAGGCAATCTGATATGCCCTTCAAAAGTAAAGTGGTTTGCAAAGAGCTCCGGCACAACAAACGACAAAAGTAAATTCATCCCCGTAACAGAAGAATCACTACAACACTGCCACTACAAAGGAGGATTAGATAGTGTATTACTCTATCTGCGCAACAATCCGGAGAGCGAATTCTTCTCAGGCAAAGGACTTATACTCGGCGGAAGTCACGCACCTTCTGCTTATGGAGACTCCATACAAGTGGGCGACCTTTCGGCCGTCCTCATCGAGAACCTCTCACCCTTCGTCAACTTTATTCGTGTACCCGATCGCGAAATCATTCTGATGAGCGAATGGGAAAGCAAGCTCAAAGCCATCGTCGACAATACCATCAACGAAAACGTAACCAACTTGTCGGGCGTACCCTCTTGGATGCTCGTACTGATCAAAGCCGTTTTGCAAAAAACCGGAAAACAGTACCTGACCGACATTTGGCCCAATCTTGAAGTATTCTTTCACGGAGGCATCAGCTTCGCACCTTACCGCGAACAATATAAATCGCTTATCCCAAGCGACCGGATGCACTATGAAGAAACCTACAACGCATCGGAAGGATTCTTCGCCATCCAAAACGACCTCAACGATCCGGGCATGTTGTTGATGCTCGATTACAATGTCTTCTACGAGTTTATCCCGATGGAAGAAATCGAAAACGAGCAACCCAAAGCCATCCCATTGTGGGAAGTAGAAACCGAAAAGAACTATGCCATGGTGATCACCACCGACGGCGGTTTGTGGCGTTACCTCATTGGCGACACCGTGAAGTTTACATCCACATCACCATACAAGATCGTGATTACCGGACGCACCAAGCACTTCATCAACGCCTTTGGCGAAGAGTTGATGGTAGCCAATGCCGACAAAGCCATTGCCGAAGCCTGCAAAGCTACCGGAGCAAAAGTAAAAGAATACACGGCCGCTCCCCTCTTCTACCTCGATATGGGCAAAGGCCGTCATCAGTGGCTGTTTGAATTCGAAAAGCAACCACAGTCGCTCGAAGCCTTTACCGACGCATTCGACACGGCACTCAAGAGTGTAAACTCCGACTACGAAGCCAAACGCTACAAAGACTTCACACTGCTCAAGCCCGAAGTTAACGTAGCTCGCGAAGGTTTGTTCTACGAATGGATGGCGCAACGCGGCAAACTCGGCGGACAGCACAAAGTGCCACGCCTGAGCAACAGCCGTCAGTACATCGACCAACTACTCGAGATGAACGCAACAACACAACAACAATAAACAGACAATACAACAACGAGCCGATCCGTACAGCATACTGTACAGATCGGCTCGTTTTCTATATAAACTCGCAAAGCTTGAGTTAAGTTCGTTCGATGATACCACCACCAATCACACAACCCTCTTCGTAGAAAGCCGCCGCTTGGCCCGGAGCAATCGATTCCAACGGTTCAAGGAAACGAACGTGCAAGGTATTTTCGTCCACAATAGTCACCACCGACGGTGTTGCCTGCTTGCGATAACGAATCTTGCAAATCACCTCTTTCCCCGAAACAAACTGCTCGGGATTGATCAGGTGATAGTCCTTCAACCACATCTCCTGCTTGTAAAGCTCCGAAAGCGGTGCCAACACCACACGATTGGTTTCGGGATTCAGTTCCTTCACAAACGTAGCCGTCTGAAAGTTGATCCCCAATCCGCGACGTTGCCCGATGGTATAATATGGAAAGCCCTTGTGCTTGCCCAAGATCTTACCGTTGCTATCTTCAAAAAAGCCTTCCGAAATCTCCCCTTCCTGTACATACTCGGCCAGGAAAGAACGGTAATCGCCCGGACAGAAGCAAACGCCCAGACTATCTTTCTTCGTAGCCGCACGCATAAATCCACGTTCGGCCGCCATCTCGCGCACACGAACTTTCGTGAAACTACCCAGCGGCATCTCTATACGGGCGAGCAATTCCTGCCCCAGTCCCCACAAGAAAAACGACTGATCTTTCTCAGGATCTTCACCCGCCGTAATGTAAAACTTCCCGTCTACCAGCACCTTTCGTGCATAATGTCCGGTAGCAATCATTTCAGCCCCTTCGGCATCCGCAACCTTTGCAAGCAATGGCCACTTGAAATAGTTATTGCACAATACACACGGCACAGGCGTGCGCCCGCTCATATATTCGTCGATAAAATAAGAAATGATCTTTTCTTTAAATACATCACGCGCATCGTACACAATGTGTTTTATGCCGAGCTGTGAAGCCAGATTGCGAGCATCGTCGAGATACTCCTGAGCACCATCTTTTTCATAAAAGCGAAACGTAACCCCGATCACCTCGTAGCCCGCTTCCTTCAACAACATGGCAGCGACCGAACTATCGGTTCCACCACTCATTCCTAAAACGATCTTCTTATTCAATATCTGTGACAACTTAATTTACAACACACTTGATTCAGATTCAAAGATAATGAAAAATAAATCACGTTCTTACGATCATCAAATCGTCAGGTCGGCACCTGACGATTTAAACATAGTGAAGAATGAATCGTCAG
>DLYT01000038.1:0-9949 GCA_003447595.1 Porphyromonadaceae bacterium
GCATAAGCAACGGCCGCGCCAATAGCAGCCCCCATGCAATATTGAGCCATTTGTCCAAACTGTACAAGCAGTGGAATCGAAACCAACGTTCCCACTTGTTTTAGGATAAGTCCGATGATAAGTGAAGCAAACAAACCGAGTGCCATCCCGTTCATCACCTTGATGAGGTAGGCATTGCCCGATTTAAGCAAAGCAGTCTTCGTCATGATCTGAGTCTAAGTATAGTGTTTCAGCCTGCAAAGATAATCGGAATCGAAGTGCGGCAAAGGGGTAAAAAGATTTCAGACCGATAAACTTTGTTCTATTTTTGTACGACAAACGGTTTGCGCCGCCGCAAGCCTTCAAAACGAACATACAGATGAAAAAGATAGGAATCCTTTCGGATACACACGCGTATTGGGACGATCGCTATGCCGAATACTTTGCGGGCTGCGACGAGATATGGCATGCCGGCGACATCGGCTCGGTAGAGATCATCGAAAAACTAAGCAAGGTGGCTACGCTGCGTGCGGTATATGGCAACATCGACGGCACGCCCGTGAAGTTGCTTACTGCCAAGACGCTTCGCTTTCGCGTAGAACAAACGGAGGTGTTGCTTACACACATTGGCGGCTATCCCGGCAAGTATGCGCCCGAGATCAAGGACGAACTGCTGCGCGACACGCCCGACTTGATGGTGTGTGGTCACTCGCACATCCTGAAAGTGATGTTTGATAAGAAACTCAACATGCTGCATATCAATCCCGGGGCTGCGGGCAAATACGGATTTCACAAGGTGCGTACGCTGATTCGCTTCGTGATTGACAAGGAAGAGATGAAAGATCTTGAGGTGATCGAGCTTGCTTGATTTACAATAAGCCTTTTGCGCGCTTGAATTGTTGCTGCTCGTTGCCCCGTAAAATGGACGTTCAAGATGGCGTTTTTCGTGCTAGATGGTGCGAATTTGCTGTTTTTACGTCTTGAGAAAACGGCCTTTCTGATCAAACTAAAATGGAAAATGTGAATCGGAAAGGGTTTTTCTTTGTTCAAAATGGGGCGGCGACGCAAAAACCATGCATGGTTTCTGGAAAAACCTTGTTTGCTTCTCGCAGAAAGGTCATTTACTTCTCAAAAAAAGGCTTTTAGGTTTTTGAAAGTGCTGCTCAGACTCTTCGTGAAGACTTTCTTTACTCACTGCGAAGACTTTTTACACGCACCACGAATAGTGTTTTTGTTTACCACGAAGACTTTTTGCACGCACCGTGAAGAGTGAAAACAGTTTTCATTGAAAACGTTTTACGTCTTCGTGCAGTTTGTGCTCCGTTGTTTCGTTTACACTGTGGCGACTGCGTCATAGCCCGGCTGCCTGTGGGTAGAATGCACGCAGCGGGAGTTGAGCCGTTACAGATTGATTGCCCCCAGACGCAATTGATTTCCTTTTGCACGTCTGCGAAAAAAGTCTTCACTAACAACGAGGAATGTGTGTAATGCGTCGGCTGCTTTTGGGCGACAAAAGGAAAGATTTATTTTGGTTTCAAAAAGTGGGCAACCAGCGAGAAAAGGGCTTTTGGGGGAGCAAAACCGTTGAATAGCATCCCGCGAGCCTTTCTTTTGCTATTTGCCAAATAATACAGTAAGCTACCCCATGAATGAATTGCTTTACAATACGTTGCGATTTGCGTGTATGCAAGGCTGTAAAGGGGGAGGTGCTGTGGCAATGCGCTATAATCGTTGTTAATCCCACAAACAAAGCCTTTGTTTAGATGGTTTAATCTTTTAGTTGACTCTGAATATTCTAAACTAAAAAGAAACCGATATGTATAGAAATGAGCATGGAGAGGCTATAGGTAAATTGAAAGTTCTCTTTTTCGATGTAAATGAAACACTTCTCGATATTTCGAATGTAAAGCAGGCAGTGGCCGAGTTGTTGGATAACAAGATGGAGCTTGCCGACCGTTGGTTCAACCTGATGTTGCAATATACGTGGATGGAGACCATGGCCGACCGATATCATGACTTCGGTGAAATCGGATTGGCGGCGTTACATTCGATCGCAAAGATGAACCACATCTCGGTAGATCCGGCCAAAGCTATCAAAGCGATTGTGCTGATCAAGGAGGCGCAACCTCACCCCGATGTGGAAGAGGGGCTGCATATGTTGCACGAGATGGACTTCAACATGCTTACCCTTACCAACTCGAGTAATCCTACGATTGTGGCACAGTTGCAAAATTCCGGACTGCGACGCTGGTTCGACGGCATGCTGAGTGTAGAAGATATTGGTTTCTATAAACCGCACCGACATGTGTATCGTTGGGCTGCCAATCGTATGAACGTGAAGCCGAGCGAATGCATGCTTATCGCCGCGCACGGGTGGGATATTTTTGGCGCGCTCGAGGCGGGTTATCGTGGTGCTTTTATCGAACGTCCTCAGCAGGTGCTTTATCCGCTTGTTGAAGAGCCGGAGATCATCGAACCGAATCTCATCAATGTGGCCAAACGAATCATAGAATTGGAACGCTAACAGCTTGTTTCGCCTTCGCGGCATCGAAAGATCCACGCGGGATAGAAGTATTGTTATCGTATAGATATAGCAAAGGCTGCCTCATTGCGGGGCAGCCTTTATTTTTGTTCGTCGCGAATGGTTTATATCGTGTGCGTTGAGGCGGAAGGGTTACAGTTCTTGCAACTGAATGTTGCGCCACAACACCTTGATCGGTTCTCCGTCGTGAATCTGAAGTGCCACGCGGCCTTGTCCGTTGCCGATTTGCGGGTCTTGGATGTCTACCATCTCTTCACCGTTGAGCCAAGTCGTAACCTTGTCGCCCAATACACGGATGCGCATGGTATTCCAGTCGCCTTCTTTGAGAATCTCTTCCTTTTCGTCCGGAATTTGTACCAACCAGCCACGGCCATACGATTCGTAGATACCGCCCGTGTCGTTACCTTTCGGAGCTACCTCTACTTGCCAGCCGTTTACGGTTACGCCTTCGGGAACAAACGAACGGATAAAGACGCCGCTGTTGCCGTTTGCTACTTGTTTGAATTCGAGTGTAAGGTCATAGTCGCGGTAGTAGTCGCGTGTAGCCAGGTAACCATACTGACGGTCGGGACCGCTCTCGCAGATAAGGTTGCCGTCTTCTACGTACCACTTCTCGGTTCCGTATGCTTCCCAGTTCGAAAGGTCTTTACCGTTGAACAGCGCGATCGGTTGTTTGTCTTTGCGCGGAAGTTCCTTGATCTTCATGTTGCGTATCCACGTGCGGTCGCCGTGGTCTTGCAGACTGATGCGGCCTGTTTTGGCGAGTCCGAATTCAGGGGCGTTGTTCCATTTGCCACTGTTCTTGCGTTGATGCCAGTCGTCGGTCCATGCTTCAAACTCTACAATCTTGTAACCGTTGAGCCAGTGCTCTACGTGTCCGTTGTCAAATACAATGCGGGAATTGTTCCATTGGTTCGCCCCTTTCATTGCCTTGCTAATGTTTTCGTTGGTGGTGTGCATGGCGTAGTCGGCACCCACTTTTTGCCAGTCTTCCAGTTCGCCTTTGAAGCCGATGTCGTCTAGCATTTGGTATTCGGGCCCGGTAACATAAGGGACACTATACATCGGACGCTCTACAACGTGATACATCAATCCGCTGTTGCCGCCGTCGGTGATCTTCCAATCCCAGTCGATGATAAAGTTTTCATACTTATCGTTTGTTACGATATAGCCGGTGCCGTCGCTGCCGTTGCCTAGTGCGGTGAGGCAACCTTCTTCAACAGCCCACGGGCCTTTTACTTCGGTTCCGTTGTAATCTCTCCATCCTTGAAGCGACTCTCCGTCGAAAAGAAGTTTCCAACCCTCTTGCTGTTCTGCTTCGGTAAGCGTGTTGTGTGTCTGTGTACACGACGATGTTCCAAGTACTGCGGCTGCCAGGAGGCAAGCCAGGTTAACTTTCTTCATACTGTTTGTTTTTCAGTGTATTATTAGAAATGAGTGTATAACGTATTCCTTGTAAGGGAATTCTATGGTCTATGTTTCTCTGTGGCAAATATATACAAAAAAAGAGCCGCGACAATGCTTTGTCGCGGCTGTATCTATTTTTCTCTAAAATAGTTTCTTAGCAAGCTTTGAGGCTCATATCCAAACTCTTTACAGAGTGAGTAAGCGCGCCTACCGAAATATAGTCTACTCCGCAAAGGGCGTAGTCACGAAGCGTGTCGAAGGTAATACCGCCCGATGATTCGAGTTCGAAGCGTCCGGCAACTTTCTCTACCGCTTCTTTGGTTTGAGCCGGAGTGAAGTTGTCGAGCATGATACGGTCTACACCACCAACGTTCATTACTTGCTCTAGTTCGTCGAAGTTACGTACTTCGATTTCGATCTTCAAGTCCTTTCCGTTTTTCTTTAGGTAGTTGTGTGCGCCGGTAATTGCTTTTTCGATTCCGCCGGCAAAGTCAACGTGATTGTCTTTCAACAAGATCATGTCGAAAAGTCCGATACGGTGATTTACGCCACCGCCGATCTTTACGGCTTCTTTTTCAATCATACGCATACCCGGAGTTGTTTTGCGGGTATCCAATACACGTGTCTTTGTTCCTTCAAGTTGCTTTACATACTTGCGGGTTGTTGTAGCAATACCGCTCATACGTTGCATGATGTTGAGTACAAGACGCTCTGTTTGAAGTAGGGATTGTGTTTTTCCTTCTACTGTAAATGCGATCTGTCCTTTTTTTACTTCGGCACCGTCGTTGATGAATGTTGTGATCTTTAGATCCTTGTCAAACGAGTGGAAGATTTTTTTTGCCATTTCCACACCGGCCAGTACTCCGTCTTCTTTGATGATTAGTTGTACCTTTCCTTGTGTTTCGGCAGGGATAGAGCAAAGTGTTGTATGGTCGCCGTCGCCGATATCTTCTGCGAAAGCTAATTTGATTAAGTCGTCAATTAAGTTAGTCATTTGATTCGTCTATTCTTATCGATTGTATGATCAAGTTGTTATTAGCCACCTTGTAGGTGATGTTTACACGATACGTTTTGCCCGAGGTTGTTAGCTTTCCAACCATAAATCCCGACTCTCGTTTTTCGCCGCTGTGCACAACGTCGAAACCCGAAGGGTTATTTTGACGAAAGAAGGCATCGAGTTTCTTAACGGCTTCGCGCGGAGCTACTTTGCCCGATTGTGTTCCGATCTGGAAGTCTACAACGGTGTCAAAATCAGAGGATAGAGCCTGAGCGTTTCCTTGCTTGAAGGCTGAGGCGATGTCGTTCTTTTGTATCGAAAAGCTATAGAGTATAATAGCTAACGTTGATATGGCCAGCAATGTGAGTATCTGTTTCATAGCTTATTAGTATTAACTTAGGGGGCAAAGGTATGAATATTTCTCAGAACTTAGCAACAATTGTTTACCTTTGTAATAATAGAACTTGATATTTAGAAAAGCAGAGATAGAGCAATGAAGATTTCATTATTGGTGATTGGCAAAACAGACAACAAGATTTTTATCGATGGTATTAATGAGTATACCAAGCGCTTGGTGCATTACATTCCTTTTAGTCTTGACGTGATTCCGGATATAAAGAATACGAAAAATATGACGGAAGAGCAGCAAAAGGAGAAGGAGGGAGAATTGATCCTAAAGAATGTGCAACCGGGAGATTACCTGGTACTGCTCGACGATAAAGGGAAAGAGTTTACGTCTGTAAAGTTTGCCGATTATATCGAAAAGAAGACGCACACGGTGAGTAAGCGTCTGATCTTTGTGGTGGGTGGGCCTTATGGCTTTTCGCAAAAGGTGTATGACGCGGCTTCGGAAAAGATTTCGCTTTCGAAGATGACGTTCTCGCATCAGATGATACGCATGATTTTTGTAGAGCAGCTGTATCGTGCTATGACCATCCTCAATAACGAGCCTTATCATCACGAGTGATAGAAATAAAGAATCCCTGTTAAAGATCGCGGTTGATAGTGTACCGTTCTTTAACAGGGATTGTTGTATCGGGTCGATTGTGTTATCGATGTGTTTTTTGAAGCAACCAGAAGTCGAGTAGCGTCATGGCTGTCATTGCTTCTACGATAGGCACCGCACGTGGTAGCACGCATGGGTCGTGACGTCCTTTTGCTTTGAGCAAGGTGTCGTTTCCTTCGGTATCTACGGTGTGTTGTTCCATAAGGATAGTAGCTACCGGCTTAAAGGCTACACGGAAATAGATGTCTTGTCCGTTGGAGATTCCGCCTTGTATTCCGCCCGAATAGTTGGTGCGTGTAGAAACGGCACCGTTGTCGTTGTAGAAAACGTCGTTGCGTTCCGAACCACGATAAAGCGCGCTTTCGAAACCGTCGCCGTATTCAAATCCTTTTACGGCATTGATGCTTAGCATCGCACTTCCCAATACGGCGTGCAATTTCTCAAATACCGGCTCGCCAAGACCTACAGGTACGCCTTGTGCAACACAGGTAATGATGCCGCCAATGGTGTCGCCTTTCGACTTCACGTCGGCAATCAGGGTTTCCATTTCTTGTGCTTTTACCGGATCAGGGCAACGTACTGCATTTTGCTCGATTTGGGTGAAGTCGTATTCTTGATAAGGAGCTTCTAGCTTGATGTGCCCAACTTGTGAGGTGTAGGCGTTGATTACGATTCCTTCTTGTGCCAAGATCAGCTTAGCAATTGCGCCTGCTACACAGCGGGCAATGGTTTCGCGGGCCGAAGATCTGCCCCCGCCGCGATGATCGCGTATGCCATATTTAGTTTGATAGGTATAGTCGGCGTGTGAGGGACGATACAAATCTTTCATGTTGTCGTAGTCTGACGAATGCTGATTGTCGTTGCGTATCAGGAATCCGATCGGTGTACCGGTGGTTTTTCCTTCGAATATTCCGGATAAAAACTCCACTTTATCTGCTTCTTTGCGCGGTGTCGTGATAGACGATTGGCCGGGACGGCGTCTGTCTAGCTCAGCCTGAATAAATTCCATATCGAGTTTAACTCCGGCCGGACAGCCATCAATTACTCCACCAATACCTTGTCCGTGCGATTCGCCGAAAGAGGTTAATCTGTATATTCTACCGAATGTGTTCATTGTTGCAGATGCTAAGTGTTTGTACAAATAAAGTTTACTGTGTGGCTTTGACAAGGGTGTGAGACCCTTGATCTATATAAAAAGAAAAGCCAATGCGAATATAATTGTTTAAATCATACCGCATCGGCTTTTTTTATAAAATCTTGACTGAAGAGTGAAGCATTAGTGACATCCGCAACCGCTACCGCAACCGCTGTCTGAGCAGTCACCTTCGTTGTCGCCACAGCCACAGCTACCGCAACCGCCTGTCATTTGAGGCATCATTGCTGCCAACTCTTCTGCAGTTGGTTCGTGTACGTCGATAACTTCGCCTTTGAAGTGTAGTGTTTCACCAGCCAATGGGTGGTTGAAGTCCATTACAACTTTGCTGTCATCAACAGATACTACAGAACCGTTAAGACGGTTACCTGCGTTGTCCATCATTGGAACTACGTTGCCTGGTTTGATTACTTCATCATCGAATTTACCGTCTACGATAAACATATCTTTTGGAAGCTCAACTACGTGCTCTTCGTCGTATTCGCCGTATCCTTTTTCAGGAGAAATAGTGAAGTCGAACTTTTCGCCTACTTTCAAGCCTACTAGGTTCTTTTCGAAGTCTTCTAGCATCTGACCGATACCAAAGATAAATGTAAGAGGAACTTCTGGTGTTGCTCTTTCCATCAATTCTACTTGATCACCTTCACCTACAGTCAAGTCATATATGACTGACACCATTTTATTTGCTGAAATATTCATCTCTTAATGTTTTATATTTAGGATACTTGCAAATATAGAGATTAATTGTTCATTCTTTCAACTGCTTCTCTTAAATTGTTCAAAGCTTTTTCAATAATTGCTTTCGGACAACCTACATTGAGACGCATAAAGCCTTCGCCGCCTTGACCAAAGGTAGAGCCGTCGTTGAGTGCTAGTTTTGCTTCATTGATAAAGAAGTTGACAAGATCTTTCTGGTTCATGTTTAGTCCTCTACAGTCTAGCCAGATTAAGAAGGAAGCTTGTGGGCGTACAATCTTAAGCTGTGGAATGTATTTAGCTAGGTATTCTTCAACGAAGTCTACGTTTTTAACCACGTAACTCATCATTTGATTCAACCAGTTTTGCCCGTTTGAGTAGGCTGCAGTTGTGCCAACATAAGCAAAGATGTGTGCTTGGTTGAGCTCGCTCGATTCTAGGAAGTGGAAGAATTTTTCGCGTAGTTCCGGGTTTGGAACAATAGCGAACGAACTTACGATCCCTGCAATGTTGAAGGTTTTGCTTGGTGCCATGAAGGTGATGCTATTCATTTTAGCAGCTTCGCTTACGGCAGCATATGTATTGTGTGTATATCCCGGGAATGCCATGTCTGCATGGATTTCGTCTGAGATAACAAGGATGTTATGTTTTTGACAAATATCGGCTAGTCGTGCTAGTGTTTCTTTATCCCATACTACACCACCCGGGTTGTGCGGATTGCAAAGGATTAAGATTCTGCATTTGTCGTCGATGATGCTTTCTAGGTGATCAAGGTCCATTTTGTATTCGCCATCGATCAGTTGAAGTGGGTTGTCTACGACTTCACGTTTGTGAAGTTCCGGAATATGACGGAAGGGAGGATATACGGGAGGTTGAATGATAACTTTATCGCCGGTGTTGCTGAAACATTCGATCACAAAGGCAATCCCTTTAACGATACCGGGAATGAAGGTAAGCCATTCTTTTTGTACTTCGAAGTTGTGCTTGTTGCGTACCCAGTCGATAATGCTATTTTGATAATGTTTAGTAGCGAAAGGATAGCCGAAGATCTCGTGACAACATCGTTCTTTTAATGCGTCAACGATGAAGTCTGGTGTGCAAAAATCCATGTCAGCAATCCAAAGAGGAATAAGATCCTCGCGACCGAAGCGCTCTTTAAGCAAGTCGGCTTTCATGCATCCTGAGTTTTGGCGACACACTACTTTGTCAAAGTTGTATTGTTTCATTGTGTAAGTGTTTTCTTGGTTGCAAAGGTAATTTCATTCGGATTAATTCGCAAATATTGTATAAAAAAGCAATTTCTAAATTGCAATATGTAGATAAACAGAGGGTTTTATTTTGAAAATAAAAGTACTAGAAGGAGTGACTAGTTTTGCTTGCTTCGTTCTATAAAATGTATAGAGGTTAGTAACTGTTTGTATTTTAGGTTTGTGTCTTTTATTTGTTAAGTTTTATCTGTAATATTACATCTCTCATTAACGAGTGTTGGAATTATTAAAAAACAACATCCGATGGTTCTGATCGGATCAAACTTTAAATCAAAAGAAAAAACTGTATGAAGAATGCATGGTTTATGGCTGGTGTTTGTGCCTTTTTTATGGGGGGCGTTTGTGTTGATAGCTCTTTGATGGCTCAGCAGCATAGCTCTTTTAAACCCGGGCAAGAGTGGAGTGACGCGCAAGGAAACCATATCAACGCGCACGGTGGAGGAATCTTATTTTACAATGGTACTTATTATTGGTATGGAGAGCATAAGTCTTCGAATACGAGTAGTGCATTGGTGGGAATCAATTGTTACAGTTCGACCGATTTATACAATTGGACTCCCCAAGGGGTGGCTTTAAAGGTTGAGGCGGATTCGACGCATGATCTGGCAAAAGGGTGTGTAATGGAGCGTCCTAAAGTAATCTATAATCCCAACACGAAGAAGTTTGTGATGTGGTTTCATCTCGAATTGAAAGGTCAAGGTTATAATGCTGCTCGTGTTGCTATAGCTGAGAGTGATGCCCCAACAGGCCCTTTCCGTTATATAGAATCGAAGCGTCCGCTAAAGGGTGTATGGCCGTTGAATATGTCTACTGCTCAAATTGCAGATAATCCGGATGCGCAGTCGATCGAGAAATGGTGGACGCCGCAGTGGAGAGATGCTGTAGAGAAAGGTTTGTTTGT
>DLYT01000038.1:10193-12143 GCA_003447595.1 Porphyromonadaceae bacterium
GACTCTACGGCTTATCATATTTATTCATCGGAAGAGAATCTGACGTTGCACATTGCAGAACTTACGCCCGACTATAAAGACTATACGGGGAAGTATGTGCGCATATTCCCCGGCGGACATAATGAGGCTCCTGCTATCTTTAAGAAAGATTCTATGTATTATCTGATTACATCGGGATGTACTGGTTGGGATCCCAATGCGGCTCGCTTGTTTTCGGCAAAGCATATTCTCGGGCCATGGACTGCACATGCCAATCCTTGCCGAGGGGAAGATGCAGACTTGACGTTTCATTCGCAAAGTACATTTATCTTACCGATAGCGGGAAAAGAGGATCGGTTTATATTTATGGCAGATCGCTGGATGCCGAAAACTCCGGATAAAGCAACTTATATTTGGTTGCCAATTGAATTTGAAAATGACTTGCCTGTGTTGAACTGGAAGTCAGAATGGCGATATGAATAAAAAAGAATGGGCCGTACAAGATTGTGCGGCCCATTGTATATCGGTTTTAATTGAGCCAATCTAGCATGTTGGCTTTGGTGGTTTGTTTTACTTTTCCGGACTTGCTGTCGAATGTAACTTCATAAGGCTTCTTCAGGTTGCAATGTAGATTTGTTATCTGCTTTTCGGTAGGAGTCACTTGAAGTTTGTTTCCTTTTCTTTCTACTTTACAGTTGTATCCTTTGATTGTTCCGTCAGGTTGCTCCAGAATGAATGCATTGGTGAGGACGGCTTCTCCGATACATTTAAATACTTCGTGTACGTCGTTGTCTTGGGTGTTTACAGTTTGCCAATCGCTAATCATATCGATGTATTGCTCTCCGATTACAAACTTCTTGGTTTGATACAAGCGTGGATGCGGATTACCGAAGCTAAGACTATCTGCCGTTACGTTTAAGTCTGCGCTGCATGCCTGCTCTACTTCCAGGTGCGGATCGATAACAAACGCCCAACTTAGTTTTCCGGTTTGCGGATCAATTAAATTGGCAAATGCACCCATGGCATTGTAGGTTTGTTCCAACCATTTTGCTTCTCCGGTCAATAGATATGCATAGTAGGTAGCATAAGCTCGCCATGCACTCCAGCCGTGAGGGGAATTAAACATATTCGGCAACATTTGTACGTCGTATTGAGCTTCCCAGAAACGCATGGTTCCCTGACGGCGACGGCCATCCGGAACGCGCAATTGCGTAAGACAACTATGGCTATTCAAGATGTCGAGCATGGCTTGGGTGTAAGCGGCTTTGGCTTGCTCGTCTTCTTGCAACAGTGCAAACATTCCGATTTGCAAAGCAGAGCAAGAGATCATACCGTCTTCAAAGGTAAGCTCTCCTTCTGTTTGGAAGTCGCCTTGCGATGCTACCAACTGGTCAATTGCTTTCTTGGCTGATGTGTAGTGACGCAGATAAGCCTCATTCCACTTAGCATCTGTTTTGCCAAGTTCTTTCTCTAGAATAGCCAGTTCCAGAACGCTTTTGGCAATGTAGATTACACTGGTATAAATAATACCATGGTTGTAATAGGCTCCATCTGTGCGTTGTGATGTCGCAATCATCCAGTCGGCAAGTTGCGAGGCTCTTTCCATATCTTTGATATCACCAAATGCTTCATACTTATCAACTAGCATGCCGATTGTAGTGGATGTATTCTGGATGCGTGAAGCATAATACTTAGGTTCCATTTTGGTGGTATCGTGAAGCAGTTCGAATAGGTATTCGAAGCGAGCGGTTGCCTGTGCATCGATTGTTTTCTCCGGAAAGTATTTACCGGCAATAAACGCAGAGTAAAAACCATACCAACTTTCGGCATGCGAGGTTGCTTTTTGATCGTACTTCATACATCCTTCACGCGCTTTTTCCATTACCCATTGCCAAGGTTGGTGTACGGTAATGATAGCTTCAGATACTTTGTTGTTCGCTTCGGCTAGTAGTACTACTTCACCTATGCACG
>DLYT01000112.1:0-8299 GCA_003447595.1 Porphyromonadaceae bacterium
GGTTGAGGATCGATTCCCAACTGTGATGCTACTGCGATCGAAATTGGGAATGTAAGAGCTGCAGCTGCATTATTTGTAATCACTTCGGTAAATAGATTTGTGATCAAATATATTGCAGCAAGAATTGCATGAGGCCCATAATCGTCGGCAATGCTAATGATTGTTGTTGCTATTTGATCGGCTATTCCCGAGTTCATCATGGCTTTACTAACAGCAAAAGCACATGCGATTGTAATGAGAATATCCCAACTGATAAACTTGGTATAGTTTTGAGTTGGAATGATATTGGCCCAAGCCATGATAACGACAGTAATTGAAGCAAAGAAGAACATGTCGAACTTGACTCCATCCATGGCTGGGAGATATTCTCCAAGTGTAGCTCCTGCAATCATCATAATCACCAAAGCAATAGCCAATAAACGCTTGGATTTATTTCCTGGAATGTTGAAGTCTCCCACATCTGATAATAATAAGAATACAGACGAGTCACCCCAAGTTGGGATGAAAGTTCCATCGGTAAGAAGTACAAGGTTATCACCTTCCTTCAATACCAACTGGTTTAAACCAACACTGATACGTTCTCCATTACGGTGTACAGCCATTACGACGGCACCATAGTGACGATAAAAGTCGAATTCGCCCAGTGTTTTCTCCAATCCGGGAAAACGACCGCCGAGTACAGCTTCTACTTGTTTTACGGCTTTCTTCTTTACGAATTCTTTATCCGCATTAGCAAGACAGTTTAATTCTAATCCTTCGATATTAATTAGCTGTTGTACGTTTCCTGATTTTCCGCCTAAAACCAGCTGGTCGTTTTCTGCAATTTGAAACGGAGCTTCTGTTACGTTTATAATCTTACCTTTCCGAATAATAGAGCGTACCTCAAATTGCTGCAACTCTTTTATCTTGCGATGTTCGATTGTTGCACCAATAAATCGACTTCCCGGAATGATATTAACATCGTAGTTGTATTCTTTGTATTCGGGAACCGTATTGTCATCTTTATTGCTACCCGGTAATAACATTTTCGCAAAAAGAATAAGATATATGATGCCGACAATGGAAATAAAGAATCCAACTTTTCCTAATTCAAACATACCCAATCCCGGATATCCTTGAGCCTGCATCATCCCGTTTACAACTAAGTTTGTTGATGTTCCAATTAGCGTGCACATACCCCCGAAGATGGTTGCGTACGAAAGAGGAATCAGGAATTTAGTTGATGGTAGGTTCATAACCTCCGACCATTTCTTAATGATCGGGGCAAATATGATGACCACAGCAGTATTGTTGAGAAATGCAGAAATACCTGCAATCGATGGCAATATTTGGATAAGCGATCTGGGTACAGACTTTCTGGTATGAGGAAGTAGTTTTCGAATTATTTTATTCAAAGCTCCAGATCGGCGCACTCCTTCACTAACGAGGAAAAGCACAGCCACCGTAATCATCCCTTTGTTGCTAAATCCAGACAAAGCCTCTTTGGGAGAGATTGTACCGGTGAGCATAAAAAGGATTACAGCTGTAAAGAAAATCATACCCGGACGCATTTTGTCCATAGCCAATGCAATGATCATTCCGCAAAGAATAATCAATACAAACAAGGATTCGAGTGTCATTAAGGATACGAGATTAATTGTTTTTCTTTACGATAAACCAAGGATTTAATAAATCTTCTTTGTTGTAACGAAGGGGAGTGGTTTCGTCGGTATGAAAGATTTCCATACCGGCAGCACTAGCTATAGCATGTCCGGCCGCAGTATCCCATTCCATAGTTGGAGCAAAGCGTGGATACACATCAGCCTTACCTTCAGCTACAAGACAAATCTTAAGTGAGCTGCCGCTCGAAATTAAATCAATAGAATGATGGATGTTGCGTAACTTTTCGATGTAACTTTCCGTTTCTTCACTCAAATGAGAGCGAGAAGCCACTACAACAAATTGGTCATCGTCTTTTTTAATTGGAAGTTGTATCGCGTTTGTTTCTAGTTCGGCACTATTTATAGAAATAGTATCGTCAGATAACGTATATTTAAAAGCTCCGTTTTTTATGCTTCCAAAGTAAAGCTCACGTTTTACCGGAACATAGATCACGCCTAATATAGGAGTACCATTTTCTACTAAAGCGATATTTACCGTAAACTCGCCATTACGCTTAATAAACTCTTTTGTCCCATCAAGAGGATCAACAATCCAAAGCTTTTTCCATTGGTTGCGTGTAGAAAAGTCGATAGCCTTACCTTCTTCACTCAAAATTGGGATCTTAGTCTCTTCTAAGATAGAGCATATAACTTCATTGGCATTTTTATCTGCAATAGTAAGGGGTGAATTGTCTGCTTTTTTTTCAATACCAAAGTCAGATGTCGGATCATTGTATATTTTCATGATCTCTACACCAGCTTTGATCGCAGCATCAATCGCGATATAAAGCGTTTGTATCATTTCAGATTCTATTTCGTAATTGTGTATAACAACAGATTCTTATGCAAAAATAGGATTAATGTTTGAGGAATCGACAAGCATTCGTAATTTATAATAGATATTTACAACTAAGGGGTCACTTTTTAGTTCTCTTGTAATTTGTTGTTATATCGCGATATAGTGGGATTTTATTAAAAGAAAATAAGCTATTGAAGACTTCAATTCTCGTAAATTCAATTAACGTAAATTCATCTCCAATAGCTTATTATTTGCTTATAAATGACCTTTATAATGGTCTGATCCAGATGTTGCGATATTTTACAGGATTGCCATGATCCTGTAGTCGAATAGGTGCTTTACCATGTGCTTGCACTTGTGGATGACCAATATATTCTGTTGTTCCACGAATAGCAGTATTGTTTTGTACTACTACGCCGTTGTGCAATACTGTAATACAAGGAGCTGTACGATAGGTTCCATCCTCTTTGAATGTAGGTGCCGTATAAATCACATCGTATGTATTCCATTCTCCAGGTTTTCGCATCGCATTTACCAGTGGAGGTGTTTGTTTATAGATGCTTCCGGCTTGTCCGTTTCCGTAGGTTTCGTTCTGATAGTTGTCCAACACTTGAAGCTCATATCTGTCTTGAAGAAAGATTCCACTGTTGCCGCGACCTTGGCTCTTTTCATTCCCCGGAGTAGGAGCACTCCATTCAATATGTAGCTGAAAGTTGTCGAAATCAGCTTTGGTTTGAATATCCCCGGTTCCACCTTTTACCACAATTGCTCCATCTTGAATAGTCCAAGGAGCAGATCCTTTTTCTCTGGAACCAATCCATTGATTAAGGTTTGTTCCGTCAAAAAGAACAATCGCATCGCTAGGTGCTGTAATGTAAGCATTTGTTGTTTTATCACCCGGCGTAATTATGGCCGGTTGAATGCTCCAGAATTCGGTCATATCGGGAGTCATTGCCGGTAGTGGTGGATACTTGTTGTCTTGTGCCGCAAGGTTGGTCGTAAAGAGTAGTGTCCCCCAAAGCACAGCTGTGCTAATCGTTAAGTTTGTTTTCATGTTAACTTAGATTTTGTGGTTGTAAAATATTGAATGGCCCGAAGGTAATAAAACTATTAAATAGAAAAAACAATACGTCCCCAAAACATACGCAAAGGCATTGGGTAGTATTGCGTGCTTTCATAATAAGCATTGAATAGATTATCAACACGAAGCGAAAACGATAAACGCTGGTTTTTGTGTAGCAGTAAGTTATAACCAACTTCTGCATTGTGAATTGTATACGCATTTGTTTGATATGACTCATCAGCAGAAGTATATCGTTTATCCGTATAAGATGCAATATACGAAAACCATATTTTGTCTTTATAATTGAATCGATAGCTTGCATTCCATTTGTTGCGAGGTATATATGGAAGTTGCTTGCCTTGGGTGTCATCATCGCGTTTGCTATTGTTTGTCGATGATGCAAACCCATAATTAAAACCGATGACATGTTTCGTATTACCTAATGCAGTTTGGATTTGGCCGTTTATCTCCACCCCTTGAGAACGGACTTTGTCGAAATTAACTGGCTCCCAAATTGCCCCATTTCCTTTCGGAATCCACATAATCCAGTTGTTGATATTCATATGATAATAAGTTGCTTCAAACAAAAGAGATGTAGCTCCCCATGTCGGATTACTCATAATACCTAAATCGGAAGAAAAACCAGTTTCTGGTTTTAAGGATGGATTACCCCCCGGATTCCAATATAAATCGTTGAGAGTAGGGGTGCGGTGATTATATCCATTTGAAGCTTTTATTGTTAGATATTCATTTAGAATTCGGTATCGTCCCGAGAGATTGTAAATCGCCGATAGTTTATTATCTGTGAGCTCTGTTGTTGCTTGAATATCAAAGTGGAGTTTACGTGTAGCTTTAATAGCAGAGAATACTTTCAACGATGTTGTATTTCTACTTTTTTTATGCTCAGCATAATTCTCAGAGTATACATTATCATGACGATAGGAAAGAAGAGCATGTAGATCAATATTCCTCCATCCGTTGTAGTTATAAGATACTTTACCAATTAAACTATTATTGGTGTTTTTTTTGGTGTCATCAGCCATTTGTCCCATTGATCTGTCATACTTCATCCTTCCACGAAGATAAGCAGTTGAGAAAGAGAGGGCATGAAGGGAGCGGGTCATGTCATAATTCAGCAATAAACGTGTGTTTGTTGTTTTACTTTGTTCGGTTGCTGTGACATGTACGATCGTTGATTGTGGTAATGCACGATTATCAAATTGCCACCATCCTATTGCTTTTAATTCATCGCCTTTATTCGTTGTATAGTATAACTCTTGCATTACGCCGGTTTGTTTGTAATCAGCATTTTTACGTCGTTCGTAAAAAGGAGTACTTCCATATACTTTATTTAAATAGCGATAGTTGTTTTCAGATTGCTGATAAAAACCTCGGGTCGATGATCTTAGTTTGTTTTTTGAGGTACGAATAGTGGCAGCACCGGTGTAGGTTTCATTCGAGGCAACTTCGCTTAAAACCGTTGCAGAGAATGGACTTCCTACTCTAAAACTATTTGAAAAGTTGATACTTCCACCAAGTGCACCGCTACCATCTTGTTGTGCGGCAGTGCCATGAGTGAGCGAAGCTTGGTCAATAAAATAAATAGGAACTTGCGAAAAATCAAAGCTTCCCATTTGAGGTGAGTTTATTGAAATACCATTCCAAAGTACTTGGGTGTGGGAAGAAGATGTGCCTCGAAAGGACGCAGTAGCCATAGCTCCTTGTCCCATACTTTTTATATAAATCGAACTGCTTTCTGTGAGAAGCTCCGACAATGATTTTGTAAGATTTCGAGAGATGTCTGCACCTTGAATCTGAGTAACTTTTGCACCTATGGCATCTTCATTCTTTATCTTATTTGCTGTAACAGTTACCTCATCAAGGGCGATTTGTTTATCAGATGTATTCTGCCCCGATGTGGTAGCAGAATACAGACTGATAACTAAGATTGTATATACAAATTTATGCATGTCAGTTATTCGAAGTGAATGTAGTGTGGAAAGATTCCAGCTTTAAAACGATTTAATTCTTTGCCTGAAGATGGTTCGTATTCGTATATCTCGGCACGAGAAATAGACCCATATAATACTTCGCAAAAGAAAATGGTATTTTGCTTTGAAACAGACATATTATAAACCGTTCGTTGATCATTTCGGTCTATATCAAGTATAGGCTGAGTCGGAATGGTCGGGTTTTCAATGTTGATGCTATAAACTTTACGGGCAGAGTTGAAATAAAGAGTAGAACGATCTGGCGATATTTCGATACACGACACCCATGTATTGATATTTAAATGTCCAACCTCTAGTTCAAAAACTGTTTGTTCTGTAGTAGGATCTATACATATAATTTGATGATGTCCAAGTACCCAAAGTCGGTTGTTTTTATCAACAATGACTTTCGAAAAATCAACTGTTTGAATGTCAGATCCATCTTTTCGTTTAATAGAACGCATCCCTTCTCCGGTAAGATTATTGAGGTCAAATACCAATAAACGATCTCCACCTACAAACAATTTGTTGTTCAGAAGTTGCATTTGAAACGAACGTCCTCCTAAGTCAATGTGTCTACGTACAAATTTGCGGTTCGTATTATGGTTGATATCCATAATCATTAACTTAGAATTCATTTTCTGATCAGTTACTGCGACAGAATCACCTCCTAGATGGGTTAAATACATAGGGATTACATCAAGGTCAATAGACATCGTCTCAACTGAACGATATGTTTTAGACTCAAAGATCTCAACTTTACGAGAGTTGTTGAGAGGGACATAGTAGTAGTCTCCTATGCGAGTTAATGATTGTGCTACATCTCCCATCGGTCTGTTGTTGATACGACGGAACATGTCTTGTTGAATGATTCCATCTTCAGATAGAGTTGTTAAAGATGAAGTGCCATATCCAAATTGACCTTCATTTACAATAATTGCACGTAAATTACCGGTAAGATTCGGTGTTTCGTTTGGAGTTTCATTACTGCATGAAAATAGAATGCAACAAAGAAGACCAAAGAAAATATTGATATTATTTTTCATATTTGGCTACATATATTTGTGAGGCAATAGGATCTACAGAGTATTCTTTTACGATCTCCCATTTTTGGTCTTTTAGAGGATTTAGTTCAATAACTTTGCTTGGAGCGAAAGCCGTATGATCCTCTTCAATCATTAAAAGAGTACCATCTTTTGTCATGTCAAGATCTTTGAGGCCAGAAATAGTCTTCATGTACTCATAAATAGGCTCATCAGGGGTTTGAGGGTTGTCAATGTCTATTGCAAAGAAAGCTTTATGGCAACGTAGATAAATCGTTGCACCAGTGTTATCCATTGTATATGCCAATTCGTTAAGCGTAGATAGCGTATAAGGCATTGAAACTTCATGCTTTACAAGCTCTGTTTTCGGATCTATACAATAAAGTTTATATCCACTTTTAGTTGTACCTGCAACCCAAATGTTTTTATTCTTATCAATAATGAGTTCAGCATTATATGATGGGAGGTTAAGCTCAGGTAAAACGACACGCATACTTTCCTTGTTTATTGTATTTGTATCGAATGCTATTAATTTAGACTCTATGTATTGACCATTTTTTTGACTACGAATGCCCGAAGCAAATAGTTTGTTGCCTGTGCGTTTGATTTGAGTGATAGGAAAGCCAACATTAAAAGAAGATAAGATGAAGTTATCTTCAGAAAGAGATGCAACCACAAAGTTGTAATCATCTTCTTTAGTTCCACCTCCAACAACAATGCTATCCCCACCGATGTGTTCCATGCAATATGTTTGCATGTCTTTTTTGAAGTCATATGACTTAACGATCTTAAATGAAGTAGGGTCTAGTTGGTGTATACCATTGTCACTCCAGTTTCCTCCATGAGTGATATAAAGAGACTTTTCTATTTGAGTAGCACATAGCGGATTATCGTTGATTTGAAATCCATTTGCCGCATTAAAATAGTCGGTAAGTACAGTCCCGTCGTTCTTAATATATGAGATTGAAGGTGTTTCTCCATAAATTCCTTCATTATTAAGCGTTATGAATGTGAAATCAACAGGAAAGATTATTTCCGGTTTCGTTTCCGGTTCGGTTGGTTTTTCAAGATCAACATTGTTATCACAAGCCGAGAATGCTATAGCTAGACTCAACAAAGAAGGGATAAAAAGATTTGTTTTAAACATGAATAAAGCATTAATTAAGTGAGTAATTAATGCTTCGACGTGGAAACGGCGTGCAAAAAAAATATTACTATATTTTCTTACCAAGCTTTCACCCGAAGCATTGTTATAAGTGATGAAACTTGGCAGGTCTTCTGGCTACCTCAATTATACGCCTTCCCATTAAATAAACAGTGGCATGTATGTATAATTACGAATGAGGATTACAGCTGCGGGTACAGCTCCGAAATCACATCGGATTCCCTATTTAAACTACAATTGTCTTTATCGTAGTTACCAATTTCGAGAACAAAGATAGAAAAAAACCTCATTACAGACAGGGTGTGTATGTAATGAGGTTCAAATATGCTAAAATTGAGCTCTTTTAGAACTTGTGTTCGAAAAGTCTTTTCTCTGCCAGTTGTTCGTATTTGGTACCTGGTTTACCATAGTTTGCATATGGATAGATACTGATACCTCCGCGTGGAGTAAAGATTCCGGTAACTTCGATATAACGAGGTTCCATTAATTTTACAAGGTCCTTCATGATTAGGTTGATGCAATCTTCGTGAAAACCACCATGATTGCGGAAGCTGAATAAATAAAGTTTCAAGCTTTTGCTCTCAACCATTTTAATGTC
>DLYT01000112.1:8594-9062 GCA_003447595.1 Porphyromonadaceae bacterium
TCTAATACTTCAGGTGCATAATCAGTCAAATAAACCGTTTTACCACCTAAAAGGCTTAATTCTTTTTCTACGTCAGTCATTGTGTATAATGTTTTAGATTGTTTGATTGATATTTTGTTTGGTTGCGAGATACTTGTGCAGACCTTCGTTTCGTAGTTTACAAGATGGACATTCACCGCATCCATCGGCCATTACTCCATTATAGCAAGTTAATGTCTCGTTGCGAACAAGATCCAGAACTCCCAAGTCATCGCTTAGTTGCCATACTTCCGCTTTGTCTTTCCACATAAGAGGGGTGTGTATTATAAACTGAGCATCCATTGCTAGATTGAGTGTTACATTCAGAGAGCGAACAAAGGTATCACGACAATCAGGATAACCACTAAAGTCGGTTTGGGATACTCCGGTTACGATATTGGCGATTCCCATTTGATGAGCTACTACAGCCACAAATGAAAGAAATAAGAG
>DLYT01000112.1:9346-15442 GCA_003447595.1 Porphyromonadaceae bacterium
TCATGTCTAATACCTGAAACGATACTCCGGCCTTGTGGGCAATTTCTTTAGCTACTTCAATCTCCTGTATATGGCGTTGGCCATAGTCGAAGCAGATGGTATGAACCTCTTTAAAGTTCTGTAATGCCCAAAACAAACAAGTAGTAGAGTCTTGTCCACCTGAAAAACAAACAATAGCTGCGTTCTGATTTAATTGATTCATTGCATGTTGATTGTATTAATAAAAAGGTGGAAAGCAGCGAAAAAAGTGTAGTATGCGCGTAAACGTGAAGTTGTATTCTTGTTTTTTACGTGGTTTGGCAAGTACACGGAAGGTGCTTTCCTTCGAATGCAAAGATAATACTCCAATTTTTTTGCTTTGAAGTAAAAAGAGTTAAAAGTATGATTTGCACAGAATTCTACTTGCTGTGCGGCACAGGTTGAAGGTGTTTGTGCAGCACAAAAGTTGCAAAAGTGTGCTAGTTTAGGAAATTGTTCTTATATTTGCAGCGTTTGACAGAGATAGTCATCATTGAAATTATAAACTAAATAAGTTTTTATGAAGAAATTAGTTGCTTTAGTATCAGCTTCGTTTATCTCATTCAGTGCGATGGCCGAAGGATATCAGGTTAACTTACAAAGTGCGAAACAAGCTGGTATGGGACACGTTGGTGTTGCAATGCCATTGGGCGCAGAAAGTATGCACTTCAATCCTGCCGGTCTTACAACTATGAAAGGATCGATCGACTTGTCGGCTGGTGCTTCAGGTGTATTTACAAACATAGAATATCAAAACGGAGATATCAAAGCAAAAACAGATAATGGAGTAAGCACGCCTATGTATGCGTATGCCGGATTCCGTATCTATGATAACTTGGCTGCCGGTATTAGTGTAACGACTCCTTATGGTAGCGGACTAAACTGGGGCAAAGACTGGGTTGGTGCACACTTAATCCAAGATATCAATCTTAAATCATTCTCAATTCAACCAACGATTGCTTATCGCCCTATCGAAGGGTTGAGCTTTGGTGCCGGACTTATGATTATGACAGGAGATGTGGCTATCTCTAGAGCATTACTTCCAAAAGGAGCTTTGGGCCCATTAAATCCTGACTTGAAAGACGTAGTTCCGGTTTCTGCATCTCTATCAGGAAAAGCGAAGATTGGTGTAGGTTTCAATGTTGGTGTTATGTACGACATCAATGAGAAGTTTACTGTTGGTGCTTCGTATCGTTCAAAAGTAAAAATGAAAGTAAACGAAGGAACAGCAGAACTATCTTATGCGAGCGAAGCAATTAAGAAATTGTTAGAAGCGTCAGGTAAAGTTCCACCATTGGATCAAGGTACTTTTGCCGCACAAATGCCAATGCCATCAAACTTCAACATCGGTGTTACTTACCGTCCTACTGATCGTTTGACCGTATCGGGTGAAGTTCAGTTTGTAGGTTGGGCTGCTTACGACTCATTGAATATCAAGTTCTCTGAAAATGTATTGGGTGGTTATGATATCAAAGCTGAAAAGAACTACAAGAATACACGTATCTATCGTATCGGTACAGAATATAAGACAACAGAACGTTTAGATCTTCGTCTAGGTGCTTACTTTGATGAGTCTCCTGTTCGTTCAGATCTATACAATCCAGAAACACCAGGTATGAACAAATTGGGTCTTACTTGCGGTTTTAGCTTCCGTCCGATTCCAAGACTTTCTATCGATGGAGCATTTACTTATACGCATGGATTCAAGCGTCACGGTTCTTACCCAGACCCTGCGTCTCCAGGAACAGTATTTGAAGGAGACTATAAAGTATCTGCATACACACCAACACTTGGTTTGTCATATACTTTCTAAGCTCGGTAAAGACTTAAGATTTTTTCCATACATACCCTATTGAGAACGGGTTAATCAATAATCTGTTCTCAATATATCTAGAAGATTAGATAAAATCAACAATAAAAAAAGCTCTCATTTATGAGGGCTTTTTTTAGTATCTAATCCAACGATACTACAAAATAAAAAGGGAATCGACGTATAGTATCGATTCCCTTTTCTTATTTATAATATAACCAATCAATTATCCAATCCAGCGAGTATATGCAAAGTCCATACGATTAGGAAGGTCTGGATTCTTAGGATAAACACGAAGTCCAAGCTTATACAATCCAGACTTATCCGGAGAAGTCTCTACTTCATAGTATACAAGCGTACCTTCTTGTTTTACAACCTTGAATTCCTCTGTTCGTTTCAATCGTTGTTCTTTCTTGATATTATCGTATGTAGTAATAACCAAATCGATTCCAAGGTCACCTTCAAGATCTTTTTTATCAAGAACCACCTCAATCTTATAAGGAGAGCCTACTTGCACACCGCGTTTCTCGAGCTGATGATCCCAAGTAATAGAAACCACTTGGAATGAATCCCAATGAGCAGCAACATTCTCTTTCCACAATGCAATCTCTTTAGCTTTTGCAAAGTCATTGATAGAGAGTTTGGCCGAACGTTCGGCAAGCGGACGATAAAACTTCTGAATATAATCATCCAGCATGCGTTTGGTTGTATAGTCCGGTGCAATCTGACAAATAGAGTTTTTGATATATTGAACCCATTCCGGAGAATATCCCTTGCTGTTTTGAGCAAAGTAAAGCGGAATAATTTTATTCTCAAGCGTATAATAAATAGTAGACGCGTCTAGTTGATCTTGATACTCTTGATTGTCGTAAGTGCGCTTATCGGTCAATGCCCATCCCGCTCCTTCTTTATAGCCTTCATACCACCATCCGTCTAGAACTGAGAAGTTCAATACACCGTTCATTTCGGCCTTTTCACCCGATGTGCCCGATGCTTCAAGCGGACGGGTAGGCGTATTCAACCATACATCTACTCCCGAGATTAGTCGGCGAGCCAAACGCATATCATAGTTTTCGAGGAAGATGATCTTGCCTAAAAACTCAGGACGTTTCGAGATCTCAACAATGTGCTTGATCAAACCTTGTCCACCACCGTCGGCAGGGTGAGCCTTACCGGTAAAGATAAATTGGATCGGATATTTCTCATTGTTTACAATCTTAGCAAGTCGCTCAAGATCGGTAAACAGCAAGTGTGCACGTTTGTATGTAGCAAAGCGACGACCAAAACCAATAAGCAATGCATTCGGGTTGATTTTCTCAAGAACTGACATTGCCGAAGCCGGACTACTTTGTGTGCGTAGCCAGTTTTCACTGTATTGAGCTTTGATATAGTCGATCAATCTACGTTTCAATGTTTTGCGCAATTGCCAGATTTCCTCGTCCGGAACTTGCAAAATACCTTCCCATCTTGATTTGTTTGATTGGTCAAGGAAGAACTCTTCGCCAAAGTGCTCAAGATAAAACTTCTTAAACTCTGTAGCTGCCCAAGTAGGCATGTGCACACCATTGGTTACATAACCTACGTGCAATTCTTCTGGGAAATAACCTTTCCATACCGGTGCAAACATGTGTTGCGACACGATTCCGTGCAAATAACTCACACCGTTAGCTTCTTGGCATGTATTAAGCGCAAAAACACTCATCGAGAATTTCTCGTTCGATCCCGGGTTTTCACGTCCCATATCCATAAACTCTTCCCAAGTAATGCCAAGCTTTTCAGGGAATTGTCCCATGTATTTACCAAACAGACCTTCGTCGAAGTAGTCATGTCCGGCCGGAACAGGAGTGTGAACTGTATATAGCGAAGAAGCTTTTACCACTTCTTTTGCTTGATTAAAGGTAAGGCCTTCATCAGCGATGTAATCGGCAAGGCGTTGCGCATTAATCAATGCGGCATGACCTTCGTTGCAATGATAAACTTGCTTTTTAATACCCAGTTTATTAAGCAGAAGAATCCCCCCGATGCCAAGCAAATACTCTTGTTTCATACGGTTTTCCCAGTCTCCGCCATACAGTTGGTGGGTAATTGATTTATCCCATTCGCTGTTAGCATCGAAGTCGGTATCCATCAAATAAAGAGAGATTCGTCCTACTTTTACTTCCCATACATGTGCATAGACCGTATGTGCCGGAAAAGGAACTTCAAGCACAAAAGGTTGGCCCTGCTCATCGAGAAGTTGAGTGATTGGGAGTTGAGCAAAGTCTTGAGGTTCGTAATTGGCGATTTGTTGGCCATCTACGGCAAGCGTTTGAGTGAAATAGCCGTATCGATAAAGGAACCCTACTGCGGTCATATCGATGTTGCAATCACTGGCTTCCTTCAAATAGTCTCCGGCCAATACGCCTAAACCTCCAGAGTAAATCTTCAATATATTTGTAAGACCATACTCCATGCTGAAGTATGCAACAGAAGGCTTGGTCGCGTCTGGTGCAATGTCTTTATATTTTCTGAACTTTTTATATACGGTAGCTACTTCGGCCATCAACTCTGCATCTTCGCAAATCTCTTCCATGCGAGAAAATGAAAGTTTTTGAAGCAATAAGTGAGGATTTCCGCAAGTGCTTTTCCAAAGGTCTTTGTCTATACGGTTAAAAAGACTCGTTGCTTCGTAGTTCCATACCCACCAAAGATTGTCGGCAATCTCGGCCAAAGGTTTTAATTGTTCGGGTAGGTTAGAATGTGAATACACTTCGAGCCAGCTCGGTGTATTTGTATAATTTGTTTTAATTCTCATAGATAGTAATTTTATAGCAACAAATATTAGTTTAGAGTAAATATAGAATATGATTTAATATAATCACCATTTTTTTCTTATTTCTTACATAATAAATGGTTGCTCATTATATTCTATACAACAAATTAACCCTCTATAAATGTTTTCCAGAGACATGGATTAACATTTTACAAATTAAAGTATTAATTCGATACTTCTTCCGAAGCCTTATTTAAAGCAATGTCGAAAGCTTGCAAGTAATAACGAATAAAGTGCGACCAGCAAGCTTCATCGGCCAGAGCAAGACAATGTTTGCGAATTTCGGTACGTTCACCTTTCGACATTTTAGACAATTCAACCAGTTCTTTGCTGATTGCAGCAGCAGCCTCGTTGTAATTAAAGTCGGTACGATGGATCATGGCCACACCCTTCTTAAGATCCGTTCCGCCCAAAGCCTTGTCGGCCCAAAGTCCGAACCCGGCAAGATTGGTGGTAATCGTAGGAATACCAAAGGCAATACTTTCGAGCGGAGTATAACCCCATGGCTCATAATAAGAAGGGAATACAGTTGCGTCGAAGCCGATAAGCAAATCGTAATAACTCATATTAAAGATGCCGTCACAACCATCAAGATAACAAGGCACAAAGATCACTTTCACATTTTCTTCCGGTTTGTTGTTCATTTGTAGAAACGACAAGTATTGCAGTATTTTATCGTTTTCTTGTTCGTAAAGATCGTGCGTAATCACCGGATTCGGCAGTGGCGCTGATTTGAACATGTCACGCTCGTCGAGTTTGATTCTTAAATCATCTCTAAATCCTTTCACCCAACCGGGCACCATGATAAAGGCAACAATTTCCTTTTGCAAGTCATGATGAGACCGGGTTTGATTCAAAGCCTCGATAAACAAGTCGAGACCTTTGTTGCGATACTCGTAACGTCCGCTTGTGCCGATCAGTAATGCGTTGTCGGGAAGTTTATATCCGAGCAAAGCCTCCGCTACACGATACAAAGCCTTTCGGGCAGCTTTTCGTTTTACAACATACGCTTCCCCTTTGGGTACAAAGTCGTGTTCGAATCCGTTAAGCGTTACAACATCGGGAGCTTTTTCAAGCAATTGCTCACATTCGGTAGCAGTAATATCGCTCACGGTAGTAAAGCAGTGTGCATGATGAGCGGCTTGTTTTTCCACCGAATGCTTTGCTTCCATATTTAGCTCTTGGGCCATCTGATCACCGTTGTAACCAGATAAATATCCGTAAAGCGGCTTGTTGTTGCCGGCAATAGAGCGTCCTATCGAAGTGGCATGAGTAATAAAGATGGTACCAATAGCGGGTACTTTTTTACGAATATACAATGCGCCCATACCAAGCGTCCACTCGTTGAAAAGAGCCACCACTTTTTTGTTTTCGAGGTGATAATAGCGGTAATAGCTTTCGATTACCAACGCCGCAGCATAAGCAAAGATGCACGATTCGTCGTAGTCGCCATATG
>DLYT01000112.1:15756-19361 GCA_003447595.1 Porphyromonadaceae bacterium
TTGAGATGAAGTTGTTCGTTTTCTTCCGCGTATTTAATCCAATCGACAAATATGTTGGGTTCTTCGATGAAATCAGTTTTTTGGAAAGGTGTGTTTAAGTCAGGGCCTACAAAGATAATATGGTCATGAAACTGGTCTTGTAATGTCTTGGCCTTTGTAGAAAGAACCGTGTATATACCTCCTACTTTGTTGCAAACCTCCCAACTCGTTTCGAAGATGTAGTTGGGCGTTGCAGTGTGATTAAATGTATTCATAATCGTTTTTTTCTTTAATTCGATTGCAGCAAATATAGAATTAAAAATGTTTTACTATTACTTACAACAAGAATTTGTAGATTTGTATGCCTTATATTCCTTATTTATTCATATAAAATATAAAAGTTATGGCATCAAGAAGAAATTTGAAAAAAGAAATCGGTTACAACGTAGCGGAATTATTTGTAGACTGTTTGCTTTGCAAAACGTTTATTCCGGGAGTAGATGCACAAAAAGCTGATCAAGCAATGGCTGGCCTATTGGATAGTCAAGATGAGTTCATCGCTCGCGTGCAACGTCCGAATGCAAAGGAGCCAAAACAAGTAAAAGCATATTACAAAAAACTAAGAGCTGATTGGGCTGCTAAAGTAGACGAGTTGATCGCAGAGATTTCAGCTTTGACTAAATAATAGAAATGAAGAAAAAGATTAGCAAATTTATTCTCCGTCTCATGGGATGGAAGATCGGAACAGTAATCCCGGATGAACCAAAGTGTGTGATCTGCGTAGCGCCGCACACCAGTAACTGGGATTTTATCATCGGTAAGTTGTTTTACGATGCGTTGGGCCGTCAGTCGAACTTCCTGATTAAGAAAGAATGGTTCTTTTTCCCATTCAACATCTTCTTCAAGTCGATCGGTGGTGTACCTGTAGAACGCGGACGCAGAACTTCGGTTACTGATGCGATGGCTAAAGAGTTTGCGACACGTGATCGCTTTCAATTGGCCATTACACCCGAAGGAACCCGAAAAGCGGTGAAAGAATGGAAACGAGGCTTTTATTACATCGCAACTAAGGCCAACGTGCCTATTGCGTTGACTTATCTCGACTATGGCAAAAAGGAAGCAGGGATCATGAAACTTTTCTATCCTACCGGAAATGAAGAGCAAGACATCGCTGCCATTCGCGCCTGTTATAAAGGGATAAAAGGAAAGAATGCCGACCAATTCGTTGAATAGACCGGTCGCGCTTGTTTTCGGTTTGATAATCTTTTGTCTAATGCTATTGTTTTGACAAGTATTACTGAATGAAATCATCTTTACGAGTAACGCTCATGCAAATTACGCTTGAGTGGGAAAATAGTTGTAAGAATCTTGATCGGGTCGAAGACCTGATCAGGATTTTTTCGCTTCAAAGCGATCTGATCGTCCTTCCCGAGATGTTTACCACCGGGTTTACCATGCACGCGCGCCAACTTGCCCAAGAGAGCGACGGGCCTACCATGCAACGTGTAAAACAATGGGCCGCAACTTGCAATGTGGCCATTGCGGGAAGTTTTATTGCCAAGCAAGACGAGCATTACTTCAATCGCGGGTTCTTTGCCTATCCCGACGGAGAGGTTGTTTTTTACGACAAGCGACATTTGTTTCGCATGGCCGGTGAAGACAAAACCTTTACTGCGGGAGATAAGCAATGCATCGTTGCGTATAAGGGTTGGAATATCTGCCTACAGATCTGCTACGACCTGCGCTTTCCTGTTTGGAGTCGCAATGTCGACAATGGCTACGACCTGCTGCTTTATTGTGCCAACTGGCCGAAGCCGCGCCGCGAACCTTGGAAAATTTTACTGCCGGCACGCGCTGTAGAAAACTTATCGTACGTGTGTGGTGTTAATCGGGTAGGGAGCGACAACGCAGGCAATGTATATTGGGGCGATTCGATGGCTATCGACATGAAAGGAGAGATTCTTTGCCATCTCGAAGAAACGGAACAATGCGTCACCGTAGAACTCGATTACGACAAATTACAACGCTTTCGCGAGAAGTTTGCCTGCTGGAAAGATGCCGACCGCTTTACGTTAACGTTTTAAGGTATGAACAACAAAGAACTGAAAGATCGCATTCATGAAATCATATTCGAGTCGAATACCAAGGCCGGAAAGGCTTTTGATATCGGCCTGCTTGTTTTTATATTGCTAAGTGTAATCTTGGTATTGGTAGATAGCGTGAATGCTTTTCACGTAAAATACCTGCGAATGATACGCATATCAGAGTGGGTGATAACCTCTGTCTTTACCATTGAATACATACTCCGACTCTATTCGGTTCGAAACAGAAAGAAGTATGCTACCTCCTTCTTTGGTGTGGTCGATTTACTTTCAATCCTGCCTACCTACCTAAGCTTGTTCTTTGCCGGTACACACTATCTTGTCGTGATACGGGCCTTGCGATTGCTGCGTATCTTTAGAATCTTCAAACTAAGCGAATACCTCACCCAAGGATCGTCGATCCTAAACGCCGTGCATCGCAGTTTTCCCAAGATATTCGTGTTTATGTTCTTTGTAACCATTCTGGTGGTGATACTTGGTTCTATCATGTACGTGGTAGAGGGTACGGTCAATCCCAATATGAACAACATTCCGCGGTGTATCTATTGGGCCATTGTAACGCTTACGACTGTGGGTTACGGCGATATTACGCCCATTACTTATCTTGGGCAGTTTATCTCGATGATCATTATGCTTTTAGGTTACGCCATTATCGCGGTTCCTACGGGTATCATATCGGCAGAGTTTATGCGCCCGCAAGCAGAAAAGAAAGTAAGCGGAATGGCCTGCCCGGGTTGTGGAGCAGATATCAACGACGACGATGCCAACTATTGCAAAAATTGCGGTACGAACCTCGAACGGGAAAATATGTAACGTGCGAGTAACCCTATATGCTTGCCACGTATTTGATTTTACGTGTATGCTTATTGTATAAGTTGAAGAAAAGACTGTTGGGCTTGTTCGGAGCATTACCCTCGCGTAATGGAGCTGAATAGGCCTCTTTTTTTGCCCGTTGGTCTCGTTTGCCGATCAAAAAAATAGTTACACTTTGACGGGTAAATCCCATTGGTTTGTAACGCAGCGCTTTCAACCTTATTGAGTAGTTTTTTACAGATCGGCAAAATGATCGCAATCACCTTTTAAGATTGTCTATTTGTAACGGCTCAACGCTCGCAGAGTGGTTTCCTTATGCAGTAGATAGGGGAGTGGTGTGGTGGAAGCAAGCTCGTGAAGTTGAGGCGGAATGTTTTCAATGAAGACGTTATTTGTTTTCCTTGAAAACTGTTTTCAGTTACCACGAAGAGTGAAATCACGCACCACCGAAAACGATAATACGCACGCTGCGTGCGCAAAAACAGTATTCGCGGTGCGTAAAAATACTTTCCGTAGCCACCTAAAAACCTGCTTTCAAAAACCAAGCAAGGTTCTTTTGTAAACCAAAAGAGGTTTTTCGAAGAAGTAAACAAGCTTTTTGCACAAACCAAGCAACCTTTTTGCCACAATCACGCAAAGTTGAGGTAAAGACGCTGCTTTATCGCCACGAAAATGCTGTTTTCTCAAACCGAAAAATCCATCAAATCGGCT
>DLYT01000153.1:0-265 GCA_003447595.1 Porphyromonadaceae bacterium
ATGAAGCTTATGGGCAAGAAAAAATCAAGTAACTTTTCTTCTTATTGAAAATATGCAGATGTATCAAAGCAGCATAACTCATTTGACTAAATTCGATCAAAGAGAATCTCAAAATACAACAGACATATATATTATATATCTAAATGGAATAGTTCGTAAGAAAATAATAAGCAAATAAAGAATGCCAACCTTTAAACCCAGTACAAATTCAAAAACACCTCGACAAGTATTAGAATACCTATCTTTATTATGTATAGCAAAACTT
>DLYT01000153.1:508-12567 GCA_003447595.1 Porphyromonadaceae bacterium
CTATTTGAAATATTTATCGTATCATCAAAGTTTACTGATCACTTTAAGCATTTGCTCTCCTAAGCCGATTCGGTAACCTTGAGAAACAAAAACTACTCGACCAAATGTATCAGCAATGATAAAAATCGGAAGATTATCTCCGGTAGGAAGATTCATCGATTTAACAATCATATTTGTAATTTGATCGTTGTCATCTACACCAAATGTAATATTTGATGGCAATCCTGGGAATTCAGCCTTATCAAATGAGTTCAATTGTTTTTCGCTCTTAAATAACAAGACCATTTGACGTCCCCATTTTTCAAACTGCTCACGATCTTTAGCAAGATCTCGCATTGCATGATTGGTTGGCTCTTGACGTGCCCCCAAAATAGCAAGTACAAAATAGCCACGACCTGTTGTATTTAAAATCGATTGTAACTCATGACTACCGGCCGGATAGAATTTAGCCTCCGGATCAATAGTTCCAATTACTTGAATCTCCTCTTTATTCTCTCTCATCACAAGAGCTGTTTCAGTAGCTTTATTTGCTGAAACATCAAAGAAGTCCAGATTTACCAATACGGTTCCATTCGCCATTCTGGTACCAGTTACCATCATATAATAACCTTGATCTAAAGAAAGAGGCTTTTTCAGCAAGTTAGACCAACTGTTTCCAGCTTCCATATCTGCTCCACCTTTATTTCTAAAGTTCAATGTCTCAAACGTATTATTGCGATATTCGGCAATAGAGAAATGACTGTAATATTTAGGATCTTCCAAGGCTTTAATTGCGTTGTAAGTTGCAGTTAAAGTTCCTTGCTTGATCTCTTCTACCTGAGGAGCAGAGAAGTTTACATCAATCCATTTCCCTTCGAAGAAATATTGAGTTTTTCCTGTTACACTTTCAATTCGTGCAGGAATACCTATCGAACGACAAACTGCAACAAAAAATAAATCTCTCGAATCATCGTCTGTCAGCTTAGAGCCAAGAACTCCCACTGGACTAATCGATATTTTTTGAGGATTCAAATCGTTCAGAACTTTCAAGTCTTTACACATTTGAATGATTACCTCCGGATTCGACACAGCCTTCTGGATAAATTGAGCGTCTAACTGCGATTGAATTGCCCCTTTATAAGGAGAAAGCATCTCCATCTTGATACGAGGATTCAATACATACTCAACGAAAATATCCTCCTCAATACCTGGTAAACGTTTTGAGTTGCCCAAGTGATCTTTTAATACAGACTCTGGAGTATCACGTAAATCCTTTGCAGATATTACTCCAAGAAGCGCAAGAGCTGTTTCTTTTTGATCTACCGGAGTATTGATAAGGAATGATTCTATTTCTTTCCAGTTACCACGGCTTCCTTGAATAAAGTCCCAAACTTTGAAGTCCGGCATATCCAAAACTTGCGCCAAACTATCAGAAGAAGCTTCATTCATAAAAGTTGCTACATAAGCATTACGAATTTTATCTTCTTCTTGCAAACGAACAGCATTAGCTGCTTTTTGCTCTTCTGTTACGGGAGTTTGAATACTACCATCTACTGGAGGAACTAAGTCAAATGCAATATCAAAAATATCACCTTGCTTCTTATCTAAGATTACAGTTACGGTATCTTGTTTGCCGAAAGAAACTTTATTCAAACCAAATTGATTGTTTTGACTTGCCCATACAATCATATCTCCCAAACCAGCCGTCAATGATGTGAAACCATTCTTATCTGCCATTTTATGAGCTACCGTAAACAGTTCGGCATAGTTGTATACTTTAAAGTCTACAGATGCATTTGCGATTGCCGTACCATTAGTATCAACTACTTTTATGACAGCAGAAGCTACCGGGGCATAGTTTTCTGTGATATTGATCTCCGTAAAACATTTATTCTGATCCATCACTTCCTCGGCCCCTGCATAATTACCAAATACTTTTGTATGCATTAACATGCCTCGGTAAGCAGGACCATTAAACCATCCTAGATTTAAGACTGGTTCCGGTTCGCATGCTCCTAAGAAATACCATTTCCCATTTACCCAAGCTTCAACCCAAGCATGATTATCATCCGTATGTGCCCAACGAGGAGTATAAACCTGACGAGCCGGAATACCGACAGCTCGCAAAGCCGCCGTTGTAAAGGTTGATTCTTCGCCACAACGACCATATGCTGTTTTCATTGTTGCTAGCGGCGAACTTGTTCGTGCATCGGATGGTGTATAAATAGCTTTTTCATGACACCAATGGTTTACTTCCAATACAGCATCATACATTGATAATCCTTTTACACGATCTTTCAATTCATCATAAAAAACAATCCTAGAAGAATCTAAGTTTTCGTTATTGATGCGAAGAGGCAATACATAATGACGGAAAATATCATCAGGTATAGAATCACCCCAAGGCATTTCTTCTTTTGCTTTTAAAGATGTCTTTACGCTTGATAAAAACAACTCTCCATTGTAATCAGTGATGTCGCCTAATGGCATGTAGGCATAAAGAAAAGATATTGCATCTTTTTCATCCGCAGTCATTGGCATCTGAAATACGCTGAAAAGTGTATCATTCGCAATTTCTTCTTGCTTAGACTTTAAATCTGATTCTATTCTGTGGCGTGCAGACGAATCTTTAATTACTCCAGACTCTTTACATGCACTCAGCAGCACAGCAAAGAAGACAAATAGATATATTGCTCGATTCATATTGAAATATTTTGTATCAAAGATAATCAATAATCTACAAATCAGGAGATAAAATAGGAATCGACCCTACAGAATTATCCAAGGAAGGGAAGTCTAGTGAATTTAATCTTGAATACCTCCGCCAATAATAGGCTATATTTCAATGCATTAATTTAGACTATGCATTTTTTGTTTATTTTTTTCGATAAAAAGCTTGCAGAAATAAAAAAAGGTTGTACTTTTGTAACCGTAAACGTCATGCGGATGTGGCGTAATTGGTAGCCGCGCTAGACTTAGGATCTAGTGCCGAGAGGCGTGGGGGTTCGAGTCCCTTCATCCGCACGATAAAAGCTTCGAGAGCAATCTCGGAGCTTTTTTTTATTTATACCAGTCAATAAAATCCTCATTACCAACGAACTCTATTTTGTAATATTCAATGAGATAGGACAAAATACTTTTTCCACCCCAACCATCACCTCCTTAACACACAAACAAAGTTTCCCCAGTAAACATATTATCCAACCTCGTATCGGTAGGCATATTAAACCAGACTGAAACTACAAACCATTCTTTCGACTCAGATTTTAATATTCAAACAGGAGAGATAATCTTTTTATATCTAGATACATTAACCAGACAAACCACCTTGAAGTAACCTTTATCAAGAAAATAAACTTTTAGAGCAAGCACAATAGACGCAATTGATGTGAAGACTTTTACTATTTAGATTAACCAAGCTATATGCATAATCCCCATGGTTTATCGGGTGAACACAAGAAAACCAACCTTAAAGTATGGGCACACAAAAAAAGGTAATCGAATAATCGATTACCTTTTTTTTGTTGTCTCACGAGGATTCGAACCCTGACTAACAGAACCAAAAACTGCTGTGCTACCATTACACCATGAGACAATCCTAAAACAATTCAGATTTGCTTTATTTATTCAGCAACTTTGTTTCTCAATTGCGATGCAAAGATAGGTCATGTTTTTGAAACATCCAAATCTTTGCATCACTTTTTTTTATTTTGCAATCAACAAGAAATAGTTCTTTTTACCTTTCTGAGCCAACAAATATTTACCATTCAATAATTTAGAATCATCAATAAGCTCATCAAATATTTGAAGTTTTTCTTTGTTTAATGATACTCCACCACTCTGAACAAGCTTTCTCATCTCTCCTTTTGATGGAAATACAGCCGCTGCTTCTGTCAAAAGGTCTACAGCTTTCACTCCTTCTTTCAAAGCATCTTTAGATATTTCGAATTGAGGTACTCCTTCAAATACAGAAAGCAAAGTATCTTCATCTAGTTTTTTCAAAGCTTCTGCGGTTGAATTACCAAAAAGAATAGATGAAGCTTCTACTGCTGCTTCATAATCTTCTACAGAGTGAACCATTACAGTGATTTCTTGCGCCAATCTTTTTTGCATTGGACGTAAATGTGGAGCCTCTGCTTGTTCTTTTGCTAGAGCTTCGATCTCTTCTTTTGATAGAGAAGTAAAGATCTTCATATATTTCTCAGCATCACCATCACTTACATTCAACCAGAATTGATAGAATTTGTAAGGAGATGTATAGCGACGATCAAGCCAAACGTTTCCTGATTCAGTTTTACCAAACTTACCGCCATCTGCTTTTGTAATCAACGGACAAGTAAGAGCAAAAGCTTCACCACCTGTTTTACGACGAATCAATTCAGTTCCTGTTGTAATATTACCCCACTGATCTGAACCGCCCATCTGCAAGCGACAGCCTTCATTTTGATATAAATACAAGTAATCGTATCCTTGAAGCAACTGGTAAGAAAATTCTGTAAAAGACAAACCAACGTTCGACTCTGAACTCAAACGTTTCTTTACAGAATCCTTAGCCATCATATAGTTAACAGTAAGGTGCTTACCAATATCACGAATGAAATTAAGAAACGAGTAGTTTTTCATCCAGTCGTAATTGTTTACCAACTTAGCTGCATTAGGCGCATCTGAATGGAAATCCAAAAATTTCTCTAGTTGCTTTCTAATACCTTCTTGGTTACGATGTAGCGTTTCTTCATCAAGAAGATTACGCTCTTGTGATTTCATCGAAGGGTCTCCGATCATACCTGTTGCACCACCAATAAGTGCTATCGGTCTGTGACCAGCACGTTGAAGATGTTTCAACATCATTACGCCTACAAGGTGACCAATATGTAAAGAGTCTGCCGTAGGGTCAATACCTACATAAGCAGACGTTAATTCTTTCTGCAATTGTTCTTCGGTACCGGGCATCATGTCGTGAATCATGCCCCTCCATCTTAATTCTTCTACAAAGTTCATGACTTATAAAATTTATATAATAACAAAGGTAAGACTTTATTCTTGATATCAAAATGCAAACAACTTGTCTGCATTGACTTTCACTGCATTAGCTACCTGATCTAGATTAAGATCAAGAGAAAAAGCTATGCGCTGGTATACATCAGAAATTGAAATAGATCTATCATCAGTTTCAAGGAAAAGTGAATCTGGAAAAGCTACTTTCACAGCCTCTTCATTAAACCAATATCCAAAAGAAAGAGCAAAACCATGTGAGATCAGTTGTGTCGCTTGTTGGGGCTTACCTCTGAATCCATGGATTATCCAATTAGATGTATCGTTTAGACGCTTTTTTAGAGAAAGCAATTCATCAAAAGCTTTAACACAGTGAATAATTATAGGCTTATTATAAACCCTATTAATTTCCCACTGATCAATAAACACTTTTCGCTGTACATCGATTGAAACATGGCTATTCTTATCTAAACCTATTTCTCCTAATGCAACAACTTCAGACATTGCCAAGGTTTTACTTACCAATGCAAGCTCGTGTTGAATATGACTTGTATGTATATAGTTTGGGTGTATTCCTACAGAACAGTAAGAATGAGCAGGTATTGTATCGCCCGGAAATAAATTTACAATCGAGCGTACGTTGGGTGTTTTTACGTTTTGATGTGTATGTATATCGTAATAGGTCATTTCAATTCAGGGAACAGGATCATACCCGCTTCCTCCCCATGGATTACATCGCAATATACGTTTAATAGCTAATACTCCTCCTTTGAAAGGTCCATATTTTTTTATGGCCTGTATTGTATATTCAGAACATGTGGGCGTATACCTACATGCAGGCGGTAATAATGGTGAAATACTATATTTATAGAAATAAACAGGAGCAAGCAAAAGCCAACTCAAAGCTTTTTTCATAATTCTGCTTCTAGCAATTTTTTTAATGCTCGATTTACGCCTTTTTCGACTTCCTTAAAACTCCTAACTTCTTTATCAACATAGATAAATGCAAGAAGAAGGGTTTTATCAGTAGGCATCATCTTTTCCAATAAAGCATGCTTATTTACTCGGTATGCTTCCCTAACAAGACGCTTTAGAATATTGCGCTTTACTGCTCGTTTAAATTTCTTCTTCGAAACACTAACCATAATAGAAACTGGAGCTTCTCTTTTGGGTACTGTTTTATAAACGATACGTAAAGGAAAGGCAACAAACGATGCTGCAGTATTGTCAAACAATAGATCGATATCAATCTTACTGCTCAGTCGTTCTTCTTTCGAAAGCGTATTTTTATTTTCGTTCATTGATAGTTTGTAAAAAATGAAACCGCAAGGCTATCTGCGCAAAGGTAAAACTTTCGCATCAAATAGCATTGCGGTAAATAAAATATAAACTGATTTATATTTTTACTTTTTCTTCGCTTGTTCTTTTAGATACAACTCAAGAGCTGCAGTCATAGACGGTGCTGCTGCTGTTGGAGCTTCAATATCTAATCTTAAACCTGCATCTTTTACAGCTTTTGCTGTTGTTGGACCAAAACATCCGATCTTAACATCCGATTGCTCAAAATTTGGGAAGTTCTTCACCAATGAAGCAATACCCGAAGGACTAAAGAAAAGCAACATATCATAGTCGAACTTTTCTTCTGGAGTAAAATCGTTACTTACAGTTCTATACATTACCGCTTTGGAGTAATTGATCTTTTTCGCGTCTAGAAGTGAAAACAAATCTTCCTTGTGTACATCCGATACAGGCACAAGATACTTCTCTTTGTTGTGTTTAGCAATTACGCTTACAAGATCTTCGATTTTGCCTGTTTGTCCAAAGAAAATTTTTCTTTTTCTATAAACAATGTATTTTTGTAAGTATACAGCTACTGCCTCTGTCATACAGAAATATTTCATTGTTTCAGGTATGGTAATACGAAGTTCTTCACACAAGTGGAAGAAGTGATCTATTGCGGTACGGGCAGTAAAGATAACAGCTGTATGGTCAAGTATAGAAATCTTTTGTTGTCTAAATTCTTTCGAACTTAACGGTTCAACCTTTATAAAAGGTCTAAAATCGATATGCAATCCATATTTTTCAGCAATATCGAAATAAGGTGATTTCTCCGATGTAGGTCTCGGTTGTGACACCAATACCTTTTTGATTTTCAAAGCCATAGCCAATCTTTCTGGATAAAGTTATACAAATAATCTAACCCCTCATACAGATAAATCAGAGGTAAAATTTCTTGGGCGCAAAGGTACAAAATCAAATAAAACAATTTATCTCTTTTACTATAAAATATGCGGATGGACTTATTAATTATCACTAATCGAGAGAAAATTAGTATAATTAAAAGCAAAATGTTTACATATCGTGAATAGTTTGGACTGAAATACAAGCACAAAACAGGAATATATAATAAAATGCCAATCGAGCCTATTACAGCTTGATAGTTTGTATTCCAAAGTCTGAGATAACTCTTATCATAGAAGATATAGCAATAAAGCATATACAATAATTGCTTCATTCCGAAGTACAATAATAAAGCAACAAAGATAAGCGGCAAGAAGATAAGTGGCTTCAAATAAAAAAAATCAGGAATATCAAACATACTCCCTGATACTTTATAGATAGCAAGTGTAGAAAGGATTAAGGTCTGCACCATAATGAAACCACGAAAGAAGGATTCATTACCAGCAGTAACCAGAAACAAACTTTGTCGTTTCTTTATCTGAAAGAAGTCTTGCAGCATCTTATAAAACAACTTCACGCTGTTTCGATATACAATGGAAAAAACAACAAACAGAAGTATCAATATAATCAATACGATATCTTCTGTCTGCTGTTCAGCCACCAAATATGTAGACGACTCCGTATACGGAGACGAAAGTATATTCAATATAGAGGTTAAGATCATAAATTTACCTTTGCATCATTCAGAAAAACAAAGGTAAGAAAAGACACTCTCTCTGAAAATATTAATACAAAGATTCACGAATAATTTCGGATACCGTAGGATGAGGGAAAACCATTTCGCGCAAATCACCCATCTTCATATTCTTTTCAATAGCCATTCCTGCAATCACGATAAGTTCCGATGCAGGATTGCCCAAAATATGAAAACCTAAAATTTCTTGCTCATTATTATAAAGGATCTTACAAACCCCATTGACCATTTCATTTTCTGCAACAAAACGTCCCGAGAAAGACATGGAAATATTTTTCACTTCATAGGCTATACCTTCTGTCTTCAATTGCTCTTCCGTCTTTCCAACCCCTGCAAACTCGGGATTCGTGTACACAATACCTGGAATTGCCTTATAACTAATCGCCGTATCATATCCAAGAATCGTATTGATCGCAACTTCAGCTTCTCGCACAGCCGTATGTGCCAACATAGAAAAACCTGTAACATCTCCACACGCATAGATATTTGGAATAGAAGTTTGCATGTGTTCATTTACCAACAAACCATTTCGGAAGCGAGCTAAATTAAGATTCTCAAGGCCACAACCTGTAAGAGTAGGACGACGACCCACGCTCATCAAAATCTTTGACGCAGACAATTCTGATCTTTCTCCGTTTTCATGTTCCAGTATTAGCTTACCATTTTCCATTTCTACAACCTTGGTTGATAGATGAAACTTGATTCCTCGCTTCGTAAAATCAGCGCGTAATAGCTCCGATAAAGCATGATCCATATTACCTAATATTTCAGGAGCCATCTCGATCACCGTAACATCCACGTCAAGACTATTAAAGAGCGAAGCAAATTCCATTCCTATCACTCCGCCACCCACAATCGCAATGCTTTCGGGTAGCTCTTTAGTTGATAAAGCTTCACGATGTGTCCACACATCTGCTTTTTCTATTCCTTGAATAGGAGGTATAATGGTCTCAGAACCAGTACACAATAATACATTTTTAGCTACATAGCAAACGTCATTACAAGTAAGTAAAACCTGCGTACTACCAACCTCTATTCCTGTAATTTCGACATTTCCTTTTACCACTTCGGCATTGTGACATGCTAGTTTTGCTCTGATTCCAGCTACAAGCTTCTTTATTGTTTTATTTTTGCGAGCATGTATCTTTCCATAATCAAACGATACATCATTCACATAGACACCATATTTAGAAGCACCTTTTGCCTGATCGTATACTTTTGCAGAATAAAGCATTGTCTTGGTTGGTATGCAACCTTCATTCAAACATACGCCACCGAGATCACCTTTTTCAAAAAGAATCGTTTTTAAACCCTCGGCAGCAGCACGCTCTGCAGCTGTATATCCAGCCGGTCCTCCGCCTATAATGGCTACATCATACAAGTTCTCCATATCATCATAGTATTATATTGTATTAAGGATTTATTTTGCGGTTATCTCATCTTCACTTCAATATTGGGATTGATCCGTAAAATAAACTTTAGAAATAAGTCTTTATTTTCGGGAGAGATAGCATATACCTTCTCTCCGGTATGTATATAGATTTTGTCGCTCGAAAGCGCATAAAGCCATTGCTTCTTACCTTTTACGTCGATCGACGTGATTGAACTGATCGGAATAGATGCCTCTTTAAATTTCGAACACTTCAGTACTAAATCATTAGACGTCGTAATCGTATAGGTTGTATTCTGCAATACGTTTGTAAAAAGCAACACCAGAGCGATCGACAAAATAATAGGCACAATAAGTCCACTCCACATAAAATAGACGCATAGTGCTGCCGAACACAATATAATAACATGAAACCAAAGATCTACTTTCGACCGAAATATTTTATCCATTTTTCTTTCTACTTTTTGCGAAAGATAGTGAAAATAAGACTTCATCCCATATGGTTTTTAGATTTTCATGATGAAGCTTATGATACATAATTGCATCCGTTCAACTCAAACAAGGGTGCGTTTAGACTGAACTTTCATTACAAACCGACATAATAGTAATATATAATAAGTTTATTAATTATTTTATTTATATCACAAAGTAACCGATGTGATACGATAGATTCAAAAAGTTATTCTATAACTTTGCCGCAACATTTACATCTTCACCATGGTACATAAATATGATTTTTTGGTAATAGGCTCGGGCATCGCCGGTATGAGCTTTGCCTTGAAAGTGGCCCACAAAGGTAAAGTAGCCATTATTTGTAAAACAGCTCTTGAAGATGCTAATACATTTTATGCACAGGGAGGAATTGCCTCTGTTACTAACCCGATCGATGATTTTGAGAAACACATCCAAGACACACTGATTGCCGGCGACGGACATTGTGATCGCGATGTGGTAGAAAAGGTAGTAAAAGAAGCACCCTTACAGATCAATGAATTAGTTAACTGGGGCGTAGATTTTGATAAAGACGACAAAGGAAATTTCGACCTGCACAGAGAAGGCGGACACTCAGAGTTTCGCATTCTTCACCATAAAGACTCTACAGGAGCAGAAATACAGGAAAGCCTCATCACGCGTATAAAGTCACATCCCAATATCGATGTGTACGACCATCACTTCGCCATCGAGATCTTGACTCAACACCACATGGGCGAAAAAATATCACGCCATCGCAACGATATCGAATGCTATGGTGCGTATATCTTTGACCACCGAACGCACAACATTGACACCTTTCTTTCGAAAGTGACGTTAATGGCAACAGGCGGTATTGGTAGTATCTACCAAACAACAACCAACCCACTTATCGCTACCGGCGACGGCATCGCAATGGTTTATAGAGCCAAAGGAGAGGTGAAAGACATGGAGTTTGTTCAGTTTCATCCTACCGCATTGTTTCACTCTGAAGAGCGACCTTCATTTCTGATCACCGAAGCCATGCGTGGTTATGGTGGCGTACTACGCACCATCGACGGTCTAGAATTCATGCACAAATACGATAGCCGTGGTTCACTTGCTCCGCGCGATATCGTAGCGAGGTCTATTGATACGGAAATGAAGACCAGAGGCGACGAACATGTATACCTTGACGTTACCCACAAAGATCCTGAAACTACAAAAAAACACTTTCCTAATATCTATCAGAAATGCCTAAGCCTGGGCATCGATATTACCAAAGAATACATTCCCGTTGCACCGGCTGCTCACTATTTGTGTGGTGGTATTGCGGTAGATCTTAACAGCGAATCTTCGATCAAACGCTTATATGCAGTGGGAGAGTGTGCTTGTACCGGACTTCACGGAGCCAACCGTCTTGCCTCAAACTCATTGATAGAAGCAGTTGTATTTGCAGATGCCGCTTCGAAACATGCTTTATATAGTATGGAAGACTATACCTATAATACAGCCATTCCTTCTTGGAACGACGAGGGTACTTCACTTACCGAAGAGTTGATTCTCATTACGCAAAGTGCCAAAGAAGTGGGTATGATTATGTCGAGCTATGTGGGTATTGTAAGAAGCAACCTTCGCCTCAAACGAGCAATGGATAGATTGGAAATCTTATATCGTGAAACGGAAAATCTATTTACACGCTCTGTAGTTTCGAAAGAAATTTGTGAGTTGCGCAATACAATCAATGTCGCATATTTAGTTATTAAACATGCCACGCAACGTAAAGAGAGCAGGGGACTACATTATACGGTAGACTATCCACAAAAGAATGACATAAAAGAAGTCAGCTTTACTACGGAGAGAGCTTATCTCAAAGAAGTCGAAGAATAATTCATCTCTGAATTTAACAACAACAATGCCGAACTACGAATCCAACGATTTGTGTTCGGCATTGTTGCTTTATAAAAAAACCGGGAACTCACAGTGTGATTCCCGGTTCTAAACTTTACTTCCTATTATTGATCAATAGTTATGTTTCATAGGTTCGAAGTAGCCTTGTGGGTGAAGACATGCAGGACAAGCTCCCGGAGCTTTCTTTCCTTTGTGTACATATCCGCATTCACGACATTGCCATTCGATTTCTTCTTCTCTTTCAAAGAAGTTTTTATCTTTCAAATGTGAAAGAAGTTCGTTGTATCTCTTTTCGTGTTCAACTTCTACTTTTGCTACATTTCTAAAGCAAGCTGCCACTGCTTTGAAACCTTCAGCTTCTGCTACATCTGCAAACGTTGGATATAAGATAGACCATTCTTC
>DLYT01000153.1:12863-23851 GCA_003447595.1 Porphyromonadaceae bacterium
TGATTTGCAGTTTCTTCAAAAACGCCTGCAATTTGCTCCAATCCTTCTTTACGAGCTACGGATGCATAATACGTATAACGATTACGTGCTTGTGATTCTCCGGCAAATGCCTTTAATAGGTTTTTTTCTGTCTGGGTTCCTTTAATACTCTTTTCCATAATATGATTGATTTATAAGTAAGATCTTTGTAAGTATCATTTATGAGTTACCTTACTCATAAATAACACACCTTTAGAAAGTATTGTTTGTTTGACATTGCTATTTTAAAGTTGAAATAGGTCGGTTTAACAGTTTAAATTAAAACACAGTGTGAATTTTAATACTTTACCTCTGTATTATTAATACCTTTGCACCCTCGTTAAAAAAAAAGGAAATTAAATGTACAGAAAGTTAGCTTTTCGACCGGTCATTTTCGACACGTTGAAGAATTACTCAAAAGAGAAGTTTATTTCCGACCTCGTGGCCGGTATAAATGTCGGCATCGTTGCCTTACCATTATCAATAGCCTTTGGTACCGCATCAGGTGTTAGTCCAGAAAAAGGTATAATCACTGCAATCGTATCCGGGTTTATAGGCTCTATGCTCGGTGGATGTTCCATTCAGATCACAGGACCTACAGGTGCTTTAATCGTTACCGTTTTCGGGATTATTGCGCAATTCGGGATGGAAGGATTGGCCATTGCAACTTTCATGGGTGGGATCATGCTCATCTTGATGGGATTATTGCGCATGGGAACCGTGATTAAGTTTATCCCATATCCAATCGTTGTGGGTTTTACAAGTGGTATTGCCTTAAGTATTTTTACGTCGCAAGTAAAAGACTTCCTCGGTCTTACGCTGGATGAGAATCCGGTAGACTTTGTTTCCAAATGGATTGCTATATTCCGAAATATAGAAACCATTAATCCCGCACCTTTGATTGTTTCCATTATTACAATCTTATTTATCAAGCTTTCGCCAAAGGTATCTAAGAAAATACCAGGAGCATTGATTGCGATTATTGTAATGAGTGCCGTAGTTTTTGGACTACGTGAGTATGCCGGATTTACAGGGATTGAAACCATTGGTGATAGATTCGTTATCGACACATCGATTCCGGCACCACACATGCTTACCCTTAATATGGAAACAATCAATCAACTGTTTCCTACCGCTTTCACCATTGCAATATTGGGAGCCATCGTATCGTTGCTTTCTGCAACCGTAGCCGATGGTATGATTGGTCAGAAGCATGATGCAAATACCGAGCTAGTAGCGCAAGGAGTAGCCAACTTGTTTACTCCACTTTTTGGCGGTATTCCTGCAACCGGAGCCGTAGCACGCACCATTACCAATATAAACAACGGTGGCCGCACACCTATTGCTGGCATGATTCATGCCGTAGTATTGTTGGTGATACTTGTAGTGCTTGGTTCACTTACAAAATACATTCCAATGGCTTGTCTTGCGGGGATCTTGGTTGTTGTATCTTATAACATGAGTGAATGGCGCACATTCCGTTCATTGATGAAAAATCCGAAGTCTGAAGCAGCAGTATTAATTACTACGTTTATTCTTACAGTTGTATTCAGTCTTACCATCGCAATCGAAGTAGGATTACTATTGGCCATGGTATTATTTTTGCGCCGTGTAGCTGAGACAACAAAGATTTCTGTATTTACAGACCAACTATCCTTGTCTGACGAAAGCGAATTGTATGGCGATAACGATACATTGTCTCTTCCAACGGGAGTAGAAGTTTATGAAATCGAAGGCCCATTCTTCTTTGGGGTAGCCTCTAAGTTTGATGAATATACAAAGGTAGTAGGAGACAAACCTCAAATACGTATCATCCGTATGAGAAGAGTTCCTTTTATCGACTCTACAGGTGTACGCAACTTAGAGTTGTTTGTTCGATTGTCTAAAGAGGAAAAAATAGACATCATTCTTTCCGGTGTTAATTCGAAAGTACGCGACGTTTTGATTCGTTCGGGCTTTGCGGCAAAACTAGGAGAGGAGAACATTTGTGACAACATCACGTTAGCAATCGAGCGTTCGCGCGAGATGTTGAACAAAAAATAGTAATCGGATTATTCTCTATATAGTTTATCCTCCTGTCTGATTTCATAGATACATGAATCAAGACAGGAGGATTTTTATTTTGATACTTATAAGTAGCGAATCGTCAGATGGCGACCTGACGATTTAAACCTAGTGAAGAACGAATCGTCAGGTCGGCACCTGACGATTTATTCTTCACTAACTTTTTATATCTTCTTTATGAGATCTGTTTTCAAAGTATACCATCTCTTCGAGTAAATCTCTTTGGTATATTCTAGTACGATACTGAAACTTCAAATCCGGCTTCTTTTACTTTTTCGGCAATGCTGTCTAATACTTCTTTCGATGCCTTTTGTAATTCTTTGATTGGCGTTTCCCTGTCGATCGTATATATCATCACCGATTGCGGTTTGACCTCTTTAAGGGCATTCAACCAAAGCTCTACTTCTCTTGCCGATGTATTGTCTACCGATACTCCATTGCAAGTTCCTTTCAGAAACATGGTTTGAATAATTAATTTACCATCGAAACGTTTCAACAATGGGATCAACTTTTCTACACTAAACGATGGAGAGTTGGGCGCATTGATCAAACGCATTTTATCGTCGAGCATCGAGTCGAGCTTGAGAATGTTGTTATCTACTTTCTTCAATGCCTCTACCACGCTGTCTCGATCTATTCGAGTAGCATTGGAAAGTACCGATATTTTTGCGTTTGGAAAATAAGTATTACGCAGCTGAATGGTATCGTCTATGATGGCGGCAAACTCAGGATGAACCGTTGGTTCACCGTTTCCGGCAAACGTAATTACATCGGGGGTTACGTTTTCTTCTGTGAGTTGCTCCAGTTTGGCCTTGAGTGCGTCATAGACTTGTTGTCGCGTAGGAAGTTTTCCTTGGGCTCTTCGCTCTTCGTTTAGTCCGCATTCGCAGTAAATGCAATTGAACGAACATACTTTTCCATTCGTTAATAACAGATTTACGCCAAGAGATACGCCCAAGCGTCTGCTTATGATAGGTCCGAATACAATTTGATCGAATAAAATAGTACTCATTATTTCTGTCTTTAGGTTTATAGATCAAATGTAATAACACTTTGTGAAACCCTATTTCCTAAATGAAGATTAATAATTAGAGCTCTTTAAAATTTTAACGACACTACGGCTCCGATATCGGTTTTCGTATTTCCTTCGATTTCTTCCAGTGCGCTTCCTATTTTCGTGCGATCGTTGTAGTGCGTTGATGACACCTTTATCGACGATGAAACGTATTGGTTCATTTTTAATCCGAGATTCAAACTCCACCGAAAACCTTCACCATACATCGTGGTCATTCCATAGGTATAAGGCAATGCTTTCTCATAGCTCGACAAACGGGCATCGTATGATTTCGTGTTGAAGTAAATCAAGTATCCATCTATTCGAAGTTTGTTTTGCAAGATTCCGATACCGGCATTCTGACTGACGGCCCATCCTTTGTTGTTCGAGAAATCTTTTGATTGGGCAACAACCATCTCGGCTGTTGTTCGAAACCACCTGTTGTTTTTGTTTCCGTATACTCCCTGCAATCTGAACTTATCCCTTGCTAAGGGTAAAATCAATAAATCGTCACTTTCGAGATTTCGTATATTTTGCTCTCTCGTTTTGCGTACATACCGAAACGAGACGGTTTCATTTGTCATTGTAGAATAGGAGGCCAATACCATCCACTCCTTTCCCAGGGAAGAGGTGTACACACCGTATTTCATTTCGGGAGAATAAAACAGATCAATATATCCGCTTAGTTTGAGTCCGCGCAAAGGGTCGAAACTGATACCGGTATACAAGCCTTGTTCGTTCGACACGGTGTTGTTAACAACATAACTACCCGGTGTAAAAGCATAGTAATTCCTTGCATAATTACGATACAAAACTTGTATTTCAACATTGTAAACAGGCTTTATGAACACCCCGTTAATAGTGGCAAGTCCGTTTTTTGTTAATAAGGAAGTTTCACCAAACAAAGTGTATGTTCGTTGTTTAAAGCGATAGTTAACAGCCACATTACAAAGATTATTTCCCCGTGGTTTATACACATTATAAGGTTTATCATCCCAGATTAGATTGCTCTTTCCGAAGTTATTCAAAGCAGCAGTTAACCCGATATCAACATGCTTATAAACAAACTGAGTATTTACGCCAAACAGTTGATGAGTTATTACACTTTTCTTATTTTTCTCGCGCACAATGTTGTGAATTCCGTCTTTCTTAAACGACTTAATTCCCATGCTATCCACAATTCCGTCGAGCTTCTTTTGCGAATAGAATAGCGAAACATCAAAACTTCCCAAGCGCAAAGTAGTGGCTACTCCGCGGTAAAATCCCGACTCGGTAGCAGAGAAATGTTTTCGTATTCCTTTCGAAAGCCGTTCTTGCGAGGTAGTCATCACGGTTTTGGAGGGAGAGTAGCTACTGCCAAAAACCAATCCTTGTCCGAATGCCAGTTTGTAATCGCCCACCACAATACTTTTAATGCATTTGAGGTCTTTTACCATGGCATGAAATGAATAGAAGTCGTATCCTTTGTGATGCATGTTCCAAAAAGGTTCACCTTGATCTTTCTCGGCCACGAATCCGACCGACCATTTGTCGCCCGATGTCATTGAGTAGCGCAGGGAGTGCGAAAAAGGTTCACCGAGGTATTGCCGGTTCGGATACTTCTCAAGAATGGTGTCGGCAATCACCTTATAACCTTTCTTGGTTTGCAGTGTTTGGCCATACGAACCTATTAACTGATGCTTTATTTTTCGTTTAGACCGGGTAGCTTCACTTTTATCCGCTAATTGTGACTGTTTTTCGAAAGAAAGAAACTTCGAAAGCAATTGGGCTTTTTCGATCGAAAGTCCATTGATAAATTTCAGTTCGTAAGGGGTAATGAGTGGCTTATTTTTATCTCGAAATACGAGGAAAGAATCGACTTCCGCTTCGGTAAACAATACCAATGATAACAGTTGTTCCTTGTTGACAACATCTGGTTGAAAGGGGTTAATAAGATAGTAGCTGAGCATTTCATACCACTCTTCGCTATCAGTTATTAAATCGCTATCAACAACATATTGATCAAACCAACTTGTATCATAAGAGTCTGATTGATAAACTTGTGCTTGTATTGATAAAGACATTATCAACACTAGTTGAAAAGTGAGTATTAACCGCATGTTAACAAAGTGTATTTTAAAACAGATAACTCAAAGAAACGCCCGAACTAATACCCAACTGTTGATGATAAAGTGCTAATACATCCACATTCATTTTGCGAAAGGAATATCCCATACCTAAGGAAGGTTGAAGTGGCTTCGTACAGAACCCGACACGCAAATCAAGCGAAGAAACTGGAGTGTATTCGAGACCTGCTCTGAATGAAACCCCTTCATTTTCGAGATATGCAACCTCAGAGGTTACCAAACTGGTATTCGAAATGGCATAATATCCACCTGCCCTTATACAATAACCATAAAAAGGTAAACTGCCATCGCTGTACTCCTGAAGTGTAAACGAAGGAGCATCTTGAACCGAGCATCCGAGCATTAATTTCTCATTACATTCATACGTGAGTCCGATGTCTAAAGAGAGTCGGGAAGGTCTTTCATCCACAGCAATAATAGTTGCCATCCGATAGTTAACACCAATACCTAACGAAAGGGATTTTGTCAATAACCTGTTCACACCAATGTTTATATTCGTTTCCCGAAATTGATCGAATCCGGTAGTGCTTACTGATAATAAAGCATTTACTACTTTATTAGGAACAAAAACATCGCCCGAAAGTGTTGATAACTCTTTCATAGAAAATCTGTTGAAATAGTTAATTTGTACCAGACCGTCGTCTAGAAAAGAAGAAAAAGAAGGATTGGAACGAACGGATAAAACCGAACCTATTCCGCCTAAAGAAAGAGATCTGATTTCCTCGCTACGCAAATGATCCGAAGCTTGTATACTAAAAGAAGAAATAAACAATAATAGAAGACAGGATATGCAATATGCCTTTGTTGTGGAAGTCATTGATGTAGGTATTTCTAATGGTTAACAATTGAATCAAATATAGATCATATTTATCTATTCACGTAATTATTAAAAGTTTAATTGAGAAGAAATAATAATATCCGAATTATCATAAATAAAATAAGGAGGAAATGATATACATTTGCGGCGTATGAAAAAGAGACATCTATATATATTACTACTGTTTATTAACATCGCGACCTTCAGTTCTTGGGCTCAAAATAAAAGGGTAATTGTTTTACCTGAAGGAATTCAGCTCGGACAGGTTGTGAATGGAGATACTATACCTATTGTGTATCTGAAAGATGTAATTGTATATCCGGAATATAAATTCAAAAACAAAAAAGAAGAACAACACTACTGGAAACTCGTGCGCGATGTAAAGAAAACATTACCTCTCGCAAAGATTGTACACGCAACGCTGTTGGAAACATACGAATACATGGAAACGCTTCCAAACGATAAAGCAAGAGAAGAACACTTGAAACGTATGGAAAAGGAGTTGTTTGAAGAATACAAACCGACTCTAAAGAAACTTACTTTATCACAAGGAAAGCTTCTTATCAAACTGATAGACAGAGAGTGTAATCAGTCTTCTTTTAATCTGGTAAAAGCATTCTTAGGTTCCTTCAGAGCCGGATTCTGGAACTTATTTGCAGGCATGTTCGGTGCCAGTCTTAAATCGGACTATGATCCGAAAGGAAAAGACGCAATGACCGAACGTGTTGCCATACTTGTAGAGAGAGGACTTATTTAGTCAGTAATTTAAAACAGTCCCACATTACGATACCAGCCGTAACCGAAACGTTGAGTGAATGTTTTGTTCCGTATTGTGGGATCTCTATGCAATGATCACAACTATCAATCACCGATTGTTGTACCCCTTTTACTTCATTTCCCATCACAATAGCCACCTTCTCGCCAGCCTTAAAAGTAAGCTCATCAAGCATGATACTGTGCTCTACTTGCTCTACCGCATATACTGTATATCCATTATCCTTCAAAGATTTAACCGCCTCATGGGTATCTTCAAAATAACGCCAGGTTACCGTATCTTCTGCACCTAAAGCCGTTTTATGGATTTCTGGATTGGGAGGAGTAGCAGTAATGCCACATAAATAAATAGCTTCAGCTTTAAATGCATCGGCAGTTCTGAATACAGATCCTACATTGTTAAGACTTCGAATGTGATCAAGTACAACAACCAAAGGAATCTTATCCGTTTCTTTGAATTCCTCTACACTTAATCGATTCAGTTCTGTTATCTTTAATTTTCTCATATTCATCTATTATTTATAGCTGTACAAAAGTACATAGAAGTTTAACAACAGCTGTTCAAAAGGTGTGCATTTCTAGCGGAAAGAAAATAATAAATAAGACTTGACAATACCGAATACTTATACATACAACCCCCATAAAGCGATCTCCAAATTATTTAGCAAAAAAGTAATCACTCATTTTGAAGTGCTTTTTAAACGGAATCAACACATCTCGGTACAAGAAAGTTTTTAACTTTGCCGTGTTTCAACAATTATCATAACCTGTGAATAACACTACTAAATCCTTATTTATAGAGGAGTTACGATTGTTGAAATGTACACCGTAACCTAGTAGGGAATAATGATAAGTTAAATAGCAAGAAAAGCCGAACATTTGTATCAACCTTTTCCACAGTATATTATTATCATTATTTCTTTTTAAAAAGTATTCTATATAATATTATATATAATCGATGTTGATGAAAACTGAAAAGGGCTACAATGATACGCCGATTGCCGAAGGCACTAACCTTATCGAAGAGATTAAGAAACTGAAAAAGGAAAAGAACGCTGTAATACTTGCTCACTACTATCAAAACGGAGACGTGCAAGATATAGCAGACTTTGTTGGTGATAGTCTGGCCTTAGCTCAATGGGCTTCTAAAACCGACGCAGACGTTATCGTGATGTGTGGCGTACACTTCATGGGTGAAACAGCCAAAATCCTTTGTCCGGGTAAGCAAGTATTGGTTCCCGACTTGAATGCCGGCTGTTCATTGGCCGATAGTTGCCCTTCAGAGGCGTTTGAAGCGTTTGTAAAGCAACATCCCGATCACACTGTGATTTCGTACGTAAATACGTCTGCGGCCGTTAAAGCGCACACAGATGTGGTTGTCACTTCAACCAATGCAAAGCAAATTGTGGGTAGTTTTCCGAAAGAAGAGAAGATCATCTTCGGTCCCGACCGTAATTTAGGAAATTACATTAACAGCGTTACAGGCCGTCAAATGCTCTTATGGGATGGTGCATGTCATGTACATGAACAATTCTCCTTAGAGAAGATCCTAGAGCTTAAAAACAGCTATCCTGAGGCTCTAATCCTAGCACATCCTGAGTGCAAAAGTGTAATCTTGAATATTGCAGACCATATTGGCTCTACTGCCGCCCTGCTTAATTATGCAACAAAGTCGGCAAACAAACAGTTCATTGTAGCAACAGAATCGGGTATTATCCACGAAATGCGCAAGCAGAATCCTGAAAAGGAATTCATTCCGGCGCCGCCCAACGATAGTACTTGCGCTTGCAACGAATGTAGCTTTATGCGTTTGAATACGATGGAGAAGTTGTACAATGCACTTAAATTTGGCTGGCCCGAAGTAAATGTGGATGCCGCAATTCAGGAGAAAGCATTGAAACCAATCGAAAGAATGCTTGAAATATCTGCAAACTTAGGTTTATAATATTTCCTTGCAAAACAGGTAATTACAACCTTTATAAACAACATATCCCGTTATTAAAACGAAGTTATCAACAGGTATTTGTTGAGCCTCGTTTCAATAACGGGATATTTATTTTGTAGAAACAGCGTGTGTGTTTAGAAGTCTTGCGAAGCTAGGAACTCGGCAAGTTGAGCCGTTGCTCTAGCTCTGTGGCTAATTTTGTTCTTAACATCCGCACCCAGTTGCGCAAAAGATTCACAATAACCCTCCGGTACAAAGATCGGATCATAACCAAATCCTTCCGCACCCTTCTTCTCGGTTGCAATGGAGCCATTTACAATTCCGTCGAAGAGATACTCTTTTCCATCTAGTATCAGTGCGATCACTGTACGGAAACGTGCCTTTCTATTCGCTTTATCTTTTAGTTCTTCGAGTGCTTTGTTCATATTGTCTTCCGAACTTCTTGCCGGGCCTGCATAACGGGCCGAATAAACTCCCGGCGCATTGTTCAAGGCTTCTATTTCAAGGCCTGTATCATCGGCAAAGCAATCATAGCCGAATTTTTCTTTCACAAAACGTGCCTTTTGCAAAGCATTTCCCTCTAGCGTATCAGCTGTTTCGGGGATATCATCGAAGCAGTTTATTTCTGCCAAACTCACAATCTCAAAGCGATCGCCCAGTATAGCACTGATCTCTTCCAGTTTGTGTTTGTTATTCGTTGCAAAAACAATTCTTTTCATCCTTATTTTAGTTATTAACGAAGTTATTAAATTGTTGATAAGGTGTGCAACTTACTATGCTTTAATAGGTTCAAAGCCTTCTCCGTATACACCCATAACGCTAGCTTGTGTGATAAATGCTCTTTCATCGATGTTCTTAACAAGTCGGAATATAGAACGTGACTCTGTTTTTTTAGCTACCACAACTACTACTTTTACTTCATTTTTCGAATACCATCCGGTACCATCCAATACCGTACAACCTCTATCCAGATCTTTGATGATGGAGTCGGCTATTTTTTCATACTCCTTTGAGTAGATAAAATATTGATACGACTGTCTGCTTCCGTTAAGGATCATATCAATTACAAGCGACATGATAACCATGATAACCAAGGCATATACAATCTTTTCAATACTATGGAAAATGAAATAAGAAGAGCTAATGATAATCAAATCGCAAAGCAACATGATACGACCTATCGAGATGTGTCGGTATTTATTAACAATAGCAGCAATGATATCTGTTCCTCCGGTACTACCATTTCCTAAGAAAGACAAACCGAGTCCACCGCCCAACATAAACGCACCGATAACGATCGAAAGTAGCGGGTCGTTAGGTAAAAGTGGTTCAGTAATCAAGTTTTGGAAAAATCGAAGGAGAAGAGTGAGGATACCGACACCAAAAAGTGTTTTCAACAAGAAGCGAAAACCGAGAATTTTAAAGCCGGCAGCAAGTAGGATAGCATTAAGTACGAAATAGGAAAGGTAAACAGGAATCCCCGTACTATAAAAGATAAGTGAGCTTACGCCCGTAAGTCCGCCCGGTACAATACCATTGGAAAGAATAAAAGCATTGAAGCCGAAGGCGTATAAAATTAAACCGAGCAAGATCACGGCGTAATCCTGCACGGCATAACAAATCTTGGTAAAAGATTTTTTCATTGATATTATCAATCTATATGATTCTACTCTTGTAAAAAGTCAAAAGTGATAAAGTCACATCATTAACTCCCCAAAACTATAATTCCGGGGAGCAATGAGGATATACTTTATATTAAAGAACGATATTCACGATCTTTTTAGGAACCACGATAATCTTCTTCGGAGTTTTACCTTCCATCCATTTTTGAGTTTGCTCGTGTGCAAGTGCAATACGTTCAACTTCATCTTTAGGAGTTTCGGCAGGAAGTTCAATATTGAAACGCACTTTACCGTTGAAAGAGATAGGATAATTTACACTATCCTCTACAAGATATGACTCGTTGCAAACAGGCCATTGTGCATTCACCACACTACCTTCGTTGCCCAAATCATGCCACAACTCTTCGCTGATGTGCGGAGCAAACGGTGCCATCAATACAACGAATTGTTCTAAGATCGCTTTCTTGTTGCATTTCAAAGAAGTGAGTTCGTTTGCGCAGATCATAAATGCACTTACCGAAGTATTGAAAGAGAAGTTTTCGATATCGAAAGTAATCTTCTTGATCAA
>DLYT01000153.1:24104-27744 GCA_003447595.1 Porphyromonadaceae bacterium
CCGTTAGCGTAGAACAAATTCCAGAACTTACGCAAGAATCTGTGTACACCGTCGATACCGTTTGTATCCCAAGGTTTTGATTGCTCAAGAGGGCCGAGGAACATTTCGTAAAGACGAAGTGTATCAGCACCATACTTCTCAACAATATCATCCGGATTTACAACGTTAAACATCGATTTCGACATCTTTTCAACAGCCCATCCACATACATATTTACCGTCTTCAAGAATGAATTCGGCCGTTTTGTATTCAGGATTCCAGTTCTTGAATGCTTCCGTATCCAACACATCATTGCTCACGATGTTAACATCTACGTGGATAGGTGTGGTGTCGTACTGATCTTTCAAGTTTAGAGATACAAACGTGTTGGTATCTTTGATACGATATACAAAGTTTGATCTACCTTGAATCATACCTTGATTGATCAATTTCTTGAAAGGTTCGTCCTCACAAATTACGCCAAGGTCAAACAAGAATTTGTTCCAGAAGCGGCTATAAATAAGGTGACCGGTAGCATGTTCGGTACCACCGATATACAAGTCTACATTTCTCCAGTATTCGTTCGCTTGTTTGCTTACAAGTGCATCCTCGTTTGTAGGATCCATATAACGCAAGTAATAAGCAGAAGAACCTGCGAAACCAGGCATTGTGCAAAGTTCCAATGGGAAACCTTCATCATTTACCCAGTTGATGGCGCGGCCTAGTGGTGGTTCGCCCGATTCCGTTGGTAAGAACTTATCAATACTTGGCAATTGAAGTGGAAGCTTCGACTCATCAAGCATGTAAGGCATACCCTCTTTATAATATACAGGGAATGGTTCACCCCAGTAACGTTGACGGCTAAAGATCGCATCACGCAAACGGAAGTTTACTTTTACACGACCGATACCCGAAGCAGCGATGTATTCTTTTGTTTTGGCAATTGCTTCTTTCACGTCAAGACCATTCAAGTCTAGTGTAGCCGAAGCCGAATTAACCATTGTACCTTCTTTCGAATCGATTGATTCTTCCCAAGTTGCAGTATCAGTAGCTTCACAACCAGCAGGAATTACAACCTGGCGGATTGGAAGATCAAATTTACGAGCAAAAGCGAAGTCACGGCTATCGTGAGCAGGAACGGCCATGATTGCACCGGTACCGTAACCAGCCAATACATAGTCGCTAATCCAAACCGGAATAGACTCGCCTGTTAGAGGGTTGATTGCGTAAGAACCCGAGAAGACACCCGATACGGCTTTCTCTGTCATACGTTCACGCTCTGTTTTATGTTTAGTTGCCTGGATATATTCCTCTACGGCAGCTTTTTGTTCAGCAGTAGTTAATTGTGCTACAAGTTCGCTTTCCGGAGCAAGTACCATAAAGGTTACACCAAATACAGTATCCGCACGTGTAGTAAAGATGGTAAATTCAACATCCGAATCTTTTACTTTGAAAAGCATTTCGGCACCTTCCGAACGACCAATCCAGTTTTTTTGAGTCTCCTTCAAAGAGTCTGTCCAGTCGATCGTTTCCATACCGTCTAGCAAACGTTGTGAATAAGCAGAAACACGCAAACACCATTGACGCATCACTTTTTGCTCAACCGGATAACCACCACGTACTGATAAGCCCTCGCTAACTTCGTCGTTGGCAAGAACCGTACCCAATTTAGGACACCAGTTTACCATGGTATCACCAAGGTATGCGATACGATAGTTCAACAACGTTTGTTGTTGTTCCTTTTCCGACATTGCTTTCCATTCGTCTGCTGAGAATGAAAGCTCTTCAGAACAAGCAGCAGTAACACCTTCTGTTCCGTTTTTCTCAAAAGCAGCAACTAATTCGGTAATTGGTTTTGCTTTTTGAGCAGCCGTGTCAAAGTAGCTATTAAACATCTTAATGAAAGCCCACTGCGTCCATTTGTAATAATTTGGCTCACAAGTGCGCACTTCTCTATCCCAGTCGTAACAGAAACCAATCTTGTCAAGCTGCTCTCTGTAACGTTCAATATTCTTTTTGGTTGTAATTTCAGGGTGTTGACCTGTTTGAATTGCATACTGTTCGGCCGGCAAACCGTATGCATCGTAGCCCATAGGGTGCAATACGTTAAAACCTTGCAGTCTTTTATATCTCGAGTAGATATCAGAAGCGATATAACCCAGTGGGTGACCTACGTGAAGTCCTGCACCTGAAGGATAAGGGAACATATCCAATACATAAAACTTCGGTTTACTAGCATCGTCTTGCACTTTGTAGACTTTATTGGCGTTCCAATATTGGCGCCATTTGCCTTCGATTTCCCTGAAATTATATTCCATGATTTTCTATATATGATTTATTTCAAATTATCTGAATCTATAGTGCAAAAGTAAGAAAAAAACAGATTTAAATAGAAAAGTAAAGTCCTTGTTATCGTTTACTTAATACGGTGCGAAATAAAGCCGTATCTTTGCAGACTTATTCTTCAATTAGGCTTTAATAAAACAGAAATACAATTTATGAGTAACACGTTTCAAAGTTATCTGCCCTTTTACAAGCGAAATCTAAAAATAGCTGTTCCGATTATGTTGTCTCAATTGGGACAAGGAGTTGTAGTTTTGTTCGACAACATCATGGTAGGTCAACTCGGTACAAACGAATTGGCCGCAGTATCTTTTGCTAATTCAATTGTTGTGTTAGCACTGGTTTTTATCACAGGAGTTTCCTTTGGCGCAACACCTCTGATCGGCCAGTCATATGCGATGAAACAATTTCGTAAGGTGGGTGAGTTCTTACAAAATTCAACATTATTCTTAACCATTCTAGGTTTTGCACTGGTTGCATTATTCCTGGTTTTGACCTGTTTTATGGATCGAATGGGACAAACCCCGGAAGTGAGTTCTTTGGCTCTAGACTACACGCGTATTGTGATCTTATCCCTTATTCCTTTTCTATTCTTTTGCATCTTAAAGCAATTTATGGAAGGAGTAGGAAATACACGTATAGCGATGAATATTACGATCATCGCCAATGTTATTAACATCGTATTCAACTATCTGTTGATTTACGGAAAGTTTGGTTTTCCTTTTATGGGTGTAGCCGGAGCAGGTGTCGCAACCTTGATTTCCCGCATACTCATGCCTATCTTATTCATGATGGCTATTTGGCGCAACACACACTTCAAGCGTTACTTCTATTTTTTCAGCATGAAAAGATTCAACAAGCAAAGTGTATCTGAACTTGTACGCATAGGCTTTCCTATCGGCGGACAAATGTTGATCGAAGTATCGGCCTTTGCCTTCTCGTCTATTATGATGGGATGGATGGGAGCGGTTGCTTTGGCGTCGCATCAGGTTGCCCTCAATATATCTCACCTTACCTTTATGGCCGTGGTTGGTATTGCTTCGGCAACTACGATTCGCGTAAGTCATCAATTGGGAGAGCGCAATCCGGTCGGACTCCGCAAAGCTGGTATTGCGTCTTTGCATTTAGGACTGGTAACTAACTTTATTACAGCAGTTGTACTTATTCTTTGTCGTAAATACATCGCGATGGCCTTTTCCGAAGATCCGCAAGTAATTGAGTTGGCAAGTATGCTTATCATTCTAGCCGGAATATTCCAGTTTTCAGATGGATTGCAAGTCGTATCATTGGGAGCATTGCGCGGTTTGCACGATGTAAA
>DLYT01000153.1:28014-28225 GCA_003447595.1 Porphyromonadaceae bacterium
GGACCAGCCGGCATTTGGTGCGGATTTATATTCGGATTGAGTGTCGCGGCAGTTTTATATTTACGCCGATTCAATGCCTTCTCAAACCGATTGATACAAAAAGGAGTCAAATAAGAAGGATAACATACTCATTTATAAAGCCAAAATAAATTCATGAATCTATTGCATGTTTTTATTTTGGCTTTATATTTGCAATCGAGTCTATGATAGT
>DLYT01000153.1:28510-29216 GCA_003447595.1 Porphyromonadaceae bacterium
GGCACCTCTTTCGGACAAGACAAACGATTTGGACTAGACGTAGAAGTAGGTTATTCCGAAGCATTATCATCAAATTATGATTCCTATGAAGCCTTTGTATCGCCCGGTATACATTTTGGCGAAAAATTCTTCGGAGGTATTGGTTTGGGATACAAACGAATGAAACCGAGTCATGAAATCTCTCTATCCGGCATTTATTTACCTGCAGGCGATTTAGATAATACACCATTCTTTATTCACGCTAAAGTTTCTCCGTATCGTTTTGGTAAATTACAAACATTCGCTTCTTTAAAAGCAGGTTACGGATATATCTCCAATACCTATACATCATGGGGTTTCGGTAATTACGATGATGGTTACGGAGGCGAATCAAACCAAAATCGAGATAAGAACGAAAAGAAGATTAGAGGAGGACTATTCTTGTCTCCTGCAATCGGAGTATCCTATTCATTTGGTCGCTTCAGCACCTTTTCGTTATCTATAGCTTATGATTTACAAAACTATGTGATAAAATGGAAGCATGTAAATAACAATATCATCACATATTCAGATAAACAAAATGAATCCAACTCGGCGGTTGCTTTTCGGTTAGGTTGGGGATTCTAATACAGCCTATTTAAATCTTTCTATTTATGAAAAAACTACTACTTTCTCTGTGTTTCGTAAGTCTGATTGCAGGCTCCATGGTTTCGTGTTCCGAATCTAC
>DLYT01000153.1:29442-35494 GCA_003447595.1 Porphyromonadaceae bacterium
GTAAATCGGCCTTTCCCGATTTCAAAAAAGGAGAAGATGTTCCTTTGATGTATAAGTTTGAAAATCATAAAGTACTGATCACCTCTTTCTTTCTAGGCAACCGAAAGAAATTAATTAACGAGAAATGGATTCGGGTAAAGAAGATTGAGTTTTAAACACTTGTTTATAACAAAGACAAAGATCGAAAGCTCACATCAATAAAAACGAAAACGGGGCNNTCTGATGTAAAGACGAATACTTATGTTGAAAAGATATCACAATCCGTTTATTCTGATGTTCCGGTTGGAACCGGAATTACGATTACCTATGAGTTCGTCGATGATAATACACTGAAATTAAAATTCTCATTGGCGAATGCTACGAAAGTAAACAAAGAAATTTGGAAGCGTGTGAAATAGGATTCATCCAATAATCGAAGATCGAAAGCTCAGATCAATAAAAACGAAAACGGGGCAGTATCGTAAAGATGCTGTCCCGTTTTTGTTTAATTCCCCCGGCCGCGATAGAGCTCGCTTTTGATGGGGTAACTTTGTAGAATGAGTTCGAACGTAAATAAAACTACCGAGATATTAAACGCTGTCATCATGTTGGCTTCACCGGTGTAAAACTGGTAAATAACCAGGCTAATCAGATAAAACTTAAACAAGATCCGATTGGCCGCAGATACCTTCTTTAGCCAGTTGTCTTTTTGCACATCGACCAGATGAATGTCGTAACCTTCCCACCACAGCGCGTTGAGAATGTTGGCAGTAGCTTCGCTGTCGGGCGGAAGCATAAACATCGTTTCCTTTAGCTTTTCATCTTGTTTGTAGGTTATAAACAAACGGTCGAAAGTATCTACCCGGATGGATACGACATCTTTCTTCATGATGTTCCACGTTTGTTCTACGCGCACAACAAACTTAAACAGATAATACAGCAAGGCAGCCAGTGCAACGAGGCTCAGTGTCGAAGTGAGCGGATCTTCAATAGCAAAAAAGATCGCGAACGAGACAAATAAAATAGGTATCGAAGAGCTTACCAAAGCAATCTCACGGATGGCTTTTCTTCGTTCTATAGACTTCGCTTCTTCTTTTAATCTGCTAAAATCGGAGTGTTTAGTGATAAAAATAGAGTCACTTAGCAGATGAATGAATTGTTTCTTTCCTTTGTACGTTGCATTCATATCTCGTGGCTTTAAAATAATTGTTTCCCAATGTATTGAATTATTGATAAAAAACATCAAACCTGCCTGCAATTTTTTTGTTCACTGCATAATAAGCTATACTTTTATCTCTGAAATGTAAACGAAAATACACAAGCAAGGTGGCTAAACAAGTTGTTGAAACGCCTCTGATGAGGCAATACTTTGAAATAAAATCGAAACATCCCGACGCGATTCTGCTGTTTAGGGTGGGCGACTTTTACGAAACATTTTCGGATGATGCGGTTGCCGCTGCCGAGATATTGGGAATTACACTAACCAAACGTGCCAATGGCGCGGCGCAATATGTAGAGCTAGCCGGTTTTCCTCACCATGCTTTGGATACATACCTTCCTAAGCTCGTACGTGCGGGTAAGCGTGTAGCTATTTGCGACCAACTCGAAGACCCGAAACAAACCAAGAAACTTGTAAAACGAGGCATTACGGAATTGGTAACGCCCGGCGTTTCGATCAATGATAATGTGCTCAACCACAAAGAAAACAACTTCCTTGCGGCCGTACATTTCAAAAAGGATACCAACGGTATCGCATTTCTCGATATCTCGACGGGCGAGTTTCTTACGGCCGAAGGGACCATCGACTATATCGACAAACTTCTCAACAACTTCTCTCCGAAGGAAGTACTGATCGAAAGAAACAACCGCAAGCAATTTGAAGAGTGTTTCGGTTCGCGCTATTTTACCTTTGAGCTTGATGACTGGATCTTTACCACCGAAGCGGCAAACGATCGTTTATTGAAGCATTTTGAGACCAAGAACCTCAAAGGATTCGGAGTACAACACCTCAAGAATGGCGTGATCGCATCGGGTGCAATCTTGCACTACATGGACGCGACTCAACATAATCAACTCTCACACATCACGTGCTTGTCGCGTATCGAAGAAGACCGCTACGTGAGACTCGATAAGTTTACCGTGCGCAGTCTCGAACTCATCTCTACGATGAACGAGGGCGGTACGTCGCTACTCAACATCCTCGACCGCACCGTGTCGCCGATGGGTTCTCGTTTGATGCGTCGTTGGTTGGTATTTCCATTGAAAGATGTGAATCCGATTCGCGAACGTCAGGCTGTGGTAGAACACTTCTTCCGCAAACCGGAATTAAAGCGCGTGCTCGACGAACAGCTTTCGCTGATTGGTGACTTGGAACGTATCATTTCCAAAGTAGCCGTAGGACGTGTTTCGCCGCGCGAAGTTGTGCAATTGAAGGTTGCGTTGAACGCAATCGAACCGGTACGCCATTTGTGCATCGAGTCGGACCAACCGGCCTTGCAACGTATTGGCGAGCAGCTCAACCCTTGTTTGTTGATCCGCGAACGCATCGAGCGTGAGGTAAACAACGATCCGCCTACGTTGATTAATCGTGGGGGCGTAATCCGTGCGGGCGTAAACGAACAACTCGACAAGTTGCGTGAAATTGCCTATTCGGGCAAAGACTACTTGTTGCAATTGCAGCAACGCGAGTCGGAAAAAACAGGAATCCCGAGTTTGAAGATCGCATTCAACAACGTGTTTGGTTACTACATCGAAGTGCGTAATACGCACAAAGACAAAGTGCCGGCCGAGTGGATCAGAAAGCAAACCCTGGTGAATGCCGAACGCTACATTACACAAGAACTAAAAGAATACGAAGAGCAAATTTTGGGAGCAGAAGAGAAAATTCTTTCGCTCGAAACATCGATTTTCAACGAACTTGTCATGGGATTGATGGACTACATCGCATCCATTCAGACCAATGCTTCGTTGATTGCTCAGCTCGACTGCTTGCTTTCATTCGCAAAGATCGCAGCCGAAAACAAATACATCTGCCCCGTTGTAGACGATAGCGATGCACTCGATATCAAAGAAGGGCGTCACCCGGTGATTGAAAAGCAATTGCCTGTAGGCGAACCTTACATCACGAACGACGTATATCTCGACAACGAATCGCAGCAAATCATCATCATTACCGGGCCCAACATGGCGGGTAAGTCGGCATTATTGCGCCAGACCGCGCTGATAACGCTGATGGCTCAAATCGGTTCGTTCGTACCGGCCGCAAGCGCAACAATAGGTATTGTGGATAAGATCTTTACACGTGTAGGGGCGTCTGATAATATCTCGCTGGGCGAATCTACCTTCATGGTCGAGATGAACGAGGCTGCCGACATCCTAAACAACCTTTCGTCAAAGAGCTTAGTCCTTTTCGACGAGTTGGGACGTGGTACGAGTACCTACGACGGTATCTCGATCGCATGGGCCATTGTCGAGTACATCCACGAGCATCGCAAGTCACGCGCAAAGACACTCTTTGCGACGCACTACCACGAACTCAACGAGATGGAAAGCAGTTTCGCGCGCATCAAAAACTACAACGTCTCGGTGAAAGAGGTGAATAACAAAGTGATTTTCCTGCGCAAGCTCGTAAGGGGCGGCAGCGAACATAGCTTTGGTATCCACGTAGCCAAAATGGCCGGCATGCCGCAAAGTATCGTGAAACGTGCCGACGAGATTCTAAAGATTCTTGAAACGGAAAACCGCAAAGGAACAGCAGCAACCAAGAGTGAGAAGAAGATCAAAGCAAAACCGTCGGTACAGCAACAAGACGGCATGCAGCTCAACTTCTTCCAACTCGATGATCCCATCCTTTCGCAAGTACGCGACGAGATCATGAACCTTGATATCAACAACCTCACTCCGGTAGAAGCGTTGAACAAACTCAACGATATCAAGAAGATCGTAAAAGGAAAGTAAACCGGTTTTCCCGCAAACGTTTCCCCATAAAGGAACCTTTGCAATAAACCCTTCAAATACACTAAGGGGACGTAGCGTAAAAACTGCGTCCCCTTTTTTGCGTCTTCTTGCAAGCTAAAAAGGGATGTATTTTGTGCTAGATGGATGATTTTGCTCAGATTTTCACCTTCGGAAAACGACCTTTTCAAATACACGTAATGTGTTGATTACGGTACTAATTGCCTGTTTTTATGTAGCATAAGGGAAGTTATCAACACATGGAAGGGGATGGTGTTGAAAAACCTTGCATGGTTCTTGGAAAAAGGTCGTTTACTTCTTCTGGAAAGCTCGTTAGGTTCTTGGGAAAACCTAATAAAGTTCTTGCAAAGAGTAAATAAAGTCTTCGTGGAGAGTTGCAAAGATCTCTACGAAGACTTTTTTTAGTTTCCTCGAAGACTATTTTGCGTTATAGTGAAGAGTGAAAAACGTTTTCAATGAAAACTGTTTTCACTCACGCTGCGTCGCTGTTTTACGCACCGTGCGTGCCGGTTGGGTTATTCGCGAAAACCAATGGCCTTAACTCCGCGAGACTGAATTGTGGTAACCCGAAGTAGGAGTGTTGTGCTCCCAATGTAAGGAGAGCGAGTTGGGCAAAACAAAAAGAAAGGACATCGAAGGTCAGGAGGGAAATGTGTAATCACGCCGTGTACTTGCTTATAGAGAAGAAGAAGCTTCGGTAAGAGGCGAGGGGTTTTTTCTTACGATTGTCTACTTTTTTTCAAGTTATCATTTAGCGGCATCTAGCTCGAAAACGATCTATTTTCCCACACGCGTAGGCTCACGCATTGGTAGTCCCTTTGTTTGGGCATAAATGGAGAACTACAATAAGTCTTATGGACAGGGTGTTTTAGATATACGAAGAGAGGGAGATGTATTTGTGGTTACAGGTACAAAAGAAAAGGCCCCCGGTAAATGCCGAGAGCCTTTGAGCTATTTTACAGTTCCTGCTTTGTAGCCTTCACGGAAGCCGTGTATAAAGTCGTTTATAAAGTTTGGATCGGTTAGTTGTATAATGATCGTTATCACGGCAGAAGTAATCAAAATGAGTTTAATGACCTTTTTAAAGTCTACTTCTCCCGCATGGTTACGCCACAAACGATCTATACGTGATTGTTCCTTTATCATAACCTTGAGATTTATTTCTGCAAGTTGATAAATGGCATCGCGCCGTTGCCGGTAGAAAGAGGCATCTTGCCGTCCCACTTTTCGATGGCTTTGAGTTGGATCAAGGCCGGTGTGATCGACTCTTGCATGATGCGGTTGGCATCTGCTTTCCCTTTGGCTGTAGCTACTTCTTTCTCTGCTTCTGCTACGGCAGCCTTTTTCTCGTTTTCAACTTTCAAGGCGTTTTGAACGGCTGTATTCTTTGCGTCGATCGCGGCTTGCAGTACTTCGTTTGGTTTTACCGACGACTGGATGTTGGTAAACGTAAAGCCTCGTTTGCTTAAACGCTCTTTTAGCAATTCTTCCACTTCTTTCTCGAAGGCCGGACGATTATTGATTAGCGAATCGGTATCGTATATTCCGGCAATGTCTTTGTAGGCATTCTTCACCTCGGTAAGGATCACCGTGTTTTCAAGTTCCTTGGTCGTCTTGCGGTACTTTAGGAAGACTACTTTGGCATTGTCGCGTTCGATGTAATATTCGATCGTAGGATCGGTTTTGAAGATCGTACCTTTCTTGTCTTGAATATCGAATGGTTCGTAATCGACGATCTGCGCAAAGGCAGGGTATTCAAACAGTTGTTTCATAAAGCGGTTGTATACTACCCAACCGGTTTTTACTTCCGCGTCGTCGACACCACGGTCGCTTCCGGCAAGGTTTACGATCACTCCGGTCTGTCCCGAGTCGATTCTTTCGATGGCCATCATAGAGAATATGGCGATGGAGATACCAATGATGACTACAAGGAATGCAATCAATTTTACGGATAGTTGTTTCATCTTATTGCTTTTAGTGTTTATTTCTGATTTGAAAATGTAGAGGCCGGAAGCAGAGCTTCATTGACCAGGTTGGCACGGGTAAAGGGTTGCCATCCGTAACGTACGCTTACGGGTTGCTTTACCTCATTGGCTTT
>DLYT01000153.1:35821-36491 GCA_003447595.1 Porphyromonadaceae bacterium
CCTTGTCTTTGTATTCGATGCGACTTGGATCGGGGCCGAAGGCGGTAAGTTGGTTACGTCCGTAACTGTTTTTCAATGCCTGCAATGCCAATCGTTGGCCAATCGGTTGCTTGTGGGTAGGATGCACGTCGAGCGAATCTCCTTTGTCTGAACTCACGGCCATGTATACATTCGGAATCGTTTGCGCGAGTTTGCGTTGCGAATCACGGAAGCGCGGCCAGCTCGGACGGTTGAGCGACGAAAGTTGCACGAAGTAAAACGGAAGGTTTTGATCCCAGTTGGTGCGCCAACTGTTGATAAGTTGTGTAAAAAGTGCTTCGTGTATTTCCGTATTGTGTGCGTTGCTTTCGCCCTGATACCAAAGTACGCCGCGCACGGGATACTTTTGAAGCGGCTCTATTCCTGCCTCGTACAAGTAGCAAGGCTGGTAGGGGTGACGCTGTTCTTTGTATTCCGATTGCTTGATGTTTTTGGCTCCGCGTTCGCGACACCATTGCTGAATCATGTCGTTTTTGGTCCAATCTTTCAAGATGTCTACGAGTTGATGATTGTGCTCAAGGCTTTTGCGATCGATCCACGACTCGGTGTTGGATCCGCCTACGGCGTTTAGGATCAAACCGACCGGTACTTGCAACGAGTCTTGTAGCATCTGCCCAAAGTAGTAAGCAAT
>DLYT01000023.1:0-1743 GCA_003447595.1 Porphyromonadaceae bacterium
TCGGAGTATTTAAAGAAGAAGGAAGTGTACATCCGTTTATCAAACTTCGAGTCCGAACCTTCAGGGCGCTCTTCGATCATAAACTCATCTACAATCGCGGTGGTTGGCATCAACTTAAACCATCCTCCTGTAAGCGGAGTACCAATCATTTGAGGAATAATCACACCTTGCGTATCGTTTACACCTTCTTGTCCCCAAGAACCGCTACCAAACTTCGCATAGCAAAGTTCGAATATCGACTCTTTGTTGAGTTCTAACTCGGGTGTGAAGTTGTGTTCGTATTGGTCCATCAATCCGTATGTATACGGCGTAGTCATCAATGTAGCCAGAAGTTGTTCCGCCTCTGCATACTTCTCTTGATAGAGATAGGCTTTGCCAAGATAAGCTACGGCCGCACCTTTTTCAACGCGACCTTTCTCCTTTTCGGGACGTGCTACAGGAAGTGCGTTCATCGCATCCGTAAGGTCTGCTTCGATTTGCTTCCAGATATCTGCCTCCGAACTGCTTGCCAATGCGGCATCTTCACTGCCTTCTACCACCTTGATGCGCAATGGTACTTCTCCAAAGTTGGTTACCAACAAGAAGTAATTAAAGGCACGCAAGAACTTAGCTTCACCTGTCATTTCGGCTTTCTTAGCATCTTCCATCGGCACATTATCTACATTTGCCAAGAAGACATTGGCACGGTGAATGCTCTTGTACATCTTGTCAAAGTCCATACGATCCGAAGTTGGTGTGTTGACGAAGGTAGTAATCTTCCACGTTTCGGGATCGTCGACCAGTGCCCATGTATCATCGGCCCGCACATTCATATTTTGGAAGCCGGTGAAACCTCCCCAGTAACCATACATTTGTCCGCGTATGGGCGAGTAGACTGTAGCCATGGCCGCCACGGCATCCTTCTCAGATTTCCAGAAGTCTTCTGTAGTGGCGTTGTTCGGATTATTCAAATCCAAGAAATCAGACTCGTTACAACTGATCATCCCCGATAGCAGTGCGCAAGTCAATATCGTAGTTCCTATTTTTTTCATATCGAATAGATTAAGTAGATTATCAGAAATCAAGTTGAATACCCATCATATAGGTGCGCGGAATAGGATAGCGACCTACATCGACACCACGTGTGAATACGCCGTCGTATTGTCCTAAGTCGGGAGTATAACCTTTATACTTTGTTGCTGTGAATAAGTTTTCGAACGATGCATATACGCGCAATCTGCTGAGACGAAGCTTGCTTACTGCATTTTCGGGCAACGTGTATCCGAGTTCCAATGTTTTCAATCTGAAGAACGAACCGTCTTCGAGCCAGCGATCACTTACACGTTCCGCATTGTTGTTGGGGTCGGTAGGAATAAATCGAGGCATATCGGTGTTTGTATTGGTAGGAGTCCAGTAATCAAGAACAGTTGTAGAGAAGTTCTGAACCTCTTTCATTTGTTCTGATCTGGCACGTGTGTGGTTGTAGATCTTGTTTCCGAAGGTGCCGTCGAAAAACATCGTAAAGTCTATTCCTCTCCAATCGAGTCCGGCACGTAGTCCCATGGTTAGATCCGGGAACGGACTTCCTGCATATTGCGCGTCTCCATCTACGGTAATTTTTCCGTCTCCATTGTAATCGACGTAGCGGATATCGCCCGGCTCGGCTTGTTTTTGTATCAATACTCCGTCTTTACTGTGTGCAAGCACTTCTTCTTGCGACTGGAAGATTCCGTCTGTCTTCAATAAATAGAACGAACCGATAGG
>DLYT01000023.1:1996-7263 GCA_003447595.1 Porphyromonadaceae bacterium
TTGTTACCCACGGTAACATCCTTTACTTTATTCTTGATTGTTGTGAGATTAAGGCCTATGTTGTAATTAACTTCATTGACTGTATTGCGGTGATTGAAAGCGAGCTCAACACCTTTGTTTACGATGGTTCCGGCATTCATCGTCGGAGATCCTCCCATACCGGTAGACGGAGGCATCGAAATACTTAGCAATACGTTTTTGGTTTCTTGTTTATAGGCATCCAACGACATCGAGAAACGGTTGTCCCACATCGAAAGATCGAAACCGAAGTTGAACGTTCCTGTTTCTTCCCATGTCAGATCTTTAGGAGAAGCCCAGTTTGCTCCCGGTATTTGTCCTAACCACCAAGCCGGACTGCCGCCTTGAACATAGTGCATACCATACGAAACTATCGATTGTGTAAGATAATTACCAACATCTTGGTTACCCAGTTTTCCGTAACTTGCTCTTAGTTTCAACTGATCTACTACTTTGGTCAACGGTGCAAAGAACTTTTCATTCTGCATGTTCCAACCCACAGAGGCCGAAGGGAACCAGCCGTAACGATGCCCCTTGGCAAAACGGGATGAACCATCGCGACGAATCGACGCCGAAATCATGTAACGTGAATCATAGCTGTAATTGACACGCCCCAGCATAGAAACCAATGAGTTTTCATTGGCACTACCGGTAGCCTTTTGTGTAGAAGAGGATCCGGCACTGATAACATCTGTTCCTTCCGGCAAATCCAAGCGACTTGCTCCAAATGTGCGATACGATGCCTTTTGTGCTGTATAGCCTACAAAAGCAGAGATGGTATTCTTCTTAAACGTTTGATCGTAGTGCAAGGTATTCTCTACCAACCATGAATCGCTAAAGAATGCTCTCTCGTCAAGGTCGGCAGCATCGTTCTTACCGGCAACTCCGAAATCATAAACACCAATCTTGTTGTAGGTGCGACCGTTGTTTTTATTATAACCTACATTTAGTTTGTATTTCAATCCTTTGTAAAGATCTAGTTCGGCAAAGGCATTGAGCAAGACCTCTGTTACATGATCGGTATTGTTGTTTACCATCAATTCCCCTACCGGATTGGCCATATTCTTCATCCATGTTTCCGGTGCCGAGAAACCACCAATGCGGTTTTCATCATAAACCGGCAAAACGGAAGGCATACGCAAGATATTGGTAACTCCTCCCTCGTAGTTACGCATACGCGAGTTCTTGAAGATGAGTGTCTCGCCGATACGTAAGTGATCATTAAAAAGGGTGAAGTCTGTCTTTGCTCGCAAATTGAAAGAGCTATAATCGGTAGAACGAATGATACCATCTTGCGACAAAACACCTGTAGATACTAAATATGTAGCATTGTCTGTACCGCCATTGAGAGAAAGGTTTGCTTTTACCATCGGTGCCGTACGGAAGGCTTCGTCTTGCCAGTTTGTTCCCGGGCCTTCGAAGCTTTTCATTGGGATGTCTACTCCTGCTCCATTCAACAATCCAACCCATTGCTCTCCATTGAGTAAATCCAACTTCTTAGGTGTTGTTTGCAAACCTCCAAACACATTGACATTAACTGTTAGCGGTGTACTCTTTTTCCCTCCTTTGGTTGTAATCAAAACTACACCATTAGCAGCTCTAGATCCGTAGATAGCTGCTGCCGATGCATCTTTCAACACCTCGAGAGATGCAATGTCTGCCGGATCTACCGTATTGATATCTCCGTAAACTCCATCGATTACATAAAGCGGAGTATTATTCCCTAGCGAACTAAGTCCGCGTACATTGATATTCATCGAACTGCCCGGCTGTCCCGAACTTGATGTTACCGAAACACCGGCTATACGTCCCTGCATTGCCGAAGCCACATCCTTTTGTACATCTGCCTGTAGATCTTTTGCTGAAATGGAAGAAACCGCTCCGGTAAGATCACTCTTCTTTATGGTTCCGTATCCAATAACAACAACTTCTTCCAGCTCTTGATCGGGTGTCATCAGCACGTTTATTTCGCTCTGATTCTTTACCGGAATCTCTTGTTTTCCCATCCCCACAAAGGAGAATACAAGAACGGCATTGTTTCCAACTTCTATTTGGTAGTTGCCATCTACATCGGTAGAAGTTCCGTGCGTCGTACCTTTAACCAAAACATTGACACCGACCATCGGACTTTGGTCTCCTTTGTCTCTCACTACACCTTTTACTGTTCGCATACTCTGAGCAAACGCAATCGTTGTCAGAATAGAGAATAGTAAAAGAAAACTAAGCTTCTTTTTCATTCTCATGATACTAGTTTTTTCAAATGATTCTAAGATTAAAAAATATTATGGTACAAATGTATGTGCAAGCAATGCAGGGAACTAATAGCTATTTGCCAGAATATGATACTTTTATGACCTTATCCTTTAATTATTACTTTGTTCTTGTCAATTAGTTTATTGATTTGATCGACAGAAGTGTATGAATACAATCCGTCTTCCGGAGTATTGAAACAGTAATCGATCATTTGGTCTACCGACGACACAGCTACATGCATACGGGTATCTGACGACGCATAATAGATGTAAACCGTACCGTCTTCATCGGCAATCCAACCATTCGAGAAGAGTACATTCGAGACATCTCCGATACGTTCCTCTCCTTCGGGAGCCATAAAATACCCTCCGGGAGAAGCAATTACCTTTGTCGGATCTTCGAGGGAAGTCATATACAAATACAAAACATAGCGAAGTCCGGCTGCACAACCTCTTACCCCATGAGCCAAGTGTAACCAACCTTTTGCTGTTTTGATGGGATGTGGGCCTTCGCCGTTCTTTAATTCTTTGATGGTATGATAGTGACGGGAATCGATGATCTTTTCATCGTTGATTACGACTTTTTCCATGGTATCAACCAACGCCCAACCAATACCTCCACCTTTGCCGGTATCGATAAATCCGTCTTGCGGGCGGGTATACAAAGCATACTTACCTCCTACAAACTCGGGATGCAAAACTACGTTACGTTGTTGCGATTTGGATTGAATGTTTGGCAAGCGCTCCCACTTGATAAAGTCTTTGGTACGCACTACTCCGGCATTGGCACAAGCTGATGACAAGTCGCCTTCGGGCGCGTTCGGATCTTTCATTTCCGCACAAAATACGCCATAAATCCAGCCGTCTTCGTGCACCGTAATGCGCATATCGTATACATTGGTTTCGATTTCATGATCGAGAGGTAGATCAATCGGGTATTCCCAAAACCGGAAATTATCAAGCCCGTTCGGACTTTCGGCTACTGCAAAGAAAGATTTACGATCTGATCCTTCCACACGCACAATCAATAAGTATTTGTCGTTCCATTTTACTGCACCCGCATTAAATGCCGCATTCATCATGATGCGTTCCATCAAGTAAGGATTTTGTTTTTCATCAAAGTCATATCGCCATGTCAAAGGAACATGAGCTGCGGTCACAACCGGATTCAAACAACGACTATAAATACCATTTTCACTCTCAAGTATAACCTGAGGTTTACTCAACAACACCTCTTGTTTTGCAAAGAGGATCTCCATTCTTTCTTTAAAACTTTTCATCAAATAATAGTTTTAGGGACTATATAAATATAAAGTCCTACAAATATCTTATTCAATGAAGAAGTTCACTAATACTTTCTTATCCATTCGTAATACTTTTTTTATTTTCATAAACTTTCAGGGGTATTAAACGAATGTATACTTCATCGTCACCAGAAATTATCATCTCTAGAAAATGAGGGATTGATACTTAAATAAGAATCTTCTTTTTGCGAAAGTTTTCTCGAAAGTCGGTCGGAGTACATCCTTTATCTCGTTTAAAAATACGGTTAAAGTGCGACAAGTTGTTAAACCCGCAATCGTAACAAATCTCGGCCACACTCTTTGTGGAATCGGCTAGCATACGTGCGGCATACCCTAAACGAATTTCGGTAATATACTCAGTAGGATTCTTTCCGGTTCGTAACTTAAAAAAACGACTAAAGGCCGAAGGGGTCATACCAACTAACAAGGACAAGTCTTCAAGAGCTATATCGTCCATATAATGTTCTTTTAAATAGTTCTGTACTTTTTGTACTCTTCTACTGTCATAAGTTATATCAGCTTTTGCAAACGACGAACTAGACAAGGTTCGATAATCGTTGGTGATCGATAATTCATATAAGATAGACAGAAACTTGAGAAACGTATAAAATCCTTGCGTTTCACTAACCATCGAGTCGATCAGACTATATACTTTCATTATTGCCGGCATTGGAAAGACGAGTCCATTCTGGGCCTTCTCGAGCATTAGACGTATTGAGGCAAACTGATTCTTATCGATAAAACTTTTCGACAACAAGTCTTGTGAAAACTGAATCGTAATCTCGCGGATACGTGGAGAATTACATTCGGCTTGTCGCCAGGTATGCTCCAGCTCCTTTCCTGTAATCAAGACCAAGTCGTATGCGCCAATCGTTTCGACAGAATCTCCTACTATCCGTTGCAAACCAGTGCCACTTTCAATATAATTAAGTTCAAACTCCAAGTGATTATGAAGCGGATACGTGAACTCGCTTTTATAGCGTTCAACAATATAGAAACAATCGGAGTCGGATAATGGCGTAATCTCGCGTAAAATATGAGTTGTGTGATCGTGCATGGTACCAATTGTATTTAAAGAAGAACGAACTTACTAAATTATTCAGTACTTTTGTATTGAACCTAAACACAAAATGATGATTAGCAAAAGAAAACATAGACTTTGTCCTCAATGCAAGATATCAGGTTTTTACATCAAGAATGATAATGGAGACAGACGCCTTATAAAAGTTACAGCAGATTATGAAATTGTACCAGCCAAAGAAGGAGAAACCCTTGAAGGCTTTGATACGGAAACTATTTATTGCTTGGGCTGCTCGTGGAGTGGAAGCGTAAAACGTACGGTATAATCAATTACTCAATAAATCTTTCTAAATAATATGCCTTTAATTCAAGATAAGCCTTCTAAATTGGCCTCTTTTTCGTTTGAAGAAAAACAAGAAATCTATCATATACTAAGCGAATTCTGCACAGAGAATAAACTTAGCCTTTTTGAAAAAAACATCAAGAACCGAACCAAGCACCTTACGGTTGTGCTCGAAGATATCGAACACCCGCACAACGCTAGTGCCGTAATGCGCTCGTGTGACTGCTTTGGTATTCAAGACCTGTATATTCTCGAGCGCGAACATCAGTTTAAAGTTAGCCCGGGACCTACTTCTGGTGCTGAGAAATGGATCGATTACCACCGTTTCGG
>DLYT01000023.1:7511-12602 GCA_003447595.1 Porphyromonadaceae bacterium
ATCGCAACCATGCCTCACGAGCAAGACTGTATGGTGGAAGATCTGGATATTACAGAGAAGACTGCTCTTGTATTCGGAACCGAACATACCGGAATATCGGATGAAGTGATCAAGCATGCTGATGGATTTGTAAAAATGCCGATGTACGGATTTACCGAAAGTTACAACATCTCGGTTTGCGCAGCTTTGATGCTTTATGCTACTACTGCGAAAATGAGAACGAGCGACATCAACTGGCAATTATCGCCGGAGGAAGAACTCGACGTTAAGCTGAGATGGCAAAGTATGACTATTAAGAAATATGATACGCTTCTCGACCTTGCCATCAAACGACTGAAAGATAAATAGGAATTGCTCTCTTTGTAAAATTTATATATACTCCGCTAAAAAAAAAGGACTATTCTTAAACGAAAAACTTTGATATAAAGCCAATGTTATTAGAATATTGATAATGAGTTAACACCATTAATATGTGACTTTATTTAATACAAATGCTTTATGAAAAAGATCTTTTATTTATTAGGGCTAGTCTTATTAGCTTCTGCTTGCGACGACGATGATTGCAACTGTTCTCTAAACACCAACAAACCTGGTGACACTGATGGCAAAGGTAATTATATTGTTCTCTTCGAAGCCGGAGTAGAAAGGGAAAACTTACTCAAATCTGCGTCACCGATACAACAAACCGATGAAGTTTATATCTATGCCTATAACGATACGGTAAAGAATTTGAGCGGAACACCTGTTGCTTCCGGTTTGTATCAAGCAAATACTCCGGGTATTTTGACTGGAATGAATAGTTATAAAATGTATTTACCAAATGATACGTATGACTTTTACGCAGTCTCTAATAACAATTCTACAGCTCCTGCCACGTTTGTAAATGGAAGTTCGGAACCTTTAAAAAATGGAGTTGATTATCTTTGGGGTAAAGCTCAATCTCAAATCGCTTCGCAAGCAGCAAAATGCTCTTTTACTCTTAATCACAGAGCTACACAAGTAATTATAAACTTAACAGCGGGAAATGGTATTACCATCAACAAGCTGGTTTCTGCTACCATTACACCTTCATCTGTTGGAGGAATCATGAATCTTGAAACAGGAACCATCACTCCGGCTACTACCCTTGGTGCTGCAGTGAATATGGGTGTTGCAAATACCAATTGTCAGTATACCATGTTGCCGCTTAATTACTCAAATCCGATCGCTGTTACATTTACAGTCTTGGTAAATGGAGAAACAACAGCTCGTACTTATACTAGTGCAATCACGGCACCTTCGGGACAATTAAGTTCGGGCAATTCTTACTTGTTCAAAGCAATTGTAAATGCTGATGATATTACTTTTGCTGAAGTATATGTAAACGCATGGAATAATGTTGATGAAACAGGTAATCCGATTTACCCTATTCAATAATATACCTTTGTTGTTTTAATTTGAAAAGCATCCTTTCTATTTGAGCTAAGATTCGAATAGAGAGGATGCTTTTTAGATATTTATCGGTTAATGCTTTATCCTCGATTAATTTTAATTAATATCTTTGTATTGCAACTAACGCATTAACATGATGAAACTATTTAAGCATTTCACTATCGGCATCTTGTTTGCTCTCGTAGGAACTATGAATTTGCAGGCAGAAGAAAAAGAGACCATCGTTCAAATCGAAACCAATCAAGGTAAAATAAAAGTAAAACTCTATAACGATACACCGCAACACCGCGATAACTTCATAAAACTCGTAAATGAGAATTTTTACGACGGATTGTTGTTTCACCGCGTAATCAAGCACTTTATGATTCAAGGTGGAGATCCCGATTCGAAAGATGCAACAGCAGACGCAGAACTTGGAGAGGGTGATCTTGGTTATACTTTACCGGCGGAGATCGTATATCCGAAATACTTTCACAAACGAGGTATGCTTGCAGCTGCTCGTACACCGGATGATATTAATCCGGATAAAGCTTCATCAGCATCTCAATTTTACATTGTTTGGGGTAAGATATATACAGACATGGAACTCGATAACATGATCGAGGAAGGTAAATTCAGCGGAGAGTTTACTCCCGAACAACGCGAAGCATATAAACTAGAAGGAGGTTCTCCTCATTTAGATAGCAAATACACAATCTTCGGAGAAGTGATTTCGGGGCATCGCACCATTGAGAAAATACAAGAGCTAGACACAAACGGCTCTGATCGTCCGATGAAAGACGTAAAAATGAAACTTAAAATCGTAAACAAGTGACACAAATAAACAGACATGAACTGGCAAACGGCCTTCGTTTGATCCATTATAAAGATACAACCACACAAATGGTCTGTATCAATACGCTATATGATGTAGGCGCAAGAGATGAAGACCCTGACCAGACAGGTTTTGCTCACCTCTTCGAGCACCTCATGTTTGGCGGATCCATCAACATTCCCGATTTTGACGGTCCCTTGCAACTTGCCGGTGGCGAGAACAATGCTTGGACCAACAACGACTATACCAACTACTACGTTACCTTGCCAAAACAAAACGTAGAGATTGGTTTTTGGTTAGAATCGGATCGAATGCTTTCGCTCGATTTCTCTCAAAAATCACTCGACGTACAGAAGCATGTCGTAATCGAAGAATTCAAGCAACGCGTACTAAACCAACCTTATGGCGATGTACCGCACTTGCTAAAACCGCTTGCTTACAAGTCGCACTCGTATATGTGGCCTACAATCGGTAAAGATCTTTCCCATATCGAAAATGCAACACTCGATGATGTAAAAGCTTTCTTCTACAATCATTATGCACCTAACAATGCCATCGTTGCCGTTACAGGAAATATCGAATTCAAAGAAGCGGTACAACTAGCCGAAAAATGGTTTGGTCCGATTCCGCGACGTGATATAAAGGTTCGTGCCATTGCACAAGAAGCTCCGCAAACAGAAGCACGCTTCCTTGAGGTTTACAAAGATGTACCTCTTGATGCCTTGTTCAAAGCCTATCACATGTGTTCACGTACCGATGCCGACTTCAATGCATGCGATATGCTTTCGGATGTATTGGCCAACGGACGCTCAGCTCGTTTGTATCAAAACCTGGTACAGAATAAACAGCTTTGTTCCGAAGTTAACGCTTACATTTCGGGCGATATCGATCCGGGAGTAATCTACGTTACGGCAAAACCTACACCAGGCAATACGCTCGAAACAATCAATGCTGCCATCGAAGAAGAACTCGCGATGTTGAGTCAAGAACTTGTAGACAACAACGAGTTGGATAAAGTGAAAAATAAATTCGAATCAAATCACTTATTCTCGCACATCCACTACTCGAACATGGCTTCAAGTCTTTGTTTTTACGAACTAGTAGGAAAAGCAGAAGACATTGACACCGAAGTGCTTCGTTACAGAGCAACAACTCCCGAGCAAGTACAAGCAACGGCTCGCAAAGTTTTTGCCCCAACCAATTGCTCAACCTTGTTTTACAAAGCCAACAAGTAAGTGTATTACCAGAAGTAATACCATCATATATATTTCGGAGCTTAACGATATAATGTCGTTAAGCTCCGTTCTTTTCTACTTCTATTTTGTTTTTGCCGCATGCTTTTTAATTGCTCTCACTACACCAACAAAAAGAGCAATCAGCCCCACTACAATTATAATTTCGACCAAACTTAAAGTCCACGCAAATAATAACATCCTACTTATATTTTTAATCCATACTAAAACTACCAATCCCTGTCTCAAGATCAATAAATCCTTTTACCTTATTTGAGAAAGCGGTATTTATCCCTAGTCGTTTCGCAATACCAACAGTTCCTAATGCAATAAAAGAGAAATCGACACGAGATTGCTTCTTTCCCGGTTCGAAGTTATGCCACAATCCTTTCTGCTCGTAGTCATAAAGTGTAATCCCCTTAAGTTTCGATTCTATAACAAAGGCTGTATCATTCGTTACCGATACTTGAATATCAAGCCATGCTAAATTAAAAACCCATTCATTTAAATCGGCAACCTTGATAGAGGTATTAACTTCGGAATTTACACTTGAGGCTATACGCTGGTCATTGCTACGCTTCGAAATTGCAAACAAGGTGCATCCTAGCAAAACTATCCCTATAAGAAGTAACGATGTTTGCAGTCTTTTAAATTTTGTGGTTTTCATCATATAGCTAGAATTGATTACTCCTCAAATGTAACCAACTAATAATAAACGACAAGCAGATTAGAATAAAACTTCATCCTCTTTTCTATCTCTGGAATCACACCTTTTTCATTAACAGTATTTAGATTCGCAATCGAAATAAAAACCGTACCTTTGCGGCAGATTATCCGATGGTGGAGGTCCGTGTGCTTGTATAACCACGTAAAAAACAAGAGAAATAATGAAGAAACAAGTTTCAGTTACATTTATGATGCTTGCAATCTTATTCAACGTTTGTTTGATTGCAGCAAATCTTCTCGAGACCAAACTTATTCAGATTGGTCCTATCACGGCAACTGCCGGTCTTATCGTTTTCCCGATTTCTTATATTATCAACGACCTGATAGCCGAAGTTTGGGGCTATAAAAAGGCACGTCTAATTATTTGGAGCGGGTTTGCCATGAACTTCTTTGTGGTTGGTTTGGCTCAAATAGCAGTTGCGCTTCCGTCGGCTCCTTTTTATGAAGGCCAGGAAGCTTTTAAATCGATCTTTGCAATGACTCCGCGTATTGCAGTAGCAAGCCTTTGTGCGTTTTTGATCGGTTCGTTTCTCAACGCTTATGTGATGAGTAAAATGAAAATCGCATCGGGCGGACGCAATTTCTCTCTTCGTGCCGTTGTCTCGACAATGGTAGGAGAATCGGCCGACTCGATGGTATTCTTCCCAATCGCTTTCTTTGGCATTGTTCCTTTTAATGATCTTCTGATCATGATCGGTACACAAGCGGTTTTAAAAACTGCTTACGAGATTGTAATCCTTCCGATTACTAAACTTATCGTGAACTACATCAAACGTGTAGAACAAACAGACGTATACGACGAAGATGTATCGTATAGCTTCTGGAAAATTAGCGAAGTATAAAATCCCCAACCCTTTATAGCAAGACACCGAAACACATCATAATCTA
>DLYT01000103.1:0-641 GCA_003447595.1 Porphyromonadaceae bacterium
TTGCAAGCCGGATAATAAAAGCCATGTTTTCGGATTTCTGTTTTCGGAGAATCGCCCCACCAAAACTCGGCCATCGCAAGCGGTTTCATCCCATTCAGATAAGCATACTGCAATAGTTTCGGACCGGCGCATTCGGCAGCTCCGGCCGGAGGAGTCTTTTGTGCGGTCGATTCGAAGATAGCGCACAATCCTTTGGTTTCACCGTTGGCATTTAATAGTTGAAACTGATCGAAAAGTTGCATTTGAAGTCGGGCCGAGCGGGTTTTACGTTCGTGCTTCAATGCTTCAATTTGAGAAGTGAAGGTTGCGAGCTTTTGCTCAATCGATGCAATTTCTTCTTTCAGTCGCTTTTCGAGTCGTTTTATCTCGGCTTTTTGGTACTGACTTTCTTTTACCATCGCTGCCAATTCTGCTTCGTCTTGTTCTGTGCTACGCAACTGTTCTCGCTTTTGTTTTGCAGCTTTATAAGCCTGTTTTGCGTTGCTTATTTCTGTTGTTGCTTGCGCAGAAACCGACTGCAATGACAGCTTTAACGACAGATATTCGCCGTTTGTTTCAATTGCTTTGATTTGATGGTTGATCCGAGAGATCTGCTCTTCTTCTATCTTGAAAAAGCCGTCGGGTTGAAGTAAGTCGTATAC
>DLYT01000103.1:884-2796 GCA_003447595.1 Porphyromonadaceae bacterium
GTGTTTCAACCACCAATACACCAAACATCTTACCCTTGTCGAGTTCGTTTTTCCATTCTGCCTTTGTTGCAAGCAAGGCTTGTACCTCTTGCACTGCTACTACGCAAAGTGGATGAGGGGTGTAATGAAACGGATAGGTGAATTGATCGGGTAGATCGCTGCGTGTGATGATTTGTTTGAATGGATGAAACATGCTGATTATGGGTTCTTGCTAAATGTGATACACAAAGATAGCAGATTCTAGGTTTTAAAAATAGATAATGGCACCACTATTTCGTTGATCTCTCTGCTAACAAGCTGGATATTCTGACTAGAAATTCTAAATTTGTAGAGAATAGATATAAAATCAATTTAACCATGAATAAGAAATTAAGTCTGACCCTTTTGAGTGGCGCAATGCTGCTAAGTGCCGGAAGCATCTTTGCAAAAGATCCGGTTAAAAAGCCTCGTGTAGGATTGGCCGGTTTGTCGATCGAGTGTAGTACCTTTTCTCCTGCACAAACAACCGAAGAGTTTTTCCGTGTAAACAAAGGAGACAAGGTGTTTGACTTGTACTCGTTTTTAGCTCCCGACTCAACATTGCGTGAGCAGGCAGACTGGTTTCCGGCTATGGTGTCGGCGGCAACTCCGGGCGGTATTGTAACGCGCGAGTGCTATGAATCGTTGGTCGGTCAAACCCTCGACCTATTGAAAAAGAATGCACCTTACGATGCATTGTATCTTGATCTGCATGGTGCAATGAGTGTGGTAGGTATAGACGATCCCGAAGGTGATTTCCTGAAACGTGTGCGTAGTGTAGTAGGTGGAAAAACAATTATTTCATCGAGTATGGACCTTCACGGTTGTGTTTCGCCACGACTAGCCGAAGCGTGCGATTTGATTACTTGCTTCCGTATGGCTCCGCACGAAGATCGTTGGTTTACCAAGCGTAGAGCTGTTGCCAACATGATGGATCGTCTCGAAACAGGTAAAGGTAAACCAAAATACAAGGCTTGGGTATATGTGCCGATCTTGCTTCCGGGCGAGAAAACAAGTACGCGCATTGATCCGGGTAAAACGCTTTATGCAAAGGTAGATCCTGCAACGAAGCATCCGGGAGTAATTGATGCTGCCATCTGGATTTCGTATGCTTGGGCCGACGAGCCTCGCAACCATGGGGTGGTAATGGCATATGGTGATGATAAAAAGGCGGTAGCCGCAGCGGCAGAATCATTGGCAAAAAGCTTTTGGGATGTACGTGACGAATTTGAATTTGTAGCACCTACGTCTGATTTGAATACTTGTCTGGAAGCAGCATTCAAGAGTACAAAAAAGCCATACTTCCTGAGCGATATGGGGGATAACCCAACTGCCGGAGGTGCGGGTGATGTGTCTTGGACACTAGAGCAGCTATTAAAGCGTGAAGAGCTGAAGAGTGAAAACGGTCCGGTCTTTATCTATGCTGCTATTCCGGGGCCTGAATTGGTTGCAAAGGCAATGGCTGCGGGTGTAGGAAGTACCGTGAGTGGGAAAGTTGGTGCCATGGTTGATAATCGTTATGCAGGACCGGTAGATTTAACCGGTGTTGTAGAATCGATTTATCAAAACGAAGGAAATAATCAGGTGGTGATAAGAACCGGCAGTTTGCGTGTGGTGGTAGCAGAGAAACGTTCGCCATTCCACTATGAGCAAAACTTCCTTAACCTGGGATTGAAACCACGCGAAGCGGATATCGTTATGGTGAAGTTGGGTTATCTTACTGAAGAACTATACGATATGCAGGCAGATTGGATGATGGCTCTAACAAGAGGTGGTGTAGATCAAGACTTGTTGAGTTTGCCGTATAAACGCATTCCTCGCCCAATGTATCCACTCGATCCGGATATGGAAACGCCTAAATTTAAAGCAGTCTTTATCCCGGTTTCTCGTTGAT
>DLYT01000019.1:0-2827 GCA_003447595.1 Porphyromonadaceae bacterium
ACTTGGCAGTAATGAGATGCATTGCCAAATCAGATCTTCAAACATATTCTCAGAATAGGTGCCTGCCGGTACTGTCGAGGGCTCGTTTGATTCTATACGATAAGCAAAATAAAGGGGAAATGTATTGTACTTTTCTACTCCATTAAACCCGTCATACGAATTAAACCCAAGCCGTATTCCTGTGCGACCATATGGGAAATAGGCTGCTTGTATGGCATATCCTTGGCCGGAAGCGAATCCTCTATCTTTGAAGGATGATTGAACACCATACCAAAAACCAATTTGGTAATTTGTTTCATAGTCTTCGTAGTCTTGAGCGTACAACGAGTTTGTTGTGAATAAAACGAGTAAGATTGCAATTAATCGACAATAAGCAGATTTCATAACTTTATTAATGGTTTAACGCTAAATTAGAATATTCTGATGACTCTGTACCCTTTCTTTACCGATTATTCGATCTATATGATAAGATATCCAAAAATATGATTTAAAACATATTCTGCAATTTCCTAAAGCATAACGCGCAAAAACTAAACAATATTAACACGATAATCTGATTCTCTTTAAACACATTTAAACGAAGAGCCAAGTTTTATTTTGACACATACAGTGTGCTATTCGTATTGATTTAAATAATTTAAACCATAAACAGATACATTCATTGACACACCAAATTCACAAACACTACTGAAACAAATATATTTATAGAGATCAACATAAAGTAAAGTATACGAACAATACATAGTATTTTATTATTTTATTAATAACAAACGGGGATGCTAATGAAATATTTTTAATATATTTTATTTGCCAGTTAATTAATTTGTATATATTTGCCAACGATTAGATGATATCAAATGCTAAAATATCATTTAGAGTGTAAACTTAGTCGCTAATTTGATCTCCATTATAAACACAAGCTTATGAATAACTATTCATTCGCCTCAATCGTAGAACAACACCTACGAAACGAAGGCAACCTTAGAAAGTTTAAATCTATTCTAGTAGCTACATTGCTTGTTCCGACAGTAGCAATGGCTAGCCCCGAAACAAATCATGAAACAGAACCTTTCACAGTCTCAACAGGTGTAACTCAACAATCAAAAACGATTAAAGGTACAGTTGTTGACGAAACAGGTGAACCACTTATCGGTGTAAGTATTGCTGTAAAAGGTACTACAAATGGTACCGTTACAGATATGGATGGTAATTTCACATTACCTCGAGTATCGGGAAAAGACGTTATCACACTTACATATGTAGGTTACCACCCAATCAACCAAACAATCGGCAACCAAACAGTCTTCAAGTTCACAATGAAAGAAGACACTAAAACATTGGATGAAGTTGTTGTTGTTGGTTTTGGTTCTCAAAAGAAAGTAAACGTAACAGGTGCAGTAAGCCAGGTTTCTGCAGAAGCGCTAGAAGCTCGTCCTGTACAAAACGTATCTCAAGCCCTTCAAGGTGTTGTTCCTGGTCTTAACTTTAGCACAAACAACAGTGGTGGTGAGCTTAATAATACATTAAGTGTTAATATCCGTGGTGGTGGTACAATTGGTGAAGGTTCATCAAGTTCTCCTCTTGTATTGATCGATGGTATGGAGGGTAACATGAATGCTCTTAATCCACAGGATATCGAAAGCATCTCTGTACTTAAAGATGCTGCATCAGCAGCAGTATATGGATCACGTGCACCTTTCGGGGTTATCTTGATCACAACTAAAAAAGGTAAATCAGGTCGCGCAACTGTAAACTACAACAACTCGATGCGTTTTACCGATCCATTGTTGACTCCTAAAATGATGGATTCATATAGCTTTGCTCAATACTTCAATGAAGCAGCAGCAAACAATGGACAAAGCCCTGTTTTCAACGACGAAATGATGGGACGTATTCAAGCATACCAAAGCGGAGAACTTGAAGCAGGTACTACACTTAACAAAAACAGCAATCGCTGGAACGAATATGGTGGTGCGAATGCAAATACAGACTGGTTTAAAGAACACTATAAAAAATGGGCGTTCTCTCAAGAACACAACATCAGTGTAAACGGAGGTAATGAAAAAGTTACTTATTTGATCTCTGGTAACTTTATGGACACCAATGGTCTTCTTCGCTTTAGCAACGACAACTACCAACGTTACTCAATCAACAGCAAATTAAACGCTCAAATCTCTGACTGGGTAAGTCTATCTTATGGTGGCCGTTGGGTACGTGAAGACTACGACCGTGCATCATACCAAGGTGGATTATTCTACCACAATATCGCTCGTCGCTGGCCTACTAACCCATTGTACGATCCAAACGGTTTCTTGATGGAAGGTAGTGAGGCTATTCAATTGAGAGATGGTGGTCGCGACAAAGATCAAAAAGACTGGAACTATCAACAACTTCAGTTGACTTTCGAACCAATCAAGGATTGGAAAATTTATGCTGAAGGAAATATGCGTACTACTGATCGTTTCAACCACTGGGAAGTATTACCGGTTTACGCACACGATGGTAGCGGTGACGCATATCCGATGAAATGGAACGACGACTATTCTACTCCAGGCATGAGCCGCGTTAGTGAGTATGCTTGGAAAGAAAACTTCTATACAACCAACCTTTATACAGACTATTTCAAGAACTTCGATAATGGTCACTACTTTAAAGCAATGGTTGGTTTCAACGCAGAACTTCTGAATGCTCGTAATGTAAGTGGAAGTAGAGATGGTTTGATTACACCTAACGTTCCTACAATCAATACTGCAACATCTAACCAAAAAGCAGGAGGTGGTTATTCACACTGGTCTACAGCAGGTTTCTTTGGTCGTATCAACTACAA
>DLYT01000019.1:2994-7695 GCA_003447595.1 Porphyromonadaceae bacterium
TTCTTTGGTCGTATCAACTACAACTACAAAGAACGCTATATGGTTGAGTTGAATGGACGTTACGACGGTACATCTCGTTTCGTAGGTGACAAACGTTGGAACTTCTTCCCTTCATTCTCTGCCGGATGGAACATTGCTCGTGAAGATTTCTGGCAATCATATGAAGATGTTGTTAGCACATTGAAACTAAGAGGTTCTTGGGGTGAGCTTGGTAACCAAAATATGTCAAGCTGGTATCCATTCTATCAAACAATGCCTTTTGGTACTGCAAACGGTGGATGGTTGATCAATGGTGAAAAACCAAATACATCATCAGCTCCGGGACTTGTAAGTTCGCTTCTTACTTGGGAACGCGTTCAATCATGGAACGTTGGTTTCGACTGGGGTGCATTCAACAATCGCTTGACAGGATCGTTTGACTACTTCGTTCGTAAAACACTCGACATGGTAGGTCCGGCTCCTGAACTTCCGGTTATCTTAGGTACAAGTGTTCCTAAATTGAACAATGCCGATATGAAATCGTATGGTTTCGAATTGGAAATCGGATGGAGAGATCGTATTGGTAATGTATCATATGGTGTAAAAGGGGTACTTTCAGATGCTCAACAAAAAGTAACACGCTATCCTAATAAAACCGGAAACATCAGTCAATGGTTTGCAGGACGTTACAGCGGTGAAATCTGGGGTTATGAAACAATCGGCATCGCTAAATCTCAAGAAGAAATGGATGCTCACTTGGCTTCACTTCCAAATGGCGGACAAAATGCACTTGGTAACAAATGGGCTGCCGGAGACATCATGTACAAAGACTTGAATGGTGATGGTAAAATCGATGGTGGAAAAGGTATCCTTGGCGAAACTGGCGATAGAAAAGTAATTGGTAACTCAACAGCTCGCTTCAACTTCGGTGTAACATTAGATGCACAATGGAAAGGTTTCGATATCTCGGTATTCTTTCAAGGGGTAGGTAAACGTGACTACGCAATTGGTGGTCCATACTTCTGGGGAGCAAACGGCGGTATGTGGCAATCGGCAGGATTCGTAGAGCACTTAGACTTCTTCCGTCCTGAAGGTCACCCAATGGGAGCAAACCTTGATTCTTACTATCCACGTCCTATCTTTGACGGCGGCGGTAAGAACCAACAAACACAAACTAAATATTTACAGAATGCTGCTTATATCCGTATGAAAAACCTTCAAGTAGGTTATACATTCCCTCAACAATGGATTTCAAAAGCAGGTCTTCAATATTTACGTGTATTCATCTCTGGAGATAACCTTCTTACAGGTACTAAAATGACTAGCATATTCGACCCTGAAACAATCGGTGGCGGATGGGGTGAAGGTAAAACTTACCCACTATCAAAAGTTATCTCATTTGGTTTGAACGTAAACTTCTAATTAGACGCCAATTATTAAAAAGCAATGATTATGAACAACAAGATACAATCAATATTAAAATACACTTGCCTTTCGGCAGGTGTATTACTAACAACATCGTGCAACGATTTTCTAGACAGAGAACCACTAGACCAAGTAACACCGGGTCAGTTCTTTACAACAGAAGCAGACCTTGCGTCGTATGCTGTCAACATGTATAGTTTCACTACTCACGGAGGTTGGGGATTAGGAACTGTATTGCGTGGTGATGACAACACAGACAACCAAGCTACAACAGATGCTTCATACTCAAGATGGGTACCGGGAGAAAAGCGTGTTCCTCAATCAGGAGGCGGATGGGACTTCGGTCGCATTCGTAATGCAAACTACTTCTTCGAGCATGTAATTCCAAACTGGAAATCAGGCAAAATACAAGGAGCACCTAAAAACATCGAACAATACATTGGCGAAGTATATTTCCTTAGAGCATATGAATACTTCAATAAATTAAAATCGTATGGTGATTATCCAATCGTAAAAAATACATTACCGGATAAACCGGAAGAACTAATTGCTGCAAGTAAGCGTAGCCCAAGAAATGAAGTTGCTCGCTTTATTCTTGCCGATCTAGACTCGTCAATCATCTTAATGAGTAATGACCCTGTTGGTAAGAAGAACCGTTTGACTAGAAACGCAGCCCTTCTATTCAAATCAAGAGTTGCTCTTTTCGAAGCTACTTGGTTGAAATATCACAAAGGAACTGCTCGCGTACCGGGAGGACCAGGATGGCCGGGTGCATCAAAAGATTACAATCAAGGTTTCTCGATTGACATTGATAGCGAAATCAACTTCTTCCTTACAGAAGCAATGAACGCAGCTCAAGAAGTTGCTGATGCTTCTCCATTAACACAAAACACAGGTGTTGTAAATCCTGACGGAAAGTTCAACGGTTGGAATCCTTATTTCGACATGTTCAACGCAAACAGCATGGAAGACTTCAAAGAAGTAATCTTCTGGAGATCTTACTCTGCAACACACAACATCAACCACGCTGTTACAACTTACATCCTTTCGGGTGGTGGTAACTCTGGTTTGACAAAAAGTTTGGTTGACGGATTCCTTATGGAAAATGGTCTTCCTATCTATGCCGGTAACTCAGGTTATGCAGGTGAAGATTCAATCGAACTTGTTAAGAAAGATCGTGATAGTCGTCTTCAATTGTTTATGATTGCACCGAATGATCTTCGTACAGCTGACGCAAAAGCTGCGGTTCAAACATTTGGCAAACCGGTTATTTTAGAGCAACCAGAAAACCGTGCCGTTACAGGTTATTGCACACGTAAATGCTTGTCTTACGACCCAGCTCAACCAACAACCGGTGTTGCTCAAACTTATGGTTGTATCGTATTTAGAGCAGCAGAAGCATATCTAAACTACATCGAAGCATCATATGTTAAGAACGGATCTTTGGATGCAAAAGCAACAGAGTACTGGAAAGCACTTCGCACAAGAGCTGGTGTTAGCGATGATTTGAATAAAACAATCGCTGCTACAGACCTAAGCAAAGAAGGCGACTGGGCTAAATATTCAGGAACTTCATTGGTAGACCCTACTTTGTTCAACATTCGTCGCGAACGTCGTAACGAGTTCATGTCGGAAGGCTTCCGCTACGATGATTTGATCCGTTGGAGAGCATTGGATATGGTGAAAAACTATCAAGTTGAAGGATTCAACCTTTGGGAAAGTACTTATGCAGATCAGTATGTAGATGAAGAAGGTAAAAGCGAATTGATCGAAGAAGGCTCTTCAGATAAACAAGGCAACGTTTCAAATCATAAAAACAGCAAGTATATCCGTCCTAACCAAATCATCAAAACAAACAACAAAGTTTACGATGGTTACAACTGGAGTACTGCAAACTATTTGGAGCCGATCGCAATTCAGCACTTCCTGATCTCTGCATCAAATCCTTCAGATCTTACAACTTCTCCAATTTATCAAAACCCTCAATGGACGCTAGAAGCAAATACACCTGCTATCGACTAATTAGGAATGGAGAAACGAAAATATAAAAGTAGATTTAACCTACCTTTCTATTTATAATTAATACTACTAAAATAAAGGAGTCGTTCTTCGGAACGGCTCTTTTGTTTTTTATAGCGTGCTATCTTCAAAAAAAAGACAAATTTATTTTACAATCTGCCTTCATTATTTGTTTCATTAGTAAAGAATAAGAAACCAATAAATTATTACGGCTATGGGACTAAATATGGACATGGGCGAATTGCTTATATACGTTGTGTTGATCGGTGCTTTTATCTATATTATAGGACGACTCACGCGTCGCAAGAAAGATAAATAAGTCATTCTAGCCGCCTGTTGTTGAAAATTTCAAAAACAGACGGCTATTTTCATAAAATAAAACACTTAGAACAATCTATCCACAGATTAAATTCATACTTTTACCGTTGAGTATTAACGTTTATCTCATATTATGAAGAAGTTTATTTCATTATTCGTAGGAGGCGGACTATTAACGATAGCCTCTTGTACACAAGCACCTTCAGGAAACCTTACAGGTGTAATTAATGGTGTAGAAAGTGATTCTGTAATTGTAGCCTATGCTCCGATGGGACAAAGAGGCCTCATTCGCGACACTGTTGCCTTAAAGGACAAAAAAATCGACTTTAACCTACCGGATTCTACCGCTTTAATGGTGTCGATATTGGAGTTACCTAAAACACTCCCTGATGGAAATATGCGTGCAATGCGTATGGAAGCAATCAACTTCTTCCGCTTTCCAAATGAGAAAGTGAATGTACAAGCTGAGTTTACCGAAACCGGTCTTGATTACGACATCACAGGTACACCTTTGTACGATGAATTGAAAAAGACAGAAAAAGACCACAAACCAATCGAAGATCAAATCAAAGCAGCACAAAGCAAATTCAGAAAGATGCAAATGGAAGGAACTCCAGACAGCATCCTTCGCGAAGAATATAATAAGATGATGCCATTGTTTGATTCGTTGAATGCCTACAAGATGCAATACATCAAGAACAATCCGGGTAGCATTGTTTCAGGTTTCTACTTCAACACACTTCCTGCCGATAGTGCGATTGCATTCTATGAAATCATTACTCCGGAAGTAAAAAACGGACCTTTCAAAGAAGTTATCGACAATCACATGGCGAGTGCAAACAAACAAATCGCCATTAATAAAGCAAAAGAAAACATTGCTGTAGGTAAACAAGCACCGGACTTTACACTGACAGACATCAACGGCAAACCGTTCACACTTTCTTCTCTTTACGGCAAAGG
>DLYT01000019.1:8026-9129 GCA_003447595.1 Porphyromonadaceae bacterium
GATAACCAACTTCCTTGGATCAACGTTCAAAACACAAAAGAGAACGATATCACTACAACTTATGCGATTCAAGGTTTCCCAACCAAGATGATCATCAGTCCAAAGGGTCAAATCGAAGCTGTAATCTTAGGAGAATCTCCTGAATTCTATAAAAAGCTCGACGAACTACTTAAATAAGAAAAAATAACACTTATCTTCAAGGGCGATTCTCTACTGAGAGTCGCCCTTTTATATTGTCAATGTTTCGCAACGAACATGGCAATCGACAAAAGACAACTTATCTATAACCTTATTTTTTACAGTAACATGAAACACTTATTCTACAAGGTAGCGTGCCTTTGTACGACGGCGACATTACTTTACAGCTGTTCGGGAGGAAGTAATTTAACGTATCAAACCGGCCCGTTTGTTCTATCTCTAGACGACAAAGGCAATGTAACCGAAATGACGGATGCTAACACCGGGACCAACTATCTGGCAATTGAAGAAACATCACCTTTATTAGCGATCCGCGTAAACAACCAATTCGAGAAACCATCGAAGTTGACCTGGGACGAGACCAAAGAAAACCTCACCCTCTTTTTCCCTCAAAACGACGTTGAAGTCAAACTCAAAGCAGTAAGAAATCCCAAATACATTTCATTTGAAGTTGCCGAAGTCACCAACAATGACAACGTAGACTTGGTTACGTGGGGCCCCTATGCCAACGACATCTCCAAACAAGTAGGCGAATGCGTAGGTGTAGTGCGTGGCGACAACTTTGCTTTAGGAATTCAAGCGTTGAACCCTAAAACCATTGGCGGATTTCCAACCAACGAAGACGATACCGACCCATCGTTCGATATTTTCGCGACAACCTCCCTCGTTGATGTTGCCGACAGCATGAAAGTTCTTTACCGCGGGCAAACCGCGATGCACCAACCTTGGGGTAGCGTGATTCAAGCCTATTGCCGCAATCGATTCGAAGATCGCATCATATCGATGTGGAATCACGATAAATTTGTAGCTCCGGCCTACAACGACGGCGGCGTGATCGGATCGAAGATTGCACTTTTCGGCTGTGTACCCGACAGCGTATTGAACTACATTGCCGACATCGAAGT
>DLYT01000019.1:9420-10291 GCA_003447595.1 Porphyromonadaceae bacterium
CCCTCGACGACGCCATCGCCTTTACCAAGAAAACAGGATTGAAATACCTCTACCACGGTGGCCCATTCAAGACATGGGGCAAATTCGAACTCAACCCCGAACAGTTTCCAAACGGATATGCTAGTTTGAAAAACTGTGTAGACAGAGCCAACAAAGAAGGAATACAACTCGGACTACATACGTTGTCAAACTTCACTACTCCCAACGACCCTTATGTTACACCGGTACCGGACAAACGTCTTGCTAAAGTTGGCTCGGGTCTCATTACTGCAAACATTGACGCAAACGCAAAAGAGATACCTATCTCCTCTCCCGACTTCTTCAACGAAATGCGCAACAATACATTACACGGGGTAATGCTGGGCGATGAATTGATTCGTTATGAGAAAGTGAGCGACAAAGCACCGTGGACACTCCTTAATTGTCAGCGTGGAGCTTGGGGAACCAAAGCCTCGGCACACAACCAAGGCGACACCATCAGCAAACTGCTCGACCACGGTTATGCAGTCTTCCTTACCGATACCGATCTTACCAAAGAACAAGGCCGCAACCTTGCTGATCTGTTTAACGAGACCGGAATCATGCAGATCTCGTTCGACGGACTCGAAGGAGCTTGGTCTACCGGACTAGGCCAATACGGTCTTTCTCTTATGATCAAAGAGTGGTACGACAACTTGGAAGAACCGTACAAAAACTGCATCAACGATGCCAGTATGACCACGCACTACAACTGGCACACCTTTACACGCATGAACTGGGGCGAGCCTTGGTACGCAGGTTTCCGCGAAAGCCAACTCAACTACCGCCTCATGAATCAAGACTTTTACCGTCGCAACCTGATCCCCAACATGCTGGGCTGGTTCAAGTACGG
>DLYT01000019.1:10557-12593 GCA_003447595.1 Porphyromonadaceae bacterium
GCTGCCGTAGAGCAAAACGGACTTTCCGAGCAAAACATCGCAGCCATACGCGAATGGGAAAAAGCGCGCTTATCGGGAGCATTCCCTAAAGAGCTGAAGATTGAGATGGAACACCTGGCAAACGAGTATCACCTCGAGCCCGTTTCGGAAACTTCGTGGGATCTTTATCCATACGATGTGCAACGTTTCAAACATGCCAATGTGGTACGTCAACCCGGTGAACCGGTACAATCGAAGTGGGAGTACAACAACACCAACGCCCGTCAGCCCATACAGTTCATTCTCAAAGCAGATGAAAACATCAAAAACCCGGTTCTATCCATCAACAACTACAGCACCGTACCCATCGGAACGCATTTGAAGAAAAACGAAACAGCGAAGTATGTAGGTGGAAACAAGATCGTCATTTACGATCCCAACTGGAAAGAATTACGTTCTATCCCGGTAGAAGAATCCGCAATGATGGTCGACAATGGCAACGTCAACCTCGTGTTTACTTGCCAATTTGAATCGGAAGACAACACCAAACAAGCATCTGCCGAATTCAAAACCGTAGGCGATAAAATGCAGCTTACTGCTCAAAACAAATAAGAACAGACAAACTTATTAACAGTCTAGTTTTTTATTTTAATTAATAGACAACCTCGATTCGGAAAGAATCATTTTGATCCTATACATTTACAAGGGCATTGCAGCGATATAATTTATATCTATGCAATGCCTTTTCGATTAAATTTTGATAGTTTATAAATATATTCACAGAAAAAGATCACCTACACAGCTAAAAAAGCACCTTTTACGAATGACTAAATCAAAACACCTCCGTCATTCAGCAGACCAAAATCATTAAAAAATCTGCACTTTTTTAAATAGCCTAAATATCCAAACAGTATAATAGCCAAATAAGAATTCTATTTACACTAATAAACACAATCATAAATAACAATTTAATTAAACATAGAAACAATATGTATTAACCATTACTTGATTAGATGGTTATTCATTTTAAAGAGCTTGTTAAACAACTTAAACTGAATTGTTACTATGGAAGACATCTCATATTTTTATAATAATAAGACCGTATCAAAATGCTCCCATGAAGGAGTCTGTAAAATTAAACCGTTTAGACAGATGAGAATTAAGTTTTTGTTGTTAGCGTTAGTCATTTCCGCTTCCTTAATGACTGCGTGTAAAAAAGAGGCAGAACCAGAAAGACCCGTTGTAGCATTTGAGAAACCCGTTGTTCGCAACGTTGAAATCGAAGACGACTACGTAGGGCGTATCCGTGCAAATAAATATGTGGAAGTTCGAGCCCGCGTTGAAGGCTATCTTGAAGGAATGCTTTTTGAAGAAGGAAAGAAAGTAGAACAAAATGCACCGCTTTTTGTCATCAGCCAAGCGCAATACAAAGCTCGTGCCGATAAAGCCAGAGCTCAACTTAAGAAAGATCAGGCAGCTGCAGCCAAGGCTTCTCGTGATGTAGAACGCCTACGTCCACTTTACGAACAAAACGCAGCCAGTCAGCTCGACCTCGACAATGCAATCGCGGCAAAAGAAAACGCCGAAGCAAATGTGGCAATGAGCAAAGCCGATCTAGAGCAAGCCGAACTCCAACTTGGCTATACCGTAGTAAAGTCGCCTATCAGCGGCTACATGAGTGAACGCCTTGTTGATATCGGTACACTCGTAGGCCCCGGAGCTCAATCGCTGCTTGCCACTGTGGTACAAAGTGATACCGTACTTGTCGATTTCCGCATGACAGCTCTTGATTATCAAAAGAGTTTGGAGCGCAATGTACGTTTGGGTCAACTCGACTCTACCCGTTCGTGGCAACCAACCGTAGAGGTTACACTTGCCGACAATACCATCTATCCGCTCAAAGGTGTAGTCGACTTTGCCGAACCAAAGGTAGATCCGCAAACCGGAACCTTTACCGTGCGAGCACGACTAGCCAATCCCGACCAAGAATTACTACCCGGACAGTTTACCAAAGTAACATTGTTGCAAGACGTAATTGAAAATGCAGTCGTAATCCC
>DLYT01000019.1:12849-15818 GCA_003447595.1 Porphyromonadaceae bacterium
GACAGTACAATCGAAAAGAGATTTGTACAAACGGGCTACGAGATGCAAAACGACATTATAATAGACCGTGGTCTGGGCTCCAATGAAACCATTGTGACCGAAGGGTATCACAAACTAATCCCAGGCATTAAGGTTATGCCCGTTCCTGCCAACCAAGCGAATGCAAGTTCTCAACCAAAACACTAAGTCATGATAAAGCCAGGATTTTTTATCGAAAGACCTGTGTTTTCATGGGTACTTTCAATCGTAATCATTGTAGTAGGTCTTATCGGTATGCGCCTTTTGCCTATCGATCAGTATCCACAAATATCACCTCCCGTTGTTTCCATATCCACATCATATCCCGGTGCTAGCTCCGTTACGGTATCTGAAGCCGTGGCTACACCACTCGAGCAACAGCTCAACGGTACTCCCGGTATGATCTACATGGAGTCGAGTAGCTCCAACTCCGGTAGCCTTTCGATCAAGATCACGTTCGACGTGAATGTAGATCCCGACCTTGCTGCGATCGAAGTACAAAACCGTGTAAAACTTGCCGAGTCGGGGCTTCCTGCCGAAGTAATTCAAAACGGTATCAGCATCGAAAAGCAAGCGTCGAGCAGCTTGATGACACTATGTTTGGTTTCGGACGACCCGAAGTTTGACGAGATTTACCTCAGTAACTTCGCCACCATCAACGTGATCGACGTACTCAAACGTATTCCCGGAGTGGGGCGTATCTCCAATGTGGGTAGCCGCTACTACGGTATGCGTATCTGGGTAATGCCCGACAAACTTGCCAACTTCGGCCTTACGGTAAAAGATTTGCAAGACGCGTTGAAAGACCAAAACCGTGAAGCTGCGGCCGGAGAGTTAGGGATGCAACCGATAAGTGACTTGGATGTAACCATTCCGATCAGTACCACAGGCCGCTTTAGCTCGGTACAAGAATTTGAAAACACAGTAGTACGTGCCAACAACGACGGTGCCATCATCCGCATCAAAGATGTAGCGCGCGTTTCGCTCGAGTCGTCGTCATACACCACCGAAAGTGGATTGAATAATAAGAATGCTGCCGTACTTTCGATCAGCCTTTTACCGGGCGCGAATGCCATGGAAGTGGCAAAGCAGATTCGTGAAAACATGAAACAGATACACAAAGACTTTCCCGAAGGTCTCGACTATCTGATTCCGTTCGACGTAACCTCATACATCGATCAATCGATCAACGAAGTATACAAAACCCTTTTTGAAGCATTGATTCTCGTAATCATTGTGGTATACCTTTCGCTTCAAAACTGGCGTGCAACGCTGATACCCGTGATTGCGGTACCTATTTCCCTGATCGGAACATTCGGCGCGATGTTGATCTTGGGCTTCTCGCTCAACTTGCTTACGCTGCTTGGTTTGGTACTCGCCATCGGTATTGTCGTCGACGATGCCATCGTGGTAGTAGAAAACGTAGAGCGTATTATGCACGAAGAAAAGCTCAATGCTCGTGCCGCAACACACAAGGCTATGAACGAACTATCGGGGGCACTTATCGCAACCTCGTTGGTACTGGCAGCCGTGTTTATTCCTGTTAGTTTTCTTGACGGCATCACCGGCGCATTGTTCCGCCAGTTTTCCGTTACGATCGTCGTATCGGTATTGATCTCTACCGTGGTAGCACTTACGCTGAGTCCGGCCATGTGTGCCATCATTCTACGCCCCAACACAGGCAAGAAAAACAGACTTTTCCGCAAAATCGACCAATGGCTCGACAGCGGTAACGCATGGTATGTATCCATTCTTCAGCGTGTAGTTAAGGTACCAAAGCGTGTCTTTGCCACCTTCGCGCTGGTACTAATCGGCATCTTTGTGATGAATCAATTGGTACCAACCGCCTTTATTCCGGAGGAAGACCAAGGATATTTCAATGTAGAACTAGAGCTTCCCGAAGGAGCAACGCTCGAACGTACACGCATCGTTACCGAACGTGCCACTGAATACTTGCTTTCACATCCTGCCGTAGCTTACGTGCAGAATGTAACCGGTTCCAGTCCGCGTGTAGGAAGTTCGCAAGCACGATCTACCCTCATGGTTATCCTCAAAGACTGGGAACAACGCTCGTCTTCGGGCATGGACGTAAACAGCGTGATGGCCGACGCGGAGAAAGAGTTTAAACAATATCCCGAAGCGATTGCCTTCTTAAGCAAGCCACCTGTAATACCCGGATTGGGTAGTTCGGGAGGTTTCGAGATGCAATTGCAAGCACGCTCGGGTGCAACATGGCAGAACCTTGTAGACGCAACCGATACATTGATGTATTATGCCTCATCGGCCAAAGAATTGGGAAGCCTTTCTTCGGCTTTGCAATCGGAGATCCCTCAACTTTATTTCGACGTAGACCGAGATCGTGCCAAGTTCTTAGGCATCCCGATGTCGGAAATCTTCTCTACGATGAAAGCCTACCTTGGGTCGGTTTATGTAAATGACTTCAACCTCTTTAACCGTATCTACAAGGTTTATATCGAGGCTGATGCAGAGTACAGAGCCAATCAACAGTGCCTAAGTATGTTTTTCGTAAAGACAAAAGAAGGGAATATGATTCCGCTTACGGCCCTTGGCTCTACATCGTACACAACCGGCCCCGGTAACATCAAACGTTTCAACATGTTTACGTCGTCTGTAATCAGAGGCGTGCCGGCAAACGGATACAGTTCGGGCGAAGCCATGCAAGCCATGGAGCGAATCGTAAAAGAGCACTTGCCCGACAATATGGGCATCCAGTGGAGCGGAATGTCGTATCAAGAGAAGAAAGCAGAAGGACAAATGGGGCTCATCGTAGCGTTGGTATTCCTTTTTGTATTCCTCTTCTTGGCCGCGCAATATGAAAGCTGGCTCGTTCCTATATCGGTGTTGCTTTCGTTGCCAATCGCGGCATTCGGAGCCTTCTTGAGCATTTGGGTGTTTGGCCTCGAAAACGACGTTTACTTCCAGATTGGCTT
>DLYT01000019.1:16083-17753 GCA_003447595.1 Porphyromonadaceae bacterium
GATCTAGTCACAGCCGCGATCGACGCAGCCCGTCTTCGCTTCCGCCCTATTGTAATGACCTCTTTGGCATTCGTATTGGGTATGCTTCCGATGGTACTTGCCGGCGGTCCGGGTAGTGCGGGACGCCATTCGATTGGTACCGGCGTATTCTTTGGTATGTTGTTTGCAATCACCTTCGGTATCGTATTTGTACCATTCTCTTTTGTGGTTGTATACAAACTAAAGCAACGCATGGCTCAAAACCTGCTTGTAGGTAAAATAAGAAGAGCACAGCAGCTACTTTTTGCCAAGCATGTGAAACAGGTGAAGTCCTCTATCAACAAACGAATCAATAAGTAAACTATGCGAAGATCGATATATATCCTTCCGTTTCTTGCGTTAACGCTTCTGATGGGATCGTGCAAGATCGGAAAACAATACAAACAACCCGAACTTAACCTTCCCGATCAGGTACCGGGCAATCAGTCGCCCATGGATACGGCAACTGTCAGCGACATCAAGTGGTGGGAACTCTACAGTGATTCCACCCTGCAATCCCTGATTGTGGAAGCACTCGACAACAACAAAGATCTCCTCATTGCCAGTAAACGAATCGAAGAGTTTGCGGCTGGTAAAAAGATGGCCTTTGCTGATCTTTTTCCGGCAATCGGAATCGGTATCGAAGGAGAGCGTGAACACGACAACGACGGCGGCAACAACTCCAGATACAATAACACGTTTGAAGGAAAGTTTTCCTTTGGATGGGAAGTCGACGTCTGGGGAAAGCTACGCTGGGCAAACGATAAAGCAAAAGCAAACTTCCTACAATCGATCGAGTTTCAACGAGGCGTACGCATGGGCATTATTTCGGAGGTAGCACAGAGATACTTTGAGATATCGGCCGCACACCAAGAACTATCCATCGTTAAACGTACCATTGTGGCACGTCGCGAAGGGGTTCGTCTGGCTCGTTTGCGTTTCCAAAGCGGACTTACATCGGAGACTTCTCTTCGACAAAGTGAGGTAGAGTTGGCACGTACCGAAACACTGCAACCGGCGCTTGAGAAACAAATCGGGGTACTCGAGAACGAACTCTCGCTTCTGTTGGGTAAATATCCGAAAGAGTATGCCTTCGGTGCTTTTCGTGCTGCTGATGTTACAACAATCGAGTTACCGGTGGGACTACCGTCGCAACTGCTCCAACGCCGTCCCGATATACGAGGTGCCGAACAAAGCCTAAAGGCTGCCAATGCCGCAGTCGGTATCGCTTTTACCTCGATGTTCCCATCGATCAAACTCACCGGTAGCGGTGGCGGAGAAAGTAGCGACCTATCCTCTTTCCTAAAGTCACCTTATTGGGTAATTGGCGGAGGCTTGTTTGGCCCGGTTTTCAACATGGGAAAGAATCGTGCCAACTGGAAAAAGAGTGAAATACAATACGAGCAAGAAGTGTTGAGTTACCAAAAAACGGTTCTTACTGCCTTCAAAGAAGTAAACAACGCCTTGCTTGCATACAATAAGAACAAAGAGATTGTAGAAAAACGTCGCCGTTTGGCCGCAGCTGCTCAAAGTTATCTCGAGCTGGCAAACCTACAATACATCAACGGAATTATCAGTTATATCGACGTGCTCGACGCGCAACGTGGAATGCTCGATGCCGAGATCGGCCTGAGCAATGCCCTTCGCGATTC
>DLYT01000107.1:0-2767 GCA_003447595.1 Porphyromonadaceae bacterium
TAGGGGATGACTCGGATGACGAAAGGAAATGGTGTTGAGGCGGAGTTATATACGTGAAAACTCTTTTTACTCACCGTGAATACTATTTCTATTCATAGTGAAGAGTTTCTGAACTCACCGTGAAGAGTAAATACACTCACTGCGAAGAGTGAAAACGTTTTCCTCGAAGACATTTTTAGCCTTCATTGAAAACGTTATTACGTTCTTGCGAGAACCAAATAACGTTTTCGGGCAAACCAAACGACCTTTTTGCACGAACCAAGCATGCTTTTTGCCACTATTTTGCATGTTTTCGGTAAAAAGACCTGATTTGTCAGGTTTAAGCACGATCACCTCGGCTCAAAAACTCCATTTTTTGAAACCCAAAATACGGGCAACTTTGCCAATCTAGCGCGCAATTTGTCTGTTTTTAGCCCATTTGGAGCGAATGTAAGCTCTTTCGCCTTATCCTCAAAAAACGGCTTATTGTATATTGCAGTGATACGTAGTTTTCTAAGAGGTAAAATAAAGCTTTAATTTAATGTTGTATTTTTATAAATGTCTACTATATTGCGGTTTATAATCAATGTGCATATATTATGAAAAAGACCACACTTCTTTTAATGGTATTTATCGGAATCGTTTCCTCCGTGTTTACGGCAGGTTGCAACGACAACGAAACTGCTTCTAGTTCCGTGCAGCAGATCGATATGGCTGCAATTCCAGAAGGAAAATTCGAGCAACTAGTTGAGGAGGTTACCTGTTTTCCACTTCGAAATAAGGCAGACTCCATCTTTAATGTAACCAAGTTATTAGCTTACAAAGACTATTTCTATCTGATGTGTCATGATAGTTCTTCGGTACAGATATATAAACAAAATGGAGATCTTATTCGAACATTAAAACTGATAACAGATATAAATCAAAGTGTTGTTTTACCATCGGATATGCTCATAAACCAGTCTAATGAACAACTGTGGGTTAATCATCAGGGAACTCGGGTGAAGGTGTTTACGCTTCGCGGAGATGCAATTGAACAAGTAGAGTTAAATCATCGTGCATCAAAAATTGAACTAATAAATGATAACTTGCTTCTGGTTTATTCTGACATTTCTATTCGCAAGAAAGATAAATATCTGTTTTATGTATATCCCACTAGTTGGGATGCCGAAATAAATAGAGCTCAGAAGGTGAAAGATAAGACGCAAATCAGTAATGCAATGCTTCGGATGCTTCGAGAAGATCCTGCCGGGCATGATTTGTCAAGACAACTTTTATCAAGCAATTTGAGTGTTGAGTGTGGTCGGATGTATTTGAAGAGCTCTCCAATCATTGATGCTGAAGCTGGCTTTATAGAAAAAGATAGCTTGATGGGAGAGTGGTTTAGTTTTAAAAGAGGGGCTTTGGCTAAGGATCCTACCTCAAAAGAAGTTTATGCAATCGATGGGTTCAAAAATGTAATTTATACCTATAGAGATAGTGCATTGGTGCCACTTCTAGAGTTGGACTTTAAGGATGCGATGCTTACAAATGGAAACTATTCCGGAAAAGTATTGGAGCAGGAGCAGATAGATCATATCAAAGCTCTACCGACTTATGTGAGTAAATTGAATAGTTTTCATGCGTTGCAGAACTTTATCTTGTTTCATACAGAGGGGAATGACGAGAACTTTTATTTGATAAATCCGCAGCGTAGTATAAGTAACATGAAAGCTAAAACATTATTTGAGGGTTACATTCCGAAGAATCCGAACCCGATACCGGGAAGTGATGCAAACTGTTTGTATTTGGTAGAAAAGACGTCAGATCTTCAAGCGCATTATAAAGGGAAGAAAAGTAAATACGATTGCATCAATAAACTATTGGCCTCATCATCAAATGACCAACAGGTTGTATTGTGTTTAAGGCTAAAACCATAAATTTAGTATAACAAAGCAGCCGCAATCTTGCTTCTTGGGGGAAGTAGATTGGGCTGCTTGTCTTAATCTAATAGGATGAGAATGATGTTTGCTTGTTGAGTTTATAGTCCAAACAGGCGTGGCAACAGCATGGTGATGCCGGGGATGAATGTAATCAATAAGAGTACCACGATCATGGCGCCAAACATGGGTAGTAATGGCTTGATTACTTTTTCGATTTTCACGCCTGCTACGCTACAGCCAATAAAGAGGACTGATCCTACCGGTGGTGTGCACAATCCTACGCAGAGGTTGAGTACCATCATGATGCCGAAGTGTACCGGATCCATGCCTAATTGCTGTGTGGCAATAGGAAGGAAGATCGGTGTAAAGATCAATACGGCCGGTGTCATGTCCATAAATACGCCTACTACCAGAAGTATGGCATTGATGAGGAGTAAGATGATGATTGGGTTTTCACTTACGCCAAGCAATAGTTTACTTACGGTTTGAGGGATATCTTCGTACGACATGATCCATGAAAGACCGGTACATGTAGCTACGAGCAACAGTACGATAGCGGTTGTTTTGACCGATGTGATCAGGATGCCGGGAATATCTTTCCACGTAATTTCTTTGTAGATAAATGAAAGTACAAGTGCGTATACTACCGCTACGGCCGATGCTTCGGTGGCCGTGAATAGACCTGCCAAGATTCCGCCAATTACAATAACCAGCAACATCAAACTTGGTACCGCTCTGAAAAACTTACGCACCGCATCGGCAAATGCTACTTTCTCTCCTACGGGATAGTTGTGCTTGTGGGCGATAAATGCCGCAACAATCATAATGGCTAGTCCTGTAAGTATGCCCGGAAGATAACCTGCAAG
>DLYT01000107.1:3019-3234 GCA_003447595.1 Porphyromonadaceae bacterium
GGCGGAATGGTGAGTCCGGTTGTGGCAGAAGATATATTTACTGCTGCCGAGAAGTTGGGATCGTAGCCCGCTTTCTTCATTTCGGGAGTCATGATGCTGCCGATGGCAGAGGCCGATGCGGCTGCCGAACCGGAAATAGCTCCGAAAAGCATATTGGCCATTACGTTTACCAAGGCAAGTCCGCCCGGCAATCTGCCTACCATTACTTTGGCAAG
>DLYT01000107.1:3467-9214 GCA_003447595.1 Porphyromonadaceae bacterium
ACGAAGAACGGAATGGCTAGCAACGCAAAACTATCGAGGCCCGAAGCCATGCGAAGCGCAAAGGTGGTGAAGGCCGGTATGGCATCTATGTTGAGAAGCATGGTGAGTGTGCCGGCTATACCGATGCTGAATGCGATAGGCACACCAAGTATCAGCAAGATAAAGAAGCTGACGATTAATACAATTACTCCTAGTATTTCCATGGGTTGTAGTTGAGTTGTGTTAGTTTGACTTCAGGTAATTGACCGCATTGTCGATGGTGTAATAGCTAATGAGTACGCCACTTAGCGGAAGCACCATGTATACATAGCCCAGATTGATCTGTAGCGATGCGGAGGTAACACTTAGCAAAAAGCGCGAATACACGAGCGACGATCCGCCGATAACAAGTACGGTGGTGGCAAAAACAAGGGTGCAGAAGTAGATTACCATTTGTAGAATGGTCTTGTTGCGCCCTTCGCATTTTTGCAGCCAAATATCGATGGCTAGGTGTTCTTGCTTTCCGGCTACATAGGCAGCACCAAGCAAGCCTGTCCAGATCAGCAAGAAGCAAGCCAGTTCGTCGGTAAACGAGCTGGGCGACTTGAGTACATAGCGGCTCAATACTTGCCAAACTACATCAATAACCAATAGAGATAATATGAGGCACAAAACAACTTCGAGTGCTTTGTCTATTCTTTTTCGTATGTTCATGGTATTGTGGTTGTGATTTATTGTCCTAAGGTTTGAATTGCCGAGATGATTCCGTTCAGCTTCTTGTTTTGCTTATACCGTTCGATCAGCGGACGTGCCATTTCGATAAAAGGTGCCTTGTCGGGATAGTTGATTTGCATCCCTTTTTCTTTGGCCTCTTGGAGCGATTCTTGTTCTTGCGCGGCCCAGAGTTTCCGTTGATACTGTACCGATTCTTTCATCGCTTTGCTCATCCACTCTTTCTCTTGACTCGAAAGACTGTTCCATGCCGTTGTACCGATAATAAGTAGGTCGGGAAGCATGGTGTGTTCGTTGATCGAATAGTATTTGCAAACTTCATGATGGAAGGCCGTAGATATGGAAGGTGCGTTATTTTCGGCACCGTCTACCACGCCACTTTGTAAGGCTGTATAGAGTTCGCCCCAATCTACGGGTGTGGCCGAGCCTCCGAAGATGCGCATCATCTCTACCGATACAGGTGTTTTCATTACGCGTATCTTTAAGCCTTTAAGGTCGGCCGGAGTATTGATCGGTTTGTTTACGGTGTAGAAACTGCGTGCTCCCGAGTCGTAGTATCCGAGGCCCACAAAGCGATATGGTTCGGTAGCTTTGAGCAACGAAGCACCGATCTCACCGTCGAGTACCTTGAAATAATGTTCGCGCGAGGTGAAAAGGTAGGGCAAACCAAATACCTTGTATTCGTCGACAAAGTTTTCGAGCGCGCCCGACGATACTTTGGTGATGTCGAGACTCCCTATTTGTAGGAGTTCGATGCACTGAGTCTCAGACCCGAGTTGTCCGCCCGGATAAATCTGTAGAGACAGACGTCCGCCCGACAACGTCTCGAGACGCTCGTTCATATATACCATGCCTTGGTGTACCGAGTGTGTTTCGGGCAATCCGTGGGCAAGTTTTAATGTTTTGTGTTTTTCCTGGCTATTGTTGCACGATGCAAGGCAAAGAACAGAAAAAGCCAGTGTGATGACATTTCTGATCATAGGTTAAAATATTTCTTAGCATTATTGTAGCAGATATCTTCCACCATTTGTCCGATAAAGTTGATTTCGGATATTGGTAGTTCTCCTTTTTCAAGGTCTTCGCCGATCAGGTTGCAAAGGATTCGGCGGAAGTATTCGTGGCGCGGATAGGAGAGGAAGCTGCGCGAGTCGGTGAGCATGCCTACAAATCGGCTCAAGAGACCTAGTGCCGAAAGGTCGTTGATTTGTTTACGCATTCCTTCCTTCTGGTCGAGGAACCACCACGCTGATCCGAATTGCATTTTGCCGGCTACCGAACCGTCGTTATAATTGTATGCATTGGTGATAAGCAGTTCGTTGTCGCGAGGGTTGAGGTTGTAGATTACCGTCTTTGCTAGTTTATCGGCCTCGGTAAGTCGGTCAAAGAAACGAGAGAAGTGAGCGGCTTGTTCCTTGTCGCCGATGGCATCGAATCCGGTATCGGCTCCTAGTTTGCGAAACATCTTGGTATTGTTGTTGCGCGTGGCTCCGATGTGGAATTGTTGTGCCCAGTCTTTTTCGGCATCCATTACTGCCAGGTGATAAAGCATTCCGGCCTTGAAGGTATTTACATCCTCTTGTACCAGTGTTTTTCCCGTGCGTACGTTGTCGAATATGGCTGCGAGTTGTGCGTCGGTAAATGGTTCTCCGTAGAATCTGTCGATACTATGATCCGAGATGCGGCAGCCAACCGAGGCAAAGAAGTCGTGTCGTTGCTTCAATGCATCCAGCAAATCGGCAAACGTAACGATGCTTCTACCCGATGCTTGCTCGAGTTGCTCGATATACGTATTGTAGGCTGTTGGGTTTTCTACAAGGATCGATTTGTCGGGACGCCAAGTTGGCAATACACGTGTCGTGCAGCTACCGGCAGCTATTTGCTGATGGTATTCGAGCGAGTCGGCCGGATCGTCTGTGGTGCATACGACTTCAACTTTCATGCGTTGCATGATCGCTTGTGCCGAGAAAGCATCTGTTTGTAACAGTGCATTCCCTGCTTCGTATATTTCGGCGGCAGATGCCGGATTGAGCAACTTATCGATGCCAAAAACTCGCTTCAACTCGAGGTGTGTCCAATGGTAAAGCGGATTGCGCATGGTGTAGGGAACGGTTTCTGCCCATTTGCAGAACTTATCAAATGCAGGTTTGTCTCCTGTGATAAAAGATTCATCTACGCCATTGGCGCGCATAGCTCTCCATTTATAATGGTCGCCTCCAAGCCAAATTTCTGTCATGTCTCCGAAGCGTTTGTTCTCTGCAATTTGCTTCGGATCGAGGTGACAATGAAAGTCCACGATCGGCATGTTTGCCGCGTGTGAATGATATAAATGTTTTGCTGCTTCGTTGTGCAGCATAAAATTATCTCCCATAAATGTGTTCATGTCATGGTGATTTAAGGATTGATATCGCAAAGTAATAATCTTTTATTAAGAAATCAATCCAGATTTTTCACTATGAATTAAACTATATTGACATATTTGGGAGTTTTTCAAATAAAGTTTAGGTCTTCATGGTATTGTATAACTATTCAATTAGCTTTTGATAGATGGTAAGGTCGAGCATTTTGTCGAATTTTTGAGCGACATGCTTGATATGTGCGCACTTATCATAGCCATTTCTTTCAAATAGTTTAATGCTCGGTACATTATCGGCTGTAATGAGTGCTACCATGTTTTTAAAGCCTGCGCAGAGAGCTTCTTGCTGTATCAATTGAAGGGTTTGTTTACCGATTCCTTTTCCCTGAAAGTCTGGTTTTATATATACGGTAACTTCTACGGTAACGTCGAATGCTTTCTTGGGTTTGAACTTAGAGAGATAACAAAAGCCGATTGGTAACTGATTGTCGAGTATCAGTGCCGAATAGTATTTGTCGTCGTTGATGGGAATAGATGTTTCAAGTTCTTCTAGCGTGAGCGGTTCGAGGTGAAAAATAACGGTTGAGTTGGTGATATAATAGTCGTAAAGCTGTTTTACGAATGACAAGTCTTCTTTTTGCAGGCGTTTGAATCGAATCATGTTACTTCTTTTTGTTTTGAGTGAATCTTACACTTAGAAAGATTAATGTTGTTTTGGCTTCGAATTTATTTATTTTAGTTCTATTATTAAGCATTTTCCATAAAATAATGATAAATATATTAAGTATTCGTTTCGTACAATATACGTAGTCTTGCATAATTAATACGGTTGTATTATTTATTTATGTAATAAAATAGCTAAACATTAACAGTTTGTTTGTATTTTTATGCGTGCAATTATAGTAATTGTGTGTAATTTAAAATTGTATTTTGAAATGAAAAAGTTATTAACAGCTTTCGTTGGCTGTGCCTGCTTATTAATTGCAAGCTCGGCTATGGCTAACAACGGACAAACGCAAAGAGGTAAAGGGTCTGAACAAGAAAGACAAACAATGCTAATGCTCATTAAGGCGTTGATGCAACTAGGACCTCAAGGTGAAAAGGCGAAGAATGATGTGGTGAAACAATATGTTGCGACTTATGGATTTGAGCAGTTGCCTGACAATTCATTCGATAACAATAATCCTGATTTTAATGATGATTTATTGTTTCCAGGTATTGATGTTGGTGATTGGGAAAACGGTGGTAATATAGATATCGAATTTTAATAATTCATACCAGAAGCAGAAAACGGTTGTTTAGATCAAACTCTAGACAACCGTTTTTTTATTTTATTCGCAGATAGAGGCCAATGCTGCGACATCTTCTGTTATTGTATTTCCGAGCACACGTGGCATGGTCAGATATTTCGCTTTGGGGAAGTTGCTTGACAAATATGATTGAAAGAGTTGTTGGGTATCTTTCTCAATCACAGGATCGGCGTCTTTGTCAAAATTGTATACCAAAGCAACCACGTCTATTCCTTTCATCTTGCAGTATTCGAGGCTGAGCAGTGTATGGTTGATACTACCTAGCTTACCCGAAGTAGCTAGTATGACCGGATAGTTTTGGGCTTTTATGTAATCGGCCGTACTGTATGTGGTTGTGATAGGAACCAATAGTCCACCGGCTCCTTCGAGTAGAACCGTTTCATATTTCTCTGCCAGTTGCTGCGTCGCTTCGGTTATTTTATCGCAATCAATAGTTGCATTGTCTATTTGTGCGGCAAGGTGTGGCGAGCATGGAAATGTAAAAACATACGGACAGGTAAGGCCGGTTTTATCATCCTCGCAAAGCGGCTTTGCCGTGAGTTGTCGGTGTGCTTCGATATCTTCCGATATGCCCAGGCATCCGGTTTGAATCATTTTTTGACTAATGGCATGGATGCCCTTGTCGAGAAGAGCTTTCAAGATACCGGCAGTAACGTATGTTTTGCCTACGTTTGTATCAATGCCGGTAATGAAATATACGTTTTTTTTCATCGGATCGGATATTAAATCTTTTTGCCTGAAGCAACGATGTAGATGGGATGATAGGTGAGTGTCACCCCTTTGTCGGTTGCGAAAAGGCTTACGTATTCGGTATTAAAGTTTTCTAGATGTTGTTTGCTCCAACGTTGAGCGGACGAATTCAAGGCATTTACGCCAGTCAGTTTGATGTGTTTGAGTACATCACGAGGAGAATCGAAGGTGAGTTTTATCTTTTCCTCCTGAATTTGTACGTTCTCAAAATAGGATTCGAACCATTGCTTAATCGCGTCTATCGTGTAATACGAAAGACCGCTACCGGTTGTTTGTTTTACTTCAATCAAGTTGTCGCATCCAAATGTGTTGAGTATAAGTAATCCGTCCGGCTTTAGCATGGAGTGGCACTTGTGCACAAATGCATCGGGACGAACAAACCATTGAATCGTTGAGGCAGATGTAATTAGGTCGTACTCGCTTCCTAGATCAATTTCTTCGGCATCTCCTTCGATAAATTGGAAATGTGTTGAGTTGTTTGGAAGAGATTCTAGTTGGATGTGATTACACAAGTCGTTGAGTGTATAACGATTGGCCGTTATATCGCGTAGCAACTCTTGCGTATATCCGCCCGTTCCGCAACCTACTTCAAGCACCGCATCGAAATGATTGCGCTGCTGATT
>DLYT01000041.1:0-14266 GCA_003447595.1 Porphyromonadaceae bacterium
AATTCACGAAGCATTTGATTGATCTTGAGCGTAAGAATACCGTTTGTTTTATTCAATCGGGCAATACGCTCGAGCACCTTTTTATCCGACTCTGCACGTTGATCTTGCATTACATTTTTCAATGTAGTGATTACCCCCATGACCGAGTCGGTTACATTGACCGAGGTCCATGTGGTATCGACCAATACTTCCGTGATTTGCTTTATTTCGTATTGTGGAATGGTGTCTTTACTTGGCGAAAAGGCTTCGGCCAGTCGTTTGAAGAAACCTTTTTTCTTGGGTGTATTTACCGGAAAAACGGTGTCTTGCTTTAGAATGGTAAGTGTAGAGAATTTCGGAGTTACAACAATCGAATCGGTTTGGGAGATGATCTTTTCAACGTTTTCTTTCCAGATATCCGGACTTTTAGCTGCTTCAATTTCTTTGAGCAGCAAACTTGTATTTTGAATCTTTACACGTAAAAGTTGCTTGATCGTATCGAGTTGAAGTACAAACAACGAGTCCGACATCAGCGGCTTCAATGAATCGAGATTGGCAGACACCTCTTCGAGTTGACGTGTATATCTACCAAATGCATTATTATCGCCCGAAGAATATAAGGCGACACTGCCGCTTTCGGCCGCATATAGCTTAGACAACGTATTTCCGATCAAATACAAGCGACGACCGGTTTCTTGATTGTATTCTGTAGAATCCGATAAGTTGGTTATTTGATTGTAGACATAAAATATAGCATAAAAAGCAACTGTGATTATAATCAAATAACCCAGTATCACCTTCAGCTTAGTAAAAGAAAAGTAATTCTCCATGCTTATACACTAACTCTAGAGTACAAACGTAGCAAAAATGTATGACATAGACTGAATCTTTGAATACAATGCAGGTTAACTTTTGCATATTACCCTACATTTTAAACTTCAATCACTTAGAGAATCAACATACTTCAAGAAACCTTAAATATTAGGGATATTTCATCTCTTTATTTGTTATATAAACGAACATCCATAAATAGAACTAAGGTATGAAACCAATTATTATTCTTTTATCAGCCGTGATGACCTTGGGATCGGGAAGCTTATTATTTGCTCAAAACAAGGTAAAAAAGACAGCTGAGAAGGTTGCGTCTGAAACCGAAAAGCTATATGATACAACCAAAGTAGAAACAAAGAAAGAGTATAAACAAGTAGAAAAAGCAACTAAAGAAAACTACAAAGAAGCTAAAGAAGCCGGCAAAGAACAATATAAAGAAACAAGCAAAGAGGCTGAAAAGAACTACGAAAAAGCAAAGGATAAAACCAAAGACGCTTACGATAAAACAAAGTCTGAAACTAAAAAGGAGTACAGCACAACTAAAAAGGACGTCAAGAAAGAATTTGAAGATCTCAAAAAGAAGTTCTAACTCTGTTGTTTTCTTCTCACAATATATACTATCCCGAAGAACAAGCATGCCGTTTTTTCTTCGGGATTTGTTTTATCTCGAAGCTCGACAATAAAGAATAAACAAATAAATGGTGCGCTGCTGCATCGAGCAAATCTTGATTTTTAGAAGATTTAAGCCGATACAACTGCGCAAGCTCATCTTTTGAGCTACTTTTGTGGGAATAACCATCTATAAAAAACGAGTAAACATGAATATAACCATTATCGGTGTAGGCAATATGGGTAGCGCCATCGCTCGCGGACTGGTAAAATCCGGAGCTATTAAAGCCTCTCAACTTACATGTACCGACCTCGACACAAAACTGCTAAACAGAATCCAAAGTTTCAACTCGGAGATCAACATAAGTCAAAACAATACGGAAGCAATTACCAATGCTGATGTTGTGATCTTGGCCGTGAAACCATGGAAAGTAGAAAGTACCCTTTCGGCTTTGAAGTATAAACTTAACTTCAACAAACAAGTACTTGTAAGTATTGCTGCCGGTGTTACATTCAACGAAATCAGCAAGTATGTAAGCAAAGAACATATCGACGAAGAAGAAAACAGCCCTGTTTTGTTCAGAGTAATCCCAAATACAGCGATCGAAGTAATGCAAAGCATGACATTTATCGCTTCACACAACGCAGACAAAACACAGGAAGATGTGATCGTTGGCTTGTTTGACAAACTTGGCAATGCCATGCTTATCGAAGAAGATCAAATGACCGCCGGCACAGCTCTTGCATCATGCGGTATTGCTTATGCGCTTCGCTACATTCGTGCGGCAATGGAAGGTGGTATCGAACTAGGCTTTTACCCAGATCAATCGAAGGAAATCGTCATCGAAACCATCCAAGGAGCATTGGATTTGCTACGCGAAAACAAAAGCAATCCTGAAACGGAAATCGACAAAGTTACCACTCCTGGCGGAATCACCATTCGTGGTTTGAACGAAATGGAGATGAACGGATTCTCAGCAGCCGTAATCAAAGGCCTTCGCGAATCCAAATAATTCAAACGAAATACTACGTTATAGAAAGCCCGGCATTGCAGTGTTTACTACAATGCCGGGCTATTTTTATTCTGTTTGTTTACATAAAACCGTCTTTCCGGCATGCTTGCGTCGTGCGATTTCCGACTTCAACATGCGCAGTTCGCGGCCGGTTTGTCCGGCTACCGAACTATTCTCCTGCATCCGCCTCAACAAATAAGGCAAGACCTTCTCTACCGGAGCATACGGAACATACTTCGTAGTATTGTATCCGGCATGAGCTAGATTGAACGTAATATTATCGCTCATCCCCAATAGTTGCGCAAAGAAAATACGATGATCGTTGGGTCGCAACCCATTTGCCTCGATGGCTTCGGTAAGCAACTTGCAACTCTCTTCGTTGTGCGTACCACAAAACAATTCAAACTTATCAATGTGTTCTACCACAAAACGTACACCGGCATTGAAGTTATCATCGGTTTCTTGTTTGGTTGCGCAAATAGGCGACGGATAACCAAGCTGTTTGGCTCGTACTCGCTCCTTTTCCATGTAAGCACCCCGTACAAACTTCATCCCGATTTGATATCCTTTCGCTACGGCATCCTTATACAGCTTTTGCAAGTAAGCCATGCGATCGTGCCTGTACATCTGCAACGTTGCAAAAATATAAGCCCTTTCGGTATTATACATCTCCATGGCCTGCTCGGTAAGATCGTCTATCAAGTCCTGCATTTTGTACTCTTCCGCATCTACGAGCAACCGTACATTCAAGCGAGCCGCCGTTTCACAAAGCGACATAAACCGCGATTGAAACACATGGTAATAGTGCTTCTCCTCTACGCCATATTCAGTTACATCTTTCAAGATCCCCTCCATCTGCGCCTCAGTTACCAGTCCCGACGGTTTGAATACCGCATACGCAATGGCCGGGTTACCCGCCGCATTCTTGATCGAATGAATAATCTCGTTGTACGTATGTTGTGTATCCGTATCCCCATCTCCCCCTTCGGCCGAATAGTCGAGCGTGGAAAGAATGTGAAACTCTTGCAGTTTATCGATAATCGGTTTGCAGTCGTCCAGATCCTCTCCTCCTACAAATTGCTTGTACAAAGTAGGCTTCATGATCCAGGCCAACGGAATATTATGTTGAAGCATAAAAGAAGAAGCTTTAGAGCTGAGATCCACAATCGCGCCACTTTGAATTGTTTTAAATAAACAATAAGCTCGGTAAAGATCGAAGTCGCTTTTGTATCCGAAAGCAATCTCCGTATTGTTGAAGTTTACCATACGCAAACCGTTTTATTCGTGCTTCATAAACGGATAAGTGTAATCTACCGGCGGCACCAGAGTCTCTTTGATCGAGCGCGGACTCACCCAGCGAAGCAAGTTTAACCCGCAACCCGCTTTATCATTGGTACCCGAAGCTCTCGAACCGCCAAAAGGCTGATTCCCCACCACGGCACCCGTAGGTTTGTCGTTGATATAGAAGTTTCCGGCAGCATAACGCAACGTATCAAAAGCCTTCATCACCGCATAGCGATCGCGCGCAAAGATAGATCCCGTAAGCGCATAAGGCGACGTTTCGTCACATACCTTGAGCGTCTCTTCAAACTTATCGTCCGGATAAACATATACACTAAGCACCGGGCCAAATATCTCTTCGGTCATGGTTTTGAACGACGGAGTCTTCGCCTCGATCACCGTAGGATAAATGAAATAACCTTTCGACTTATCCCCTTTTCCACCAAATACAATCTCAGCTTCGGTAGACTGTTTTGCAAAATCGATGTATGCCATAATCGTATCAAACGATGGCTCATCAATCACCGCATTCATAAAGTTAGAAAAGTCGCGCACATCTCCCGGAATCATATGTTCAAGCATGGCACCGATACGCTCTTTGAGTCCGTTCCACATCGAAGCCGGTACATATGCCCGCGACGCAGCCGAACATTTTTGACCTTGGTATTCGAAAGCACCGCGCACCATTGCCACAGCCACTTCGTCTGGGCAAGCCGAAGGATGCACAAAGATGAAATCCTTACCGCCCGTTTCCCCTACAATCTTCGGATACGAACGATAACTCGACAAGTTATTTCCAATTTCCTTCCAAAGCGTATCAAACGTATGGGTCGATCCCGTAAAATGGAGTCCGGCAAACGACGGATGCGCGAGAATTGTTTTTCCGATCACGCTACCCTGACCAGGAATAAAGTTGATTACTCCATCGGGCACACCCGCTTCTTTGAATATCTTCATCAATAAATAATTGGAATAGATGGCCGTTGTAGAAGGCTTCCAAACAGAAACATTCCCCATTAAAACCGGAGAAAGATTCAGGTTACTGGCAATAGCCGTAAAGTTGAACGGAGTCAGCGCAAACACAAACCCTTCGAGCGCGCGGTATTCGGTTCTGTTGATAACGCCCGTACTTTGAATGGGCTGATCGGCATAAATCTCGGAAGCAAAGTGCGTGTTGAAACGCAAAAAGTCGATCGCTTCGCAAGGCGCATCAATCTCCGCCTGATACGGATTCTTACTTTGCCCCGCCATTACCGCGGCATTCATGGCATAGCGATATTTGGTCGAAAGCAGCTCGGCCACTTTCATAGTAATCGAAGCACGCTCTACCCAAGGCAACCTACTCCATTCGCCATGCGCTTTCATTGCCGCCTCAACAGCCATCGCAACTTCTTTTTCGCCCGCCTTATGATATGTAGCCAAAACGTGATGGTGATCGTGCGGCATTACAACCTTTCCGGTATCACCCGTGCGCACCTCTTTACCGCCAATAATTAGTGGAATATCCTCAACATGTGTGGTGACTTCCTGAAGACTCTTTTTTAATAATTCCCGCTCCGAAGTTCCGGGCGCATAACTTTTGATCGGTTCGTTGGCCGGCAACGGAAACTGAAAAACTGCATTATTCATAATAGATTGTTTTTGTGGTCGATAGATCTAATACTCAATGCTTACAAATTTAGAAAAAAAAGCGAATTCGCAAACTTTTCAACAAATTATTCGCAAACAAGCTTATACGGTTAACATTTAACGCAGATAGCAAGCATCCGCTTTAAAACAACAAAGCGGCACACATAAGCATTTCCTTATGAATACCGCCTCAATGATAAAACTGAAAACGATTATTTCGATAGATAGATCGCTTTGAATCGAGCAAACGTTGTGTGATATGCCAATCCTTGTTTTTCGGTAATCCCTTTCACAAACAACCTGCGTCCGTTGAGAAAAGGAGCATACCAAACACTCCATGCAATGAAAGTCATCACACTCAGCCAAGCCGGAAGCTCAACCAACTGCTCTTTCATATTAAGCACAATCAACGCAAAAGGCACAATCAATGCCACATAATGCAAAAATACATTCTTCATAAGATTATTATTGGTAACAATTCTCGACAAAACTAATATAAACAGCCAACAAAACACTATTTTCCAAAGCGGGATTTATCCACTTCTTTGTGTTTTTGCTCTTTAAATCCGCCAAACTTATACACAAACGACATTGAAACCCTTCTTGATAGTTCGAATAATGCCCCTGACTAAACAAACCGTTTACTTGTCCCTGCAATCATTCGCCATCCGACTCTCCACTTTTGAGAACAAGATTTATAACAGCCCCGCGCACATGGTATTGCGGAGGAGCACTGTACATGATTTCTGCTTTCTCTATGCGCTCTTTCGGCATATTCTTCAATAAGTTCTCCAACTGACTCTGCCCCATATTGGTAACCTTACCGTTGATAACAACCGTAACCTTATTTGCACCCGCAAGTTCAAGACCTCCGCGCAAGTTTCGCACGCCCGGCAACTCCAAAATAGCTTCGTAAGCATTTACCGCCATTTTATTTTGAAGCAACGGCAGCTTCCGTACTACACATTACTTGACACGTTTCGTACATTAAGTGCTGCGCAATTAAGACACAAGGAAGCAGCTTCGTTTCAATTGTAAAACAACCCAAAAAGTCGGTATAAACAGCATTTAAGTAAACCGAATCATTCGATTGCGCTACAACTACAGCCAGTTCGACGGGATTATTATTTACATCAGTCACTCTGCCCGTTACGATTTGAGCCTTTATCGTAGTAATACAACACAGAAAGAAAACACCAATTCCTACTTTTATTCTCATTGATCCATCTATTTAACACACAAGGGTATAAAGGTTAGTTATAACACTCTTCAGTCTAAGCAAGTAACCAACCCCATTATTAATCCATGCCACACAGCAACATAGCCGACCAATCGCCCACATCACTTTATAGGAAACAATCTCAGCGAGTTGAGCAAATACAAAATGCAACCACCCAATACCCTTCAGGTAATATTCTGCTACACCACTTCGAACGACCTTACTAACAACGAAAAGAAGCTGTAATCTTTATGACCCTTATTCGTTGCAAATCGTTTGTTTCTGTTTGATCAAAAGAAAACTTCAACCAGAAAAAAAGAAGCTGTTTTTCGCTTGTTTTGCATCCAAAAAGCCAATGCGATTCTATTACGCGTTTAATATAGCAGACCTTTTTGCAATAAGCTGCTTATATTCTGCTTTCATTGGTTCAGTCAAGAAAGATATATCTATAAAATCATACCATTGAGGAAGCACTTTCCTAAATTTTTCATAGATGTTCACAATCGCTTTTTCATCAACTTTAAAAGACTTCAGAAGATTATCAAAATCTGCTCTTTTCAATTTCCGTTTCTTTCCGTTTAAAGTCAATGCCAATTCCTCGTTATCTTCGGGAATAACTAGTTTAGTAGATAGCAAGTCGTAAGCAGGAGAAAGTGTATATTCTCCTGTACCTTTGTAAAGAGAGAAGTTTTTCAGGTGCATATCTGCATTCCCTGTCAAATAGCAAAATAAGAGAACTTCAAAGTAATTAATCAAATCTAAAACCGGATAAGCCGAATACTCTACAACCTTTTTCGCTATCTGTTCATGCGAACCTTTATACTTTTGTTCTGTCAACTTCTCAGTCAATTGGCACATATCTTCCATTGGGATTTTACCACCTTTTTTATCTCGGTCTATCCGTTTTGTGATATAAGCCAATGAACCATCTTTAAAACGGACTAGAGAATGAGGTACAGTTTTTATTTTTGCTAATTCAGCCAAATGCATGGTTAGATCTTCATTTTCGGGCAGATTAGCATATTGTCCTGTTTGAGGTTTCAAAATGTAGCCACCCCATAAACCTACAATTGTAAAACGTTTCTCTCCGTTTTTATCCTTCTCCAAATCGACAGACAATTTGGGCTGTACGCCTGTAATTGTTATTTGTGAACGAACAATCTCTAAAGCTAATCCTTCTATATCAGCTTTACTATATGGAAGAACAGGTGGCGTGACAATTCCAAATATTTTTTTTGAGCATCGGGGATGAAAATCTATTTGTTCCTCTTCGAGCGGCTGATAACAATATAAACATCTTTTCATAATACACCTAATTAAAGAGGTTGAACACTCACTGCACCAATACAATCTTTGCAACAGGCAAGCAATAAAGACATTCTATCCCGATTATTTATTTTCCAATTCTTTTCGGCAATATCCAATAACCATCCTTCGGGTATAAGACCATCAAAGAATGGATGCAAAACATTACTGATATAAGCTTTGTCTGTTAGAGGTAATGTCAAGCTGATTGATTCTGCTTTTTCATTTGCCAAATAAACAGAATCATATTCAAATCTATACCCGTTCTCATCTTCTGTTAAAATCCCGGCAAATGTGCTGTACATATAAATTTTGGCTTGTTTCATGGATCTATAAGATTAGTTCGGTCCATAGGTACAGCACCGAGCTGCATCCCGAACAATTTTAATACTTGATTTACCTTATCCATTTTCAAGGTTTCTTTACCTTGTTCTAGTTCACGCAAAAAGCGAATCCCTACTCCTGCTTTTTGCGCAAATTCTTCCCGTGACAAACCCAATGCCTTACGCTTGGTTTTCACATATTCATTTAGTGGTAGATTATCCATATTCGATACCTTTTCGGGTACAAAATTAAGAATATTCTAAAATATAACACCCGAAAGGGTACAAAAGTTTGTGTTCTGCATTAAGTATACCCGAAAGGGTACAAAAAAGAAGATCTTCATCCTCCACCGCATACGCAAGCAACTCTTTCATCAATATACGATGCGCATCACAAACCGAAATGCAGCCCTTACCAACTCGCTTTCGAAAGTCTAGCCTTTAGCCCCCCTTTCTCAATTGTAAGGGATATTGATAAATCTTCATCCGAATCCTGTCCTTCGGGAGCTTCTAATCCATTTCCCCACATCCTACTGTATGAATATAGAACACTTGTCGCTTCAACGGATTTACTCCAATAACTATCATCTTTACAAACAGAATCAAGCAATAAATAAAATCCCTCATCGGGCAACTCATCAAACTCTATAACGTAATTATTTGTATGATCTCCATTAAAAGCTTTACTTCCCAAATCTTTGTCGACAATTCGAAACGAAGGCAAATCAACACCTGTCACTTGCGACAGTTCTTTTTTACCTGTCAACTTAAAATTCTGATCATAATAACTTGCACCAAAAAGATAAGCAGCAACAACTAAAATCCAAGTTGAAGGAGACAATCCCGCATAGAACAAGTTTGTTTTCAACTTTCCTTTCAGTAGAAACACTTTCACCATTACAAACAAAGGTGATAGAAACAGCCAAAGAAAAGCAAATAGTAAAAACGTGAGTATTTTTCTCAAAGCATTCATATAATTAAAGCATTAATGTACAATCAAATAATTCAAACTATCCAGAACCATCGCAATATCTTCTCGAGACAACGACTCAGGATCTGTAAGAGTCATTTTCAAACACAATTAAACAATTATATCAAAGATATACAAATTATCAATCTTATCTATTCTCTCCCAGTAATATAGCCGACCAATTGTCCAGATCACTTTACAGAAAACATTCTCAGCGAGTTGAGCAAATACAAAATGCAACCGCCCAATACCCTTCAAGTAATATTCTGCTACACCACTTCGAAAGACCTTACTAACAACGAAAAGGAGCCGTAATCTCCCACTGCCTTATTCGTTGCAAATCGTTTGTTTCTTTTTGATCAAAAGAAAACTTCAACCAGAAGAAAAGACGCTGTTTTACCTTTGTTTTATGCCCACTAAGCCAACAAAATACTAGCAAAGAGTGTTTCCAACAATGTAAAGTAATAAAAACAGTTACCTTTATGCTACATTTGGTGGAATAATGAAGTCTAAATGCAGATATGCCATTAGGAACAGAAAATAGCATTCTTAGAAAAGCAGGCCATAAATAGAACACTTCAATTTTCATTAACAACAAGACTAAAATCAAAGAATATGACTACCGGCAATCACACAACAAATGTTGTGAAAGTTATAATAGAACAAACCGAAAACAACTACGGTGCCTATGTAGAAGGTATTGATGGAATTGTAACTGTTGGCAATAATATCGATGAAATTAAAACTAACATAGTAGAAGCAATCGAACTGTTTATCGAAACCTCTAAAGAATTTGGAGATGAAATCCCGGTTGAGCTTCAAGGCAACTATGAACTTGTTTTCAAGATGGATGTACAGTCGATGCTGAATGTATATTCTAAAATCTTTACAAAAGCAGGCTTAGAAAGACTTACCGGAATAAATCAAAAATTACTCTGGCATTATGCAACAGGTTCTAAAAAGCCAAGAGCCGAACAAGCAATGAAACTTGAACATGCACTACATAAACTCGGAGCAGAGTTATTAGCAATCAACCTATAAATATTCTACAAATAAACCCTTGTACAAAAAGATCTTGAAAAAGGATGTGTCAGTATTTTGACACATCCTTTTTCTTTCAATCATTATTCGCGGCCCACATATTGCACTGATTCATGATCATATTCAATGCATCCTCTTGTCCTTCGGGTGGGTATTTATACTTTTTGAGCAAACGCTTGATAATACGGCGCATTCCTGCACGCGCACTCTCCTTCGCATTCCAGTCAATTGTTTTATTCTGCCTCAACGCCTCGGTCAGTTCGTGCGTAATCGCGATCAACTGTTCGTTCGAATAAAAATCCTTTACAGCTTGCGGTTTAGTCAGCGCGTCATAAAAAGCCAACTCCTCTTCGGTAAGATTCATCCGCTTAGCATCCTTTTCGCCATTCATGATTTCATGCGCAGCCTTGAGCAACTCCGCAATTACCTCTTCATTGGTAAGCATCCCTTTCAGATAACTACTCATTGCATTCGACAGAATATCCGAAAACTTCTTCGCACGTACCGCATTAGTCCGAGCATACACACGTACTTGTTCGGCAAGCAACTTTCGAAGCAAATCTACGGCAAAGTTCTTCTCCTTCATTCGTCCAATCTCTTCCAAGAACTTCGGATCAAACAGCGAAAACTCCTGTTTAATATCAGAAAATAGATTAATAACCCCATCACTTTTGATCGTTTGTTTCAGCAACTCATTCACACGATCGTTTACTTCCTTGAACGAAATCTTGCCTTTTCCCTCTACACGAGTAAGCAATGTTCGCACCGCTTCAAAGTAAGCCGACTCCATACGTTCGTCGTACTGCTGAATACTTCGACAAAGCGACGAAGCTTGGCTCAACAACAAAGCCTCTTTAATAAACAACTTCTTCATCTCCTCCTTTTCGGGTGAAGAAAGAAAGTTTACACCACCGCTTATCGCCTTTGCCCTTAGCAAATCCTTATCACCAAAGAAAGCCGAATAGTCGAACCCATGCATCAAATCCTTACACACCTGCAACTTCTTCTGAAATTCAGGATAAGCAGTCTTCGACACATCCGTATCTCCATAATTCTTACGATCTCGAATGGTATAATCATTCATTGCCTTTTTCAAAGCCGAAGCAATACCCACATAATCCACAACCAGTCCGCCCGTCTTATTTTCAAACACGCGGTTTACCCTGGCAATTGCCTGCATCAAGTTATGCCCTGCCATCGGTTTATACACATACATCGTCGAAAGCGACGGCACATCAAAACCCGTAAGCCACATATCCACAACAATCACAATTTTGAGCGGCGAATTATCATCTTTGAAGGCAACCTCAAGCTCCTTCTTTTTTCGGTCATTACCAATAATCTCGCGCCATTCTTCCGGATCATTGTTACCCGAAGTCATAACCACGGCCAACTTTTCACCCCACGACGGACGCAACTCCATCAACCGCTTGTATATCTTAATCGCAATCGGGCGAGAATAAGCCACAATCATCGCTTTGCCCGTTTGCTCATACTGTCTAAATTCCTCATAATGCGACAACACATCATCGCACAACGAGTTTATTGTTTGCTCCGCACCCAATATCGAATCAATACGCCCCAATTCACGCTTGCTCTTTTCAATCGCATACTCCTCGGCCTCACCCGCCATCGCATCATACTCTTCATCAATTCGTCTCATCAAAGACTCCTCAAGTTTGAGGTTGATCACACGACTTTCGTAAAACACCGGACGAGTAGCACCATCTTCTACAGCCTGCGTCATATCATACACATCAATGTAATCACCAAACACCTCGCGTGTAGAGCGGTCTTTTTGCGAAACCGGTGTACCTGTAAAACCAATAAACGTAGCATTCGGCAAAGCATTGCGTACCATACGTGCCGCACCTATCTTTACTTTTCCGGTCTTAGTATCCACCGTTTCGTTTAGTCCATACTGACTACGGTGTGCCTCGTCGGCCATTACGATAATATTGCGACGATCCGAAAGTGCCTCTTCACTCTCTTCAAACTTCTGCATCGTAGTAAAGAAAATCCCATTCGCCTTGCGTCCCATCAACAACTCTTTGAGATGTGCACGACTATCGGCCTGAATTGGAGTTTGTCGCAAGAAACCTTTACAACGGGCAAACTGCTTGTAGAGCTGGTCGTCGAGATCATTACGGTCGGTAAGTACCACCAACGTAGGCGACCCCATACTCTGCTGCAACAACTTTGCGTAAAACACCATCGAAAGCGACTTTCCACTCCCTTGCGTATGCCAAAATACACCTGCTTTTTTATCCCCTTTCGGTTGTTTGTTCACATTGGGCAAACCATAATGTTCGGGGGCTTCATACACACGCAACTCATCTGCATTGTCACCCACTGCACGAATGGTAGACTCTACCGCTTTGCGCACCGCATAAAACTGATGGTACGCAGCTAAAATCTTCGCATCATCAGAATAGCAAATAAAGTTTCGGATTATTTCAATCAGACGCTTCTTGTCAAACATCCCCTTAAATAACACGTCGAAATTAGCAAAACTCACATCCTCGCACGATCCGTCTGCCGTTTTCCACTCCATAAATCGGTCTTCACCCGCCGTTATAGTGCCCGCTTTCGAAGTGGCTTGGTCGCTCATCACACAAAAAGCATTGTAAATAAACAGCGAAGGAATCTCAATCATGTAATTGCGCAACTGACGATATGCCTCCGACACATCCGTATTTTCACGCGAAGGCGATTTCAGTTCGATCACAACCAGCGGCAGTCCGTTTATAAACACAACCACATCGGCACGTTTTACCGAACACTCCTCCACCGTCCATTGGTTCGTCACCACAAACGAGTTGCGCAACGGATTATCAAAATCAATCAGCTTTACATTTGTCGAAGTCGTTTCTTTTCCGTCAAAATAATTTATATCGATACCATTCTGCAAGTAATCATGAAACACTGCATTCTTTTGCACCAACGAACCACCCTCAAAAGTCGTCATCTTCATAAGAGCTTCATCAATGGCTGCCTCGGGTAAATGCAAATTTACTTTTGCCAGCGCCGTACGCAAAAGATCCAAATAAACAGGCTGCGTATAGTCACGCTCCACCTCCGGTCCATACACATACGCATAGCCCAAATCATCATGTAGCAGTTCTACAATGGCATTTTCAAAGTTAGCTTCTGTAAAAGGCATATCTTATCTATACATTAAAATCTACAAATTCATTCAAGATGCTTGCAAGGTATCCATTATTGATGACCCTTCCAATACTTTTCAACACTCCAAAGAGGCTTTTCACCAACAACACTTTGCAATTCTTGTATTACAGCTTCATAATCATCTGATGAAAACTTCGACCAACGCCTAGTGACCATCTCTTTCCAAAACGTTTTTTTATGAGAATAATCAGGTGCATTAACCAATGCCTTCATCAACAGAGAATCAATAGGCGGATGAATAAAGCTAACTTTCTCGTGGCTATGAAAACCTCCACAAGAAAGAATCGTTTTCAAATAAATATTGATCAGCTTAGCAGCTACACCATGTGTAAAATCCGGACAAGTTTTACTTTTCGATAACTCTATAATATGTTCTCTCCATTGCTTATGCAACAGATTAAACTCCGATGCACTACTAGGCAATGCATCGGGATTTAATATAAAGTTTCGTATCGCCACCTCATTCAATATCTGTTGCCCTATCTCCACAGAAAACCGGCAACCGTTTACACTAGCAGCTCGACTTGCCGCCCATGTAGCATACTTGTGAATAATCTCTTTTATTTCAGGTTCTTTTTCCATTGGTCTGTTATTATATATATTGATCAACCTTTTTGTAATTCAAATTGCTTCCAACATCTGATTTATTATTGTACCTCTTGATTTTAAAGTATATCCTTCTAAGCAATTACTCCCAACAAGAACATCTTCTAAAACAAGATCTTTTAATAGATCATACTTTATTATTAACTCCCTGAACTCATTATCTAGAAAAGCATGATAAAAAACAATTACCATCTCGTCAATCGTCATTTGTGAAGCAATAAATTGAGCTTGACTTTTGAACTGTGCACATAGCTTATCTAATTCATTTTGA
>DLYT01000041.1:14429-17990 GCA_003447595.1 Porphyromonadaceae bacterium
ATCTAATTCATTTTGTTCACTTTCAAATTTTACACACTCTTTCTCACTTTCTTTCACATATCTAAGAAGAGCTAATAAGTGCTTAAAGTAATGTCGGAGATTTGGCTGTTTATAGTAAAAGTGCAAGTAGGTAATCGCTATTTTCTTTTTCTGATCTCCTTGGTGATATAGGTTATAAGCACGTTCAGAAACACCATATTTTGCATTATAATAACCAGCTCTAAGTGGAGCTCTACGCTTACTGAATTTTTCGTCAATTTCTTCTTCTGAATATTCATATTGAAAATTATTTAAATATTCATCGCTTAATCTCTCTTCTAAATCAAATGCTGCTTCAGCATCATAATCTTTATAATATTTTTTATAACCAATAGAGAAACGTAGACATTGTAATTGATGTCTTGAGTTGACAAAAAATTGATTCCCGTTTGTTCTATTAATATCTTCTCGCTTTTTTATAGTAAAAATCTCCTTATGAGCTCTTGATGGATCTGCTTTAAAAATCTTATACTTATCTTTAAAGTATCCATCACTTATTTCTTCACTAACCTTATCTGCTAAAAAAAATAGCTCCCCATTAATAGATTCTGCAATATTCCGTTGCATTTGCAATAAACTAAAATATACAGACTTGAATTGTTCTTCAAAAGCCATACACCCTTGCTTTTTATTAAATTCAATCTGCATATTATTAAAGTCATTTTGCTTCTTTCCAAATTCAACCTGTTGTTTATTAAAGTTATCCTGTTTTTCACTAAACTCAATTTGTCTAGTACTAATACTGATTTGTTCAAGAAAAGTATAGGTTAGTAAAAAAACACTTGCTAAACCAACAATTGGAGCAGTAATACCCCCGATTGTACTTCCGATATCTCCTGTCTTTGTAAAATCAAAATAATCAGACTCTAGTGTAAATAAAAATGGAGATCCGCAAACTAGAAAGAAGACAATTATAGCAAATATGTAAAGTTTAGACTTCATATCAAATTTAGGTATCTTAATCATGTATTTAATTTTATATTATTACACATTAATTGTGGTAATAATGTATGTCGTAAGTGTTCTAATGTTTGAGTTTCTGCCTCAACAGTCTTTTGCTGTTGAAAGAGCTCATTACAAATGCCATTAAATTGATCTAATATCTTTTGATTAGGTATAATTACATCTAGACTTTTCATCAAAGCTCCAGAAGCCTCCTTAAATGTTGAACCAGAAGCCTTACTTTCAATGACATCAACATTCCTCTTTAAATATAAATAAATAAAAGCAGTGCCAATTCCTCTCATTGGCACTACAGATTTAAACCCTTGATTTGTACATAAGTCATTATTTGCAATGGAAATATATCCAATAGGAGCTCTTGAACTGAATAATACAGTTCCTTTTGGCAATATTTTAGTACTACTACTTTTGTATCCTAAATCGGTAATATCCGTTTGTCCATTTGAAATAAACTTCACTTTTTTAAGAGATACGTCTTTTGGTGTAATCCAAGGAATTCCATTTGCTGTATAATAATCATTATTTGCTTTTGAGGGAGTCCCTCCTCCTATGATATCCCCAATATTTTCTAATACCCCGACTTTCCATTCAGAAGGGATTGGTCCGAGTTCGGAGTCTTTGAAAGCTCCGCCGGATGACTTATAGGGTTTGCCGTTGGCATCGGGAAACTCAAAGTCTACAAACCAGTGTTTGAATAGAGCGGATGCTTGTTCTTCAAGGTTTTTATTGATTTTATTATTTAGTTCTATTTTGTCATCTAATGCTCCAAGTATTGCAGCAATACGTTTTTGTTCTTTAATTGAAGGCACACTAATCCGACACTTTAACAACTCCGGTTGCCTAAGTCCGACAACAGTCGTACCTGTCGCTCTCCCTTTTAATTGTTCTTGAAAAAGAAAAGAGGTCATGTAGTAATAAATATATTTTGATAAATATTCCCTTTTTATCTTTAACCCAAACAACCTTTGACTTAATACAATTTTCTCATCACTATCCCAATATAAAACTTCCCCAAAAGGAGCTTCTGATGTTATAATAATATCTCCTCTAGATATTTCATCTTTCATCCATTTTTTGTACAATACTTCATCTACAAATCTTATTGATTCTTCTTGGACTATCTTTCCAGTCTTAATATTTTTTGCAGATAAGGCTCTATATCCTTCTGTTGACCAATTTGATCCAAGTTTCAATGGCGTTTTACCCCTGTAATCAATAACAATTTCACACAACTCTCCCAATGTCAAATCTTTCCACTCTTTACAGCTCATAACCAATCGATTTAAGTTGTTTTCTGATTTCTGCTTCAAGTGAGTGTGATTGCTCAAAAAGACCGGATAGTTCTTTTGTTAGGCGTTCCATCTTTTCGTCGAATGGTTCACCGTCGTCTTCTTGCTCTGCAATGCCAACAAAACGTCCCGGAGTAAGGATATAGTCTTGCTTCGCAATGTCTTCGGTAGACACTACTGCACAGAATCCTTTTTCGTCGATCTCGATTCCTTTTTCAAAAGCATCTACGGTGTTTGCAAGGTGATGTATATCTTCGTCGGTTAGCTCGCGAAGTTTACGGGTAACCATTTTACCCATATTACGGGCATCGATAAAGAGTGTTTTGCCCGCTTGCGCTTTGTTCTTATTGAAGAACCATATAGACACAGGTATCTGAGTTGTATAAAACAACTGCGGAGGCATCGCAATAATACAATCGACCAGGTCGGCTTCTACGATCGCTTTTCGAATATCTCCTTCTCCTCCACTTTGACTCGACAGTGATCCGTTTGCCAAAACAACTCCGGCTCTACCATTTGGTGCCAAGTGATGAATAATATGTTGAATCCATGCAAAGTTGGCATTACCATTGGGGGGAGTTCCGTATTTCCAACGGACATCTCCCGATAACTTATCTACACCCCAATCGCTTAGATTAAAAGGTGGATTAGCCATAACAAAGTCTGCTTTCAATGTTGGGTGACAATCGTTGAAGAATGTATCGGCATTGAAACGCCCAAGATCTGCCTCAATACCACGAATTGCCAAGTTCATTTGTGCTAACTTCCACGTTGTAGGGTTTGAGTCTTGCCCGAATACAGATATATTCTTTATACTTTGTGCATGCTCTTCGATGAACTTTGCCGATTGTACAAACATACCGCCACTTCCGCAACAAGGGTCGTAAACGCGACCTTTATATGGTTGCAACACTTCGACCAAAGTGCGTACAATACATCCCGGTGTATAAAATTCGCCCGCTAGTTTTCCTTCTGCTTCGGCAAACTTCGATAGGCAATATTCATATGCACGTCCCAAGATGTCTTTCGTATTTCCATGTTCGTGCATTTGAATGTTTGTAAACAAGTCTACTACTTCACCAAGGCGACGCTTATCAAGTTCGGGACGAGCAAAGTTTTTAGGAAGAATATCTTTGAGTCGTTTGTTTTCACGCTCAATTGCACGCATGGCATCATCAATCATTGTTCCGATCTCCGGTGTGTGCGCACTAGCGGCAATTGCAGACCAGCGAGCTTCGGTTGGAACATAAAATAACGTGAGTTCGATATA
>DLYT01000063.1:0-455 GCA_003447595.1 Porphyromonadaceae bacterium
ATGGTCTTGTAGCTTGTAAAGTTGTTGCCTAGACGAAGCGAATCTCCCACAAACGGAGCCATTGCCCCTGCTCCTAATGTACGACCAACTTTGTAAAAGTCGAGCCCCTCGCCATGATTTGCATGATACGATGCCTTCCCCGAAAGGTCGTTCTCATACCATTTGTCGATAACTAAATTAGGAGTGCACTTTACCCAAATATCGATACCGTTGCTAATCTCTCCTGTTTTTTCAAGAGTAGGGCCATATACACGAAATGCGACTTTATCGTTTTCCCATGTATAATCGTCTTTTCTTTCAGGAACGAAACGTCCATATACTTTCGAGTCTACTTGCGTTGCTGCTGCCTTCCCTATGGTGTAATCAACTTGCGTTGCTGCCGGCACTGTTGCTTGAATAAGCAATGCAGTAGGAGTTCCCGCCTGATCGTATGATATTTGGGTAAAGTGCACTCC
>DLYT01000063.1:535-4736 GCA_003447595.1 Porphyromonadaceae bacterium
GCCTTCCCTATGGTGTAATCAACTTGCGTTGCTGCCGGCACTGTTGCTTGAATAAGCAATGCAGTAGGAGTTCCCGCCTGATCGTATGATATTTGAGAGAGAACAACTTCTCCTTTGTCATTCTTTGCCTCATAGCTCTCACCTTCTTGTAATACGACTTTACTGCTAATTTCGCTCAAAGGTATTTCGACAACTTCCGCTACGCGATCGATAGCCAACGGATTGCTAAGTGATACGGTTGTTGTTTGATTGCTATTGCAGGCAACTAATATGCACGATGCAACTAATAATAGAATCTTTTTCATAGGTTGTAAATGTATCTTTTATGCTTCGTGCGATGCTTTTCCTAATGAGGCTAGAATACCTCCGTCTACGTACAACACATGTCCGGTTACGAAGTCTGATGCTTTTGAAGCCAAGAATACGCAAGAGCCGGCAAGATCTTCTACTTCACCCCAACGTTCGGCTGGCGTACGACGAATGATGAATTCATTGAAAGGATGTCCGTCTACGCGAATGGGTGCGGTTTGCGACGTTGCAATATACCCCGGACCAATTCCGTTTACTTGTACATTGTACTTAGCCCATTCGGTAGCTAGGTTTTTAGTGAGCATTTTCAACCCACCTTTTGCCGCAGCATACGCAGAAACGGTATTACGTCCAAGTTCGCTCATCATCGAGCAAATATTAATGATTTTACCCGAACGACGTTCGATCATTCCACGAGCAACAGCTTTTGCCACAATGAATGGAGCTGTAAGGTCTATGTCGACCACTTCTCGAAACTCTTGCGCTGTCATCTCCAATGCCGGAATTCGTTTGATAATACCTGCATTATTTACCAGTATATCAATCGGACCTACTTCCGCAGTGATCTTTGCAATAGCTGCTTCTACTTCAGCTTCGTTGGTTACATCAAATCGATAACCAACAGCATCAACGCCTGCTTCTTTATAATCAATGGCTGCTTGTTCTAGCTTTTTAGGATCACGTGCGTTGTATACAACTTTTGCTCCTGCTTTACCTAATGCTACGGCCAATCCCATTCCGATACCGTGTGTTGCTCCTGTTACCAATGCAACTTTTCCTTCTAAAGAGAATAATTGTTGTATCATCGTAGTTCCGTATTTTTGCAGAAATCCTGATCACTATAGTCTAGGTTTTCGCCAGCCATAGCCCAGATAAATGTATAATTTGATGTTGCTGCAGCCGAGTGAATAGACCACTCCGGAGAAAGCACAGCTTGTTCGTTGCTCATCCAAATGTGACGCGTTTCGTTGGTTTCACCCATAAAATGACACACTGCTTGTGATTCCGGAACTTCAAAATAGAAATAAGCTTCCATACGACGTGCGTGTGTATGTGCCGGCATCGTATTCCAAACACTTCCTGGTTTTAATTCGGTCATACCCATTTGAAGTTGGCATGTTTCCAATACCTGACATACTAGCATCTTATTAATGCAACGATGATTCGATCCTTCTAAGGAACCCATTTCCGCAACTACAGCATCTGCTTTCGTTACCAAACGATCTGGATATGTTTTGTGTGCCGGAGCCGAACAGAAGTAAAACTTCGCCGGGTTTGCGGCATCTTTGCTTTTGAAAATAACTTCGCGATCTCCGGCTCCTAAGTAAAGAGCTTCTTTATATGAAATCGGAAACTCTTTCTCTCCAACCTGAACTACACCGTCTCCTCCAACATTAAAGATTCCAAGTTCGCGGCGATGTAGAAAGAAAGGAGCTTTTAACGGTTCGATCGCTTCTAATAATAGCTCTTCTTTTACAGGCATGGCCCCTCCGACAATCATTCGATCATACATTGAATAGGTCATATTAACCGCATCATCACAAAATAAAGATTCGATAAGAAAGTCGGCACGTAAACGTTGCGTATCGTATGCTTTTGCGTCCACTGGATTAGCAGCATACCTGATTTCATAATTTGTTTCCATGATATATGGTATATTGACTATAAATTAAATTATATATTCTATGCATTAATTTTATGCTTGAAAGGTAAATATAATCTTTTAAACTTCCGTCGTTTGGTTAATATAAAACAATAAATAGTCTTTTTAAGCAAGTTTATTTACCCTTTTATTAGAAAAAGGAGGTTCAAACCCACCAACAATGCCACATCCTTACTAAATACCTATGAGTGTTGCAGATAAAAAAAAGAATCCCTATCTTTGCCCCGCTTTTAGCCCCTTACAGTGTGATGGGAAATTAGCAACGTTCTAATTTTGAGTAACACAATTAATTTATTTACAAGATGAAAGTATTTCAACTAGCTGGTTCTTTAAGAACAGAGACAGGTAAAAAAGCTGCAAAAGCTATCCGTAACAACAACTCTATCCCATGTATCATTTATGGTGGAGAAACTGTATCTCAATTCACAGTAGAAAAAGAAGCTGTTCGTAAATTGATTTACTCTCCAGAAATTTTCTTGGTAGAGCTTACTATCGATGGCAAAACTTGCAAAGCTATCATGAAAGATCTTCAGTTCCACCCTGTAACTGACGCTGTTCTTCACATCGACTTCCTTGAAGTTTTCGAAGAAAAACCAATCGTAATCGATGTACCAGTTGTTCTTGACGGTCTTGCAGAAGGTGTTAAAGCCGGTGGTAAATTGAGCTTGGAAATGAGAAAACTTCGCGTTAAAGCTCTTTATAACAACGTACCTGAGCAATTGCATATCAACATCGAAAACCTTGCTCTTGGTAAAACTATCCAAGTTGGTCAAGTTGCATTCGAGAACCTTGAAGTACTTAGCGGTAAAAACAACGTTATCTGTGCTGTTAAGTTGACTCGTGCTGCAAGAGGTGCTGCTGCTAAAGCTGGTAAGTAATTCTGAATACATTCAGTACATTATAAAGGGTAAAATGTTTCCATTAGGGGATATTTTACCCTTTTATTTTTCATTCTAAACATTGCATTATGAAATACTTAATTGTTGGATTAGGCAACATTGGACCCGAATACCATGAGACCCGCCATAATATCGGCTTTATGGTACTTGATGAAATGGCGAAACAAGCCGGAGCAACATTTAGTGACAAACGTTACGGAGCTATCGCTGAGTTTAAGATTAAAGGCAAAACCCTTATTTTATTAAAGCCGGCAACTTATATGAATCTTAGCGGAAACGCAGTCCGCTATTGGATGCAACAAGAGAAAATTGATCTACAACATCTACTGGTTATTGTGGATGATTTGGCATTACCATTTGGAACTTTACGCTTAAAACCCAAAGGTAGTGATGCCGGTCACAATGGCTTAAAGCACATTCAAGAAACATTGGGTACTCAGCAATACAATCGTCTGCGCTTTGGTATTGGTAACGAATTTTCGAAGGGTGGTCAAGTAGATTATGTTCTTGGCAAATTCTCTAACGAACAAATGGAAGAAATGCCTGCCAAATTAAAACGTGGCGAGGAGATAGTAAAAAGCTTTTGTCTTGCAGGTGTTCAAATCACAATGAATCAATTCAACAACAAATAAAAAAGAGTCTTCAAACAATGGCGGAAGTAAGAATTGACAAATGGCTATGGGCTACCAGAATATTCAAAAGCCGTAGCATTGCCGTTGAAGCCTGCAAAAAAGGTCGCATCATGATTGGTGGAACAACGGTAAAAGCATCACGAATGATTAAGATCGGTGATGTAATCCAAGTAAAGAAACCACCAATCGTCTACTCTTTTCAAGTTCTTGATATTACAGAACGTCGTATGGGAGCTAAGTTAGTTCCAAACTTTTTAAAAGATGTGACCCCTAAAGAACAACTCGAAATCTTAGAGTTGAGTAAAATTACCGGCTTTGTAGACAGAGCGAAAGGTACAGGACGCCCAACGAAGAAAGACAGGAGAGATCTTACCGACTTTACTGAACCTATCTTTATAGATGATGACTTTGATTTCGAGTTCGACTTTGATGGAAAAGATGATTAATATAAACAAGATTATGAAACTACGTTATACTATTTGCTCAATTGCATCAGCAGTTTTATTGATTGGTGGAATTAGTTGTAACTCCGTAAAGCAAGTAAAAAGCTTTGCGAAGTGCCAATATTCACTCGGACTAAAGTCTGAAGATATCCAACCAGTGAATGCTATTTATTTAGGAGATACGGAGTTTTCTCTTGATTCGCAGAAAAGCGGACTTGGTATGATACTAGGAGGATTACAAGCACTAAATAGTCT
>DLYT01000063.1:4976-7625 GCA_003447595.1 Porphyromonadaceae bacterium
CTTACGACACCAAAGCTTCTATCGATGCAATGGACTTTGCTCTTTTCTTGGATCGCAATGGCGACGGTAACTTCGACGATGCCGAACAACTTGACCTTGATGTACAGTTGAATGCATATCCAAGTAAGAATCTTCTTGAAAAACTAGCGAAAGAGTCGACAAAGAATAAAGACAAAGTCAAGCACGCTAAATTGGTAAAACCATTCGCTGTAAATGCGAATTCTACAGAGATCTTACCTGTAGTGATTGATATTCCTAACATCTTGAGTTATATCAACGATACAGCCCTTGCATCTTCTCTTCTTAAAGCTGTTACTCAAAAAGACCTGAGTCGCTTTCAAGTTAAGATTCGTCCATACCTATGGGGCATACCGTCTCCAATGTGGATAACCCTAAATACGGACAAGTTCTCGGATCGATAACCGCTCCTTGAAAACGAAAACATCCCTTTATCTCCTCGTTTCAGTGGAAATAAAGGGATATTTTTATTGTTTATGAAGCTGAATCCATTGTGTAGGTGTCATATTATGCTTTCTCTTAAATGCCACATAAAATGCAGAAGAACTATTGAATCCAACCTCTTCATACAACTCATTCACCTGTGCTTCTTTTTGCAGTAACATGCATTCCACCTCAGTCAATCGGCACTCATTGAGCAAGTCTGTGTAAGAACAGTTATAATGCCTTTTTATTGCATCTCTTAAATAAGTCTCATTGGTAGGAACCATACGAGCAAAGGAAGACAACGTTATTTCCGGATTCTTGTAGATCTTATCTTCAAACAGCAAGTTGTCTATTCGCTCTATAATTAGACGCATACTTTCCGAATCTTTTGCTTCTACTTCTTTACTCACGGGCTTTGTTTCTTCCAGACTTTCGCCTATCAACTGATCTGCAAAAGCAATTTTAGGCTTAAAAGAGTCTTTTACTTCAACGTAAAATAAAAAAGCTACGAAAAATAAAAGATAAACGTATGATGCAACAACAAATACAATTTGATGATTTAACAATGAATAAACCCATAATAACGCAGCTGGAATACCTAATAACCAATACTTCACGATAGAAACTCTCGACCGCCTTTTATCTTCATTGTTTTGCAATATATAATTTACGATCAATAAAACAGTATAAAATCCTATTTGCAAAAGTAAAACCGTAATATAAGAATACTCTAAACCTTTCCAAAAGGATATATAATTAAAACTTCCCCATTGAAAAGCCTGAGTCGTCTTTGATACAAACAGAAAAAACACCCATAACAATAATAAGCTTATAGGAAGTGCTAAATTAACTGCATATCTTTTAAGACACACAACATCTCCATACAACTTATTTGACATATATAAATAAAGAAACGGAATTATAATAATCGCAATAGAAGCTTTTAAGGGTACAAGAAAGAATCCTGAATGCATTATAGATTCATTAATACGAAGAACAATAAGTATTCCTATCAAAATAGCCCATACTATATTTGTAAAGCCAAGCTGAAGTTTCGTAAAAGCTGAGATATCATCATCTCCCTTTTGATTGATTTTTAGCAGCGCAAGTCCTGTAGTCAGCAATAAAAGCACAAATACAGACGCGACAATTACCATTAACATGTCTCTTTTTGCTAGAAGTTCGTTATCGATATAATTGATTTACATGCTACAAAAAGCACTCCATCAACACAAAGATACAACAATTAATAACAACATTATTTCAAGATGAATCATTTCAACGGTCGGCTCTTCCCGATTTGTCAATATATTGCTTTGGTGTCATCCCTGTATACACTTTAAACCATCGATAAAAAGATGCTTGAGATGCAAAACCGGAACGCGAAGCCAACTCTTGTAAGTTCTCTTCATTCAAAACATTCTCTATAAAATAGCCAACGCGATGTCTATTCACCCACTGACTAAAGTTTTGCTTCGTGAATTGATTTATTGCTGCTGAAACATAAGAGCGATTCGACCCTAACATCTTTGAAAAATCATCAAGATTAAGATCCTTATTCATAAACAATTGCTCATCAACCATAAGCTTCTCTATTCGTTCAAAGAGTTGAGCTTCCTGTGTCGTATTATCTTCAACCACTGTCTTCTTAGTTAACTCTTTAAGCTCTTTATCTTTTTGTTCTATGGAATTAAGCAAACGCTTTTTCTGCCTATAAAGCAGATAAACCCCAAATAAGATTACAAATGAAAACAGACAAATAACTAAGATGAGAAGAATCAGTCTATTAGTTTGTTCTAGCTTTATACGTTGCTCTTCTACCGTAAAAGACAACTCCTTTCCTCGTAATTGTCTGGCCAACTCCTCTTTACGTTGCTCTTTACTCATTTTCTCATATTGGGAGTAAAGCGAATCATATCGGGACCAAGCATTCATAGCTTTCTCCGGCTGTCCTGTTGCTAGATAATAGACATTCAACAAACGATAAGCTTTCAACTTAAATTCAGAGGATCGAGTCTGAGACTGGGCTACATTAACGGCTATTTCTAGAAAAGAAATAGCTTTTTCTATCTCTTTATTTTGCCAGGCTAATTCACCCAGTGCTGTATAAACATAAATTGCCATAGCTGGCATCGTGTTTTTATTCGACTTCTGGAGGGTATACTCACAATCATATAATGTTTTTTCGTAATAATAAATAGCCGA